>JBJOID010000255.1:0-26829 GCA_046047315.1 Candidatus Hydrogenedentota bacterium | reverse complement strand
CGTATCTTGACGGGCATCTCGTGGTCTCGACACCTCCGGAACAAGCAACTAATCAATGGTGCCAGCATGCTGCTGCTAGATACTGCCAGCAATAAGTTGGCATCTTACCTTGAGAGTTTCGACGAAGTTGCGATACCTGTTTCTGCCCTGGCTTTCGATTTCGAATATGCGACTCCCTCCAATGTTGCACCTGCCGGTCAAGGTTCCCCTCTGCTGCGTTATGGCGCTGTCGCTGCAGGTTTGGGCACCTTCGGATTGAACATGATGGTCCTGACCCCCGAGCACGGTCCAAGGCTACACTTCGCCGGAGTACTTACTACGTGCCGCTTTCCACGTGCAAAGCCGTTGGACAGAGAGCTGTGCCCTGGAATCGAGGCTTGTGGGCGCTGCGCTGCAGTATGTCCTGCGGATGCGATTCCTAGAAAGGCGAGAATTAGCCAGCCGCTATCTGATTATCGCTCAATAGACGAAGAAGCATGTGTGAAGGTCAGTCAGCCGTTCGGTTATAGGGTTTTTCAAGAGATGGCAGCGGAGATTGCATCGAGTTCAACTTCTGAAAAACTTTGGGAGGGGATCTACAATCGTACCGCGAGCGAGATGTACAATGAGATTACGGCAGTAAAAGAGGGGGTAGTTTCTGGCTGCAGCGCTTGTATGGAAGTATGCCCGGTGGGAGCTAATTATCCACAGATCAAGAATTCCCCGCACCGTCAACGCGACGTACCGGAGCCAGTTCAGCGAGTCTACTCCGATGTCGATGTTGAGGTTAAACATAATGGCGCATATGAAAGGCCTAGAATTACATGGGCAAGTTGGCTTCAGCGGCGACTTTCAAAGAGAGAATAGTCGCGTTTGCAAAGGATGTCGGTGTCGATTCCATTGGCTTCGCAAGCGTTGACGATTATTCGAGCGTCGTGCCCAACGGTCAGCGTCCTTCACACATTACCGAGGGCATGAACAGCATTCTTGTCTTTACGAAGCATAATCTTACAGGTTCGATGTCCCTGCAAGATGTTAATACGCAATCATATAATTCGCATCTAGCCCTCGATGCTGTTATCGATATCACGCACCATATTGCCGATTGGCTTGAGTCAGAGGGCTTTATCGCCGTTCCATTGCATCCAGAGTTTATTGATGAAGATCTGAAACGCTCTGGGGCGGGTTTGCTGGATTTCAAGCATGTTGCAGAGTTTGCTGGACTTGGGCATATCGGACTGAACTTGAACTTTCTCACCCCAGACTACGGGTCACGAGTCTATATTGGCGTATTGCTCACCAATGCTGTTGTGCATTACGATCGTCGTATTCCCGACCTTTGTCCGGGAATGAAGTGTGGACGATGCGCCGTAGTTTGTCCGACCAAAGCCATTTCTCTTAAAGCTGATTCAGACGCCAGTGTCAACTCATATCGAGATTTGCACCAAGATAAGTGCTCCGAGGGCGCTATGCGGCTAAGTATCAGAACTCTATTTCGAGTAATCAGGCTACTGATTGATTCAGAAAAGCCCATGCCGATCCAAGAGGTATTTGCAAATAAATACTGGCGGGACTTCTGGATCGCACTCAATTCCAAGCGCGGTGCAAATGCTGCATGCTTTGAATGCATGTACGTTTGCCCAGTAGGGAAAACTGATGCCCGGACTCTATTCAGCGTTCCGTATCGCAAGTGGGATATTCCGGGGGGGCGTGTGGAACACACTGTTGTAGATGGTATTCACTCCGTGAAGCACGTTGGACCTCCCCAGGATCGGGTTCACGAATACAGCAGGCATTTAGCTTTCGTCGACATGAACCCTTGCAAGCGTGATGAAAATGAACCTCAACGTGGATGATATTCGCGCGTTTGCACAAGAGTTAGGTGCTGACCTCGTTGGGTTTGCAGACTGGATGGAACTTGAGGAAACTGCGCCGGATTACGACAAGCCATCGCTCCACACCTCACACTTAACAACACTGATCGTACTTGCGCGTAGAACTTCGATTGGAATTGCGGGTTGCAAGAATTCTGCGGTGCAGCAGTATGCACTTGGGCGCAGTTTGGCTGTCCTGGAGGAAGTTGCTTCAAAGCTGGCCTACCACGTCGAGTCCAAGGGCCATTCAGCAACAGTGGTTTCGACGTTAGTTCCAGACTCGCGTACGCAACCTGCAGGATTCGCGTCTCC
Organism: Candidatus Hydrogenedentota bacterium; assembly: GCA_046047315.1. Lineage (GTDB taxonomy): Bacteria > Hydrogenedentota > Hydrogenedentia > Hydrogenedentales > JAEUWI01 > WGMK01. The sequence goes on along the minus strand of JBJOID010000255.1, from coordinate 24,664 downwards.
GGCGGGCCAAGGGTCGGCCCTGATAAGGCAAGCCGCAGTTAATGCGGGACTTGGTACATTGGGTTTGAACGGTATGCTTATTACACCGCAGTTTGGCCCACGCGTCAAGTTGATGGGAGTGCTGACCAATCTCAGGGTAAAGACTGATCAACCTCTTAATGCACAGCTTTGTATCGGTGCTGAAAAATGTGGGCGCTGCATTCGGGCTTGTCCAGTTGATGCCATTCCAGCAATTAGTGAAGCCAAAACTCTGGCCGATTCGATTGCGGCATTTCGTGCCGATGCGTGCGCCAAGCGATGCCAGCCTACAGGACCGGAAGCGCTCGTTTCGTATATGCGAAAGCTCGCATCGCTCGCTCCGGAAGAGAGGAAGGAGCACGTCATGGGAAGCGACGAGATTCAGCGTCTATTCCATGCACTGGTTGTCTTGCGTCATTCGGCATTTACCGGTTGCATGGAGTGCGAAACGGCTTGTCCCGTTGGAGATGACTTTCCCCGACTAGAGCGGTGGATGCTGAACCAATGATGCTTCTTGAATCATTTAACTGCACATATTTGAGTGTTGCTCTGCTGTGGCAGAGATAACTTCATTGAAGGCTTTCGAATCCTGCGCGACTAAGCAGGGCGGGCAGGTACGCCACCTACGGTGCTACCTGGTTCGAGTATGTTTGCCACTACGCTCGACTGCATGTTTATCGTTACCCATGGCGCAATGACCGTGCGCTCACGAATGCTACTGCCCTGACCAACGTAAACGCCTTCCTCTAGAATCGAGTACCCGCAAGTGGTGCTCAAAGGTGCACAGGTAACGTAATTTCCAACAGTCACATCGTGAGCGAGTCCTGCCATGGGCATGAGGGTTACGAAATCTCCAACCGTCACGTTGGTGCTTATGTAACAACGAGCATGTCCGACAGTTCCTACGCCTAACTTGGCGTCTGGCCTATGCAGGGCAGAAGGGGAAACCACCGGCGCTGCAGGTTGGATTCCTGCGAAAAGGGCTTGTTCTACGAGATCTTTCTTGGTTGCAGGATCCTCAATGCCAACAGTAAAGCAATAGTCCGTCTTCAAATTAGAGCGAGAAAAGTTCCAATCCCTAAATATGGGTATCGCCGCACCGGCTACGTTTACAGAATCTTCTTTAGCTACGGGGTTCACGAAAAAAATGCTCCTCTCGCTAAAGCATTCCTTCACAACCCAGTAGCTCTCGATTGCTATTCCCTCAGATCCTAGAATGAGATGAGCTTTCATGATTCTTCATAAACCTTAGCTTCATTTGCTACGAAAATTTTATGCTACACGTGCCGGTGCTGTTGATTCGCGAACTATAAGTTCCGGAGGTAATAGTTCATTTTCACTTGTTCGCCAGTCCTTGTTCTCCTTATTCTCCACGAGCTGAATCAGCTTTGCGGCGCTCATGCTCGCTATATTCGCAACCGGAACTCGGAGTGAAGTTAAGGAGGGTTTTATATATCCCATGAGACGCGCTCCTTCGCTATCCGCTCCGGACCACGGCATGTCATCAATACCGGCTATGGAAACCGTTTCTGGAACTTTTACACCGTGGTCGAGAAGCGAGCGCATTGCGCCCATTGCTATGATGTCATTGGCACCGACTATTGCGGTGAAGTTCACGCCTTTTTCGATGCGTTCACTCATAGTTCTATATGCTGTGGCGAAATCTGTGGGGGATGGTACGGTAATTGTCTCGAGTGTACCTCGCCCGGGTCTAATTTTTTCGTGAAAGTGTTTCGAGAAGGAACTGCTGCGTTCCCGAAAATAGCTGAGGTTTTGTGGGCCTTCTAGTAGGAGCAGGTTTTTGTGTTGAAGACTAAGTAGATAGTCCAGAATTATTTTACTTGCAGCCGTATTGTCGAGGTTTACACTGGGCAAACTAACACCCGGCTCCGGTGATCCAAGGTTTACCATTGGTACTGGAGATGTCTGCACTAGTGTTGTTAGTGTATCGCCTATAGCGTTACCAATATTGCCCAATATAATGCCACGCACCCGAAGTCTTAGCATCATCTGGATGCAGATATCGAGTCGCTGACGTTCTTTTTGCATGTTGGAGACGACGATTTGATAGCCCGCTTTATCGGCAGTTTTCTCTATAGCATTGAGGATGTGTCCGTAGTAGTTGCTATCAACAGTGTAGGAAACGAAACCCAGCAGATTGGTGGCGTGTCCGCGAAGTGCCTGTGCAAGCGGGTTCGATACATATCCTAGTTTTCTTGCAGTCTGCCGGATCCGTGTTTTCGTTTCTTCCGTATATCTCGCTGCTTTCGGAGCATTATTTAGTACGGCGCTTACAGTGGAAGGCGTTACGCCTACCACTTTCGCGATATCTTTTAAGGTTACTGGACTTAGTTTTTCTTGCATACTAAATGTTCTTTTGTATTTTTATTTAACATCAAGCTGATTTTGCGAAGCGTGCCTTCAGCATCTCGATCGTTAAAGAGATTCTGTGAACTTGCTCGACGTCGTGTAATTCGAGACCTCATGCTTCCGGGTGAAGAATCACCTTCATCTGACCAGGTTCTTTCTTGTAAAGTCTGGAGAACCAAGCAGCACCGTTCGACAGGGTGGCGGTAGCGGAGATGAGAGGTCTCACGTTGATCTCGCCCGAGGCTATTAGGTCGAGGCACTGTGGATATTCGCCATTTGATGCGCAGGAACCGTAGAGCGTGAGTTCCCGGGTGACGGCGCATTGCAGGGCGAAATCGATCTGGGGTGAGAGATTTCCGACCAGGGTGACGCTGCCGCCTTTGCGAGTGGCCTTCATGGCGGTGGCCACGGTGGCGCTCATGCCGACGGCCTCGAAGGCGTGATCCACGCCCCCGTGTTCGCTGAGCGACACGATGGTGCTGGAGACGTCTCCAGTTGAAGCATCGACCGTGTGCGTCGCGCCCATCGACTTTGCCATTTCCAGTTTGCCAGGGTCCACGTCCACCGCGATAAGGGGATGGCAACCGACCAGTCGAAGCGCCCGCACAATCAGCAGACCGATCATTCCCGCACCGACGACCGCGGCGGACTCGCCGGGCTTTACGCCCGCCCGGGCCACGGCGTGAAGGGCAATGCTTACCGGCTCGGCCATAGCAGCATGTTCGAAGTCTAGGCTGTCCGGAAGGCGATAGAGTACGCGCTCGGGCACGGCGACGAGTTCGGCGAAGGCGCCGTGCCTGCGATAGTCCTCGCAGGAGACACCCAGCACTCGACGGTTATCGCAGAGGTTGATGCGCCCCGCACGGCAATAGGCGCACTCACCACAATAGATGGTTGAATCGAAGGTAACGCGGTCGCCCTCGCGCCATGCCGTTACACCGTCCCCGACTCTGGCAATTACCCCGCTGGCCTCATGGCCCATGATGATGGGCGGGCGACGGCGGCCCGTGCTGCCGTCCAGCCCATGCACGTCGCTGCCACAGATACCGCAGGCACGCACGGCAATAAGCACCTCCCCCGGCGTGACTTCGGGCTCGGGGACGTCGGTGTATTCAAGGCGCATATAGTCAGTAAGGAGTAGAGCTTTCATGGTCGCGCATGATAGAGGAACGACTGTGATTCGCGCTAGCCTCTCGGGGCGCGTGTTCGATTTACGCACAAGCGTGGGCTAACATATCCTCTTTCCAACCTCGCTTTTCCGCGAAAGATTTCAGGGAGCCACCCTTGTCCAAGACCATCACCATCGGCAATGCCCAGGGATTCTGGGGTGACAGCCCCAGCGCCCCTGCACGCCTGGTTGCGCAATATCCCCAACTCGACTATCTCACGCTGGATTACCTCGCCGAGGTGTCTTTGAGCATCATGGCCTTGCAGCGCTCGCGCAATCCCGATGCGGGCTATGCGCGAGATTTCATTGGTGTGGTGAAGAGCATGACCCCGCACTGGCTCGGGGGTGGCAAGACGAAAATCGTGTGCAACGCAGGCGGGCTGGATCCAGAAAGGTGCGCGGAGGCCGTGAAGAAGACCCTCGCGGAGGCTGGGTTATCGAATCTTCGCGTGGGGTTGGTCACGGGGGACGACGTGCTGGCGCAGCTCAAGGCCGATGCGGGCAACACGGACTTCAAACACTGGGAATCGGGGCAATCACTGGCAGACGTGGCTGACCGCCTAGACACGGCCAACGCCTACATTGGCGCGGGATCGGTGGCGCAGGCGCTGGAGATGGGCACGGACATTGTGGTGACGGGCCGCGTGGCCGACCCCAGCCTGACGCTGGGCATCTGCATGAAGGAATTCGGCTGGGCCGCCGACGACTGGAACCGGCTGGCCGCGGGCACCGTGGCGGGCCACGTGCTAGAGTGCGGCGCCCAGGCCTGTGGCGGCATCTCGACGAATTGGCTCGACCTGCCCGACCCGGAAAACATCGGCTTCCCCATCGTCGAAATGAGTGAGGACGGAACCTTCGTGGTCACCAAGCCGGGGGGCACGGGGGGAGTCGTTACCATCGAAACGGTCAGCGAGCAACTCATCTATGAAATCGGCGACCCGCACAACTACATCAGCCCGGACTGCAAGGTGGATTTCTCGGCGCTGCACTTGGAACAGATCGCCAAGGACCGGGTGCGGGTATCGAACGCGTCGGGCGCACCGCCGACGCCGTACTACAAGGTAAGCGCCACCTATCGTGATGGGTATTGGGCGCAGGCGTACCTGACCATCATAGGCAGGAATGCCTTGGCCAAGGCGCAGCGTTCCGGGGAGATCATCCTGCAGCGCCTGGAAACCTCGGGCTGCCAGTTCACGAAGACCAACATCGAGTGCCTGGGCGCGAGCGCGGGCGCAGCGGGAATCTTACCGGTGCCGGAGGGATTGCTCGAGACGGTGCTGCGCGTCAGCGTGGCCGCGCCCACCAAGGAAGACGTCGAGAAATTCGCACAGGAGATCTTTCCTCTGGTGACCGCGGGTGCACAAGGCTCGACCGGATACGCCGGGGGCCGTCCATCGCCAACTCCGGTCTTTGCCTACTGGCCCTGTCTAATCGCCAAAGGCAGGCTTTCACCCGTATCCCGATTGCTGGAATAGTTCTGGCCGCGACGACCGGCAAAGGGAAGGAAGCATCGTGCACTATATCGCCTTTGAAGCGGGGGCAACGCACACGCTGGCGGCTTTGTTTGACGCGGAGGACAACGAACTTGCGGCCGCCGAGGGCGGCCCCTGCAATCCCACCGCCTACGGCTGGGACGCGAGTATTGCCGTGCTTGCCAGCCTCTCCGACATCCTGCTCAATGGCATTGACCGTCAGGCAACCGTAGCGCTAGTCGGCATGGCCGGGGCTTGCAACGACAAGGCCCGCCGGGAAGCGGCTCGCCGCTTGGTCTCCGAACTCCGCGTATCCGTCGCGCGGGTGGCAGAGGACCTATACCCCATACTCTACGCAAATTCAGGGACTGGGCCCGCCCTCTTGGCGATCGGCGGCACTGGCTCTAACGTGGTTGGCGTTGGTCGTGATGGTAACTGGGTACAGGTGGGTGGAAGAGGCCATGTGTTCGGAGATGCAGGTAGCGCCTATGCCATAGGAATCTCCGCACTGCGGGCAGTGGCGGATGCGGAGGATTACCTGGGCAGTGAGACCGCCCTGGCGTCGGCCCTCCTTACAGCCACCGGAGGCGAGCACACCAGTGACCTCATTGCGTGGGCAGGAGCAGCCGGCAAACGCGATATCGCTGCCCTCGCACGAACCGTGGTGGAAGTGGCCGATAAGGGAGATGCCGTCGCAGAAGCCTGCATCGACACGCAAGCCCGGGCCTTGGCACGGCAGGTCCTTGCTGCTTACTGGAAACTTGGGTCAGAGCACCCTGCGCCGGTCTTCGGGCACGGAGGATTGTTTGGTTCGTGCCCCCGATACGTCGAAAGTTTCGTTGTTGCGCTCGCGGAAGAACCCCGTCTGCATCTCGACAGACCCGCGCTTCGGGGGCCGCGCGCGGTCTTGACCCTTGCCCATCCAGAGCTCTTGCCGCCGTGGCTCGCCGAGTGGCGCATCAACGAATCCAACGTCGTGATTGCGCCCGCTCAGCCCGCTACGGAAGCCCTGCCGACCATGTCCCGCACCTTGGACGCCCTGTCTCCGGAAGAAATCGCCCAAGCCATGGCGGAGTCCGGAGTCGAAGCAGCCCGCTCGGTCCTGTCGGCGGTGCCGTCCCTGGCCGCCGTGGTGTCGGCAGCGGGCGACGCCCTCCGCGCCGGAGGGCGCATTCTCTATGTTGGCGCGGGCACGAGCGGCAGGCTGGGGGTGCTCGATGCCTCGGAATGCCCGCCCACCTTTGGCGTCGACTCCGACCGTGTGCAAGGCATCATCGCGGGTGGCGACGAGGCCATTGTGCGAAGTATCGAGGGCGCCGAGGACAATAGGGCAGCTGGCGCCGAAGCGATGGATTACATTTGTGCGGGAACAGAGGATATCGTTGTTGGGGTGGCGGCCTCGGGCAACACGCCCTACGTGGCGGGTGCGCTGGCGCGCGCGGCCGAGCGTGGAGCCCGCACCGCGCTTGTCACCTCCAACCCGAGGGCGCACACGCCAGCCCAGCACCGGGTGATTCTGGATACCGGGGCGGAGCAGCTGGCGGGGAGCACACGCCTAAAGGCGGGCACAGCCGCGAAGATCGCCCTCAACATCATTAGCACCGGCGGCATGGCCCTCGCGGGGTTTGTGCATGAGGGACGAATGATCGGCATGCGGCCGGTGAACGCCAAGCTTCGGGAGCGTGCTACCCGCATCGTCGCAGAGCTTTCATACGTCGATGAGCCCATTGCAAGACAAGCCCTGGAGTCGGTGGAGTGGAACATCGCCGCCGCAATTCTCGTTACCCGCGACCGCCTGACACCGACAGCCGCTCTCGAAAGGGCCAAGGCTGCAAGCAGCCCAAGGCAGGCGCTGGGTTCCTGAAGACCTTGACGCCCGTACACGGTTCAGCCTTGCGATGCTTCGATTGCACGGCGCGCTTGGGCCAGGTGCCGCTCTGCATGCAAAGTCATGATGAGAAAAGTTTCGCCAAGGTTCATTCGAAGCACAGGTACAATCGGGTTCCAAAACCGGATGCAATTAAGGTCCAGTCCGTCGGACTCGGCCATGAGACAGAGAAACTCGTTGTGAATGTCCACGCACCTTGAGATTCCCTCGATGCTCCCGCTGAACACCGGAGTGAGGGAGGACGGGGCCTTCATCTTGATGCCGCCCTTCGGATTCAGCACCAGCAGTTCAAGCCGTCCCATCAGCGAATAACGTGGCACGAACGGGGCGGCCGCTTTGCCGGCTGTCGCTGCATGAAGCGCCTCGGCGGCCTTTCGATGATAACGTTTCGCGGTAATCCCCACGTGGTCCATGCATTCCACTGCGGACCAAGCTCCGGGCCCGGGCGCACGGGTCAGGGCATCGGCTGGATACTTCCCCGGCCATGACTCGATCTCCGCATTCACGCGCCGCAGCCGTCCGGCAAGCTCTTCCAGCCATTGGTTCTTCATGGAAAGTCATCCCGCTGTTTCGCGCATCGTATCTCGCGGGATGGTACACCAAAAAGGCGCGAGCAAATCAGGCGGGGCTGCCATTCGGGATCCGGTGTCGTATTGGCCCGAAGATTATTTGCGGCGGCGGGGGGCGGGCGGCTAACGTAGAAGGAACGGGGATTTCATTCAGCGCGCGTCTGGCGCGGCAAGGAGCAGACCATCCATGAAGTTCAATCCGAGCATCTTTCGGGAGTATGACATTCGCGGCATCGCGGGCACCGACCTAACGGAGGAGAACGTCGAGGCGCTGGGCGCGGCCTATGTGGCTTATCTTGGCACAAAGCGGCGGAAGCATAACGTGGTGGTGGTGGGGCGCGATGGCCGTTTGTCCGGCAAAGCGTTCTCCCGGGCCTTGATTGACGGCATCACCGGTGCGGGGATGAACGTGATCGATATTGGTCAGGTTCCGTCGCCGGTGCTTTATTTCGCGCTCAACACGTTGAAGGTGGATGGCGGGCTGATGCTGACCGCGAGCCATAACCCAAAGGACTACAATGGTTTAAAGGTTGGCGTCGGGAAGACCACCATCTACGGGGACGAGATTCAGAAGCTGCGGAAGGTGGCGGAGAAGGGCAACTATCCTAAGGCGAAGAAGCCGGTGACCATCACCCGGATGGACATTGTGCCGAAGTATATCGACAAGGTGGCGAGCATCATCAAGCTGAAACGCAAGCTGAAGGTGGTGGTGGATGCGGCCAATGGCGTGGGTGGGCCCGTGGCGGTGCCGCTGCTTGAACGTCTGGGCTGTGAGGTCATTCCGCTGTATTGCGAAGTGGACGGACGCTTCCCGAATCACCATGCCGACCCGACCGTTCCGGACAACCTGAAGGACCTGATGAAGCTGGTTAAGAAGGTGAAGGCCGACGTTGGCATCGGATTCGATGGTGACGTGGACCGCATCGGCGGCTGCGATGAGAAGGGCGGCATGCTTTGGGGCGACCGTCTGGTTGCCTTGTTTGCCGAGCATATCCTCAAGGAGAAGAAGGGCGCGACAATCATTGGCGAGGTGAAGTGTTCGCGCAGCATGTATGAACACATTGCCAAGTGCGGTGGGAAGGGAATCATGTGGCGCACGGGCCACTCGCACCTCAAGGCCAAACTGAAGGAAACGCATGGTGAGCTCGCGGGCGAGATGAGCGGGCACATCTTCTTCAAGCATCGCTGGTATGGTTTCGACGACGCGATCTACTCGGCGGCGCGCCTTCTGGAGATTCTCGCCAACGGCAAGAAGCCCCTCAGCGAACACTTCACCCCGATCCCCGTGCGTTTCAATACGCCGGAGATTCACTTCGACTGCCCTGATGACAAGAAGTTCGCCGTGGTCGAAAAGGCTGTGCACTACTTCAAAGTGGAGCAGGGGCTGGACGTGAACACGATAGACGGCGCGCGCATCGAGTTCCCCGATGGCTGGGGATTGCTGCGCGCTTCGAACACTTCTCCCAAACTGGTGATGCGCGTTGAGGCGGACACCAAGAAGCGGATGACGGAAATCCAGAAGATGATTGAGTCGAAGTTAAAGGAACTGAACAAGTAAGCCTGCATTCGGGCAACGACATCGTTACGGGCGCGTTTCCGGAGGTTCCGGGAGCGCGCCTTTTTCTTGCCTGACTGAGGAATTATCGTGCGCAGCCCGGGGGATGGGGCTTCGGATTCGGTCAGCCCGTGGCAAGGTCCTTCTTGCGGATTTCGAGTTTTTGGGGTACTGTTCCTGTGCATTGGTGCGTCCTGGCGTATTGGGGATAGGCAACACATGATCAGGGGGCTATATTGCCGGGGGCGGCTTGGGAACTACGTGCAGCTGGGCATGGCCGTGGCGTGGTGCGCGGTGGGTTTTGTCGCGCGCGCAGCCGAGGTGACGATTCCCGACGCCAACCTTGAGGACGCGCTTCGGGTGGCGTTGAACCAGCCTGCGGGCCCAATAGAGGATTCGAGCCTCGCGGGCATCACCAGTCTTTCCGCCAGCGGGCAATCCATCAGCGATCTTTCGGGGTTGGAATTCTGCACGAGCCTTGAGACGGTGGACCTGTCCCTCAACCAAATTTCCGACCTTGCACCGTTGAAGGGGCTTTTGAACCTCGCCTCGGTAAACCTGAAGAACAACAATCTTTGCAGTGTGTCGCGTTTGTTGGAAAACCCCGGGATCGGTCCGGGTGACTTACTGGAGCTGGACAACAATCCGCTCGCCAACTTCACGTGCTCGCAGATCATTACGGCTTTGCAGTCGCGCGGTGCCACGGTGACGACAGGATTTTCCTGCGCCTTCGGAGGAGGTGCGCCATGCCCGGTTGTGGTCAACATACCCGACCCCAATCTGGACGCCGCCATTCGACTTGACCGGGGTATCACCGGGGGGCCTGTCTTTGACACGAACATGACGGCGGTGAGCAACCTGGATGCTTCTTCCAAGGACATTGCCGACTTGACCGGCCTCGAATACTGCGTGAACGCCACGCAGCTGAATCTTTTCTCCAACCAGATTACGGACCTGTCCCCACTTGCCTACCTGGTGGACTTGACCGTGTTGAACCTTTTCGGCAATCAGATAGACGACATTTCGCCGTTGGCAGCCCTCGTTAATCTTGAAGACTTGAGCCTCGGTTCCAACGGCATTTCGGATATCTCCCCGTTGGCCAACCTGACGAGCATGCTCGTGCTGGACTTGTTCAACAACGACGTCAGCGACATTTCGCCGCTTGCAGCGATGAGTGCCATCGAGGAACTGAACCTCGCCGGTAACCAGGTGTCGGATGTGTCGGTCCTCAACGACAAGACCGACCTGGTCATTTTGTCCCTGGCGAACAATCTCCTCACCGAGATTGGGCCGCTGGCGGGCGCGGTCAGCCTGGATGAACTGGATCTCTTCAACAACGAGATTTCGGATATCACCGCCATCGCCAGCATGTTTTCCCTGAGAACCCTCAATCTCGGATCGAACCAGATATCCGATTTGGCTCCGCTGGATTTCACCGACGCTATCGAGACCCTCGATGTTTCGAACAACACAATAACGTCGCTGGCCCCATTGGCGGACATGTCGGACCTTGGTGTGCTGAACGCAAGTGCGAATCTTTTGCAGGACATAAGTCCTTTGGATGAATTGAACACGCTTGACACCTTGAACCTGTCGAATAATCGCATTCGCAACCTGGCGCCGTTGATTTCCTTGAACAACCTGGAAGACCTCGACCTGCGTGACAATGAAATCTCCGACCTTTCACCCTTGGGAAATCTGCCGCAGATTAATGTTGTTCTTCTCGACAGTAACCAGATTTGCAGCTTTGCCTCACTGGCGGCCAATCCAAGTCTAAATAGCGACTCGGACCTGGTGTCTGTGATCAACAACCCCTTGTCCTCATTCGCCTGCTCGCTGGAGGCCGGGTCACTCGCGGGGCGCAACGTGGTGGTGGAAACGGGAACGGCGTGCGACGAGGGCGGCGGTCCACCCTGCAATGGCGCGGCGATCTATGTGAGCCCCGACGGCATTGGGTTCGGCTCTCCGGACAATCCCTTTGGCAACATTCAGGATGCGCTGGATGCGGCGAGCGATCTGGTAGGCGAGGGCTTCGAGGTGACCGTCTTCCTCGCACCGGGCAACTATGGGGAGGTGTTGAAGATTCCATCCGGAGTGCGTGTCGTCGGCTCGGGTATGGACGTCAGCCGCATCGTTCCACCGGCGGCCCTGTTGGGCGATGATGACGATCCCGTCGTGAAAGGGGGCGACGATTCCAGTATTGAGGATCTGGGTATCGCCTTGCCGGGTGGTGGACCTGCCGCGACACTTATAGCCATCGACGGCGTTGACTTCGACGTGGTACGCGTGGACGCAAACGGAGCGGACGTGGCGGGCAGCACGGGTATTCGGGTCACGGGAGAATCGTCCTCGGATTCTCTCGTGCGGGACAGCGTGCTGCGCGGCCTTGGCGCCGCCATCGTCATTGATGATTCCACCGCGCGCTTCGGATTCAACGTGATAAGGGATATCAGTGGTCCCGCCGCGATACAGATTAGCGGGGACGACAGCACCGACCCCGGGCTGGGCGATCTGCTCGACCTGCGTCGCTCCGGCTCAAACCTGTTTCGGAATATTTCCGGGCGCTTTATCGCCAGCGATGCCGACGGTGAACTGCGTGCACTCGCGAATTACTGGGACAATGCCTCAACCATTGGCGCAATTCGCGCTCAAGTGCTCGGTCAGGCAAACGTTGCGCTGCCGCTCTTCACAAAACCCGCCAAGGGCGGCGCCCCCGCAGCCACGCTCTTTGCCACCGTTATCGACGACGCGACGGAAGAGCCCATCAACAATGCCCAGGTAAGCCTGGTGCCGGTGTTGGGCAACCTGCCGAAAAGCAGCACGCCGGGCGTCTACGTGGCGGCTATCCTTCCCGAGGGGCGCTATACCGTGCGCGCCCAGAAATCGGGCTATCAGGACGAAGTGGAACTCATCGACATCTTCTCGGGCAATAACCAAGTAACGCTCCGCATGGGCAGCGAGGGCGGCGGCGCGGGTGCTTTCATCCACAGCGGCGACGCCAACGTAAACGCACGCATCGAACTGACTGAGCTGTTGCGCGTGATTCAGCTTTACAACAGCGCCTCGGGCTTTTCCTGCGGTGGGGGCGAGGATGGCTTTCAACTCGGAGCGGGCGGCGGTTTCGGCTGTCCGCCCCATGCGGCGGACTATGAGGGGGAGAATCCCAACTGGCGCATCAGTCTTTCGGAATTGCTGCGCGTGGTACAGATTTACAATGTGGGAGCGTACTTCCCCTGTGGCAATCTCAGCGAAGATGGTTTCTGCCCGGGCGGGAAGTGAGACCCGCATTGAGCGGCGAGCGGTGGCCAGAAGTCTGGAGCAGTATTCTCCACCCACGCATGGCCCGCGAGCGGTAGAGGATGACGCCCTGTATTTTCGGGTGTCGGCTCAGCACTTCTACGATGAGCGTTGACTCCCGTTCGCTCAGCCCGGGGATGTGCATGCTCCGTCCCGGCGATTTGTCAGCGGTACTTACCAGTCAATCTCCGCCGGGAAGAATTCGTTGATCAACTCTTCATAGAAGGGGCGAAGCTCGTCCACCTTCGGCGGGGCGTCGCTCTTGGTGTAGAGGTCGTAGGGATTGAAGGCCTTTACCCACTTCATCATCGCGTGGTCTTCCGGCGTCATGAGGTGCTGGTAGGCTTCCTCGCGGTGCACGGGATATAGCGAGTGATAGCGGATCATGGCCAGGCCTTCCTTGGGCAGGTAGGGCTTGGCCACGTTGTACATGTACTCGTCGTGCCCCCAGGAAATCAGCACGTTGTCCAGCCCGCAGTGCGGCTGATAGATGCCGTACTCGCTGGAAAGCACCGGGTCCTTGCTGTCGGGGTTGGCCTCGAAGAATTCCGGGAAGACGATCTTGTCCGAGAACTTGCAGCCCACGGGGAAGGTGTCGCCCACCACGCCCCACTGCGGCTCGCCCCACAGGCAGAGTACCTTGCCAAGATCGTGCACCAACCCGGTGAGGATGAACCAGCGCGGGTGCCCATCCTTGCGGATGCCTTCGGCCGTCTGCAGCAGGTGCTGGATTTGCGTCATCGAGGTGTCGGGGTCAGAATCGTCCACCAACTCGTTCAGGAATTCCATCATCTCCCACATGCTGCGCTTGCCGTGCATGCCGGGCTTGAACTCCTCTCGCTTCTGCTTCACGTACTCCAGCGTCTGGTGGGTGTGGTTCAGCCGGTAGAACTCACGCACCGTCGAGCGCGGCGGCTCGGCATAGTTGCGGAACTGGCTCTTCTCCTTGCCGGTGGGGTCATAGTCCGTCTCCGGATAACGGGTCAGGACGTCGTCTTCCCATTCGTCGAGGCTTTCCAACGGCGTGGGATTCGGGGCAAGGTTCGACATGGCGGCATCTCCAAGCAGCCCAGCGGTTCTTTGAGCTAGGCTGGTCGCGCATATTGTACGTCAAGTTGCTTCCAGATTCACGCGAAGCGACTGTTCACTCACTGGGAAACTCACCATTGCTCTCATCCACTTGCCGTTGTGCATAGGCATGGATCTGTCGCGTCCACTTCATCTGGTCATCGTCACCATCCAGGCACGGGATGATATTGACAGAAGCAATCTCTGCCCAGTTCTGGTCCTCATAAAGGGAACGTATGTGACTAATTACAGCGCCGTCAAAGTCAGGGTTCCTCGCATAGTTTATCGCATGTATGCGTTTGACTGCTCGCGTTCGTCCATAGCGTTGCTGGGCTGCCACACTTGCGAGCATCCAGAATAGGCTACTTCGCTCTTTGCTCGTTGCCCAGACGAGGAATTCCTCATCCGATTTTTTTCGACGGCGAAGCATCCAGGCAATAAGAACTGCTAGCGTGAAGATTCGAAGTAACAGCACGAGAACCTCCCACGGGGTCTCAGCTTCTTTTTCCCCCTGGACTTTCTGGTCCACATCGAACTCCGAATTCATTATCCACGAACAGCCGATCGTGCTTATTGTAATTTTACTATATTAACTTTGTAAGTCGCAACTTCGATTCGTAGAGTCGCCTCCAAGTCTTTGACATACCGATCCCATCTGCTATATTACCTACCGTTCGTTAAGGGTGCTCTCGCACCGCAGTCCCGGGGAGTCTAAGTCGTGAAGATTTGCGTATTGGTGAAGCGTGTTCCGGACACGGCGTCGGTGTTCAAGATTGGCGCGGATGGCCGTTCGGTGGCGGGGGAGAACCTCAAGTACATCATGAGCCCCTACGACGAGCATGCCGTGGAAGAGGCCATACTCATCAAGGAGCGCGGCGAGGCGGAAGTGGTGGTGGTGTCGCTCGGCGATGACACCGCGCAGGAGACCATGCGCACGGCGCTGGCCATGGGGGCGGACCGGGGAATCCTGATCAAGGCAGACGGCCTGAGCAGCCGGGGCGTGGCCATGGCGCTGGCCGAGGCGCTGCGCCGGGAATCGCCGGACCTCATCCTTGCGGGCAAGCAGGCCGTGGACGACGACGCGTCACAGGTGCCGGAGCGCGTGGCGGAGTTGCTGGAGATGCCGCATGCCAGCGTGGTGACGCGACTGGTGCTCGAGGGCGGCAAGGCGACGGTGGACCGCGAAGTGGAAGGCGGCAAGCTGACCCTTGAACTCCCAACGCCCTGTGTGGTCACCATCGAAAAGGGGATTAACAATCCCCGCTATCCCAAGCTGCCGAATATCATGAAGGCGAAGAGCAAACCCCTGGCGACGGTATCGCTGGACGAGTTGGGTTTGGGCGATGCGGCAGCAGCGGGTGTCGAGGTGCTCTCGATGAGCAGCCCGAGCCAGGCGCGCCGCACGAAGGTGCTGGAAGGAGACACGGCAACGCGCGTGGCCGAATTGGTGCGGGCGCTGCGGGAAGATGACAAGGCTTTATAAGGAAGAAAAACCACAGAGGCACTGAGACACAGAGGGGAACGGTTGGAAGGGAAAATAAAGGAAAGTTAGCTGCGAAAGTTGACCTCACCTGAATCCATAACTCGCCTTTAGTGACCTCTCTTACTCTCTGCGCCTCTGTGCCTCCGTGGTATATCGAAGGATAGAAAATGAGCATTCTTGTATTGCTGGAACAACGCGGTGAACTTCGACCTTGCGCCCTGGAAGCAGCCAGCGCGGCGCGCGACATCGCCAAGGCGTCGGGTCTGGAACTCAACGCGGTCTATATTGGCCGAGCGCTGGAAGATCAGGCGGCGAAGCTGGCGGGCTTGGGCATTGCCAAGGTTTATGCCTACGAGAACGATGCGCTGACGCATTACTCGAACGACACGTATGTGCCGATTGTGCGCGACCTCTCGAAGGAACTCGGCGCGACGGTGATCATCGGCAGCGCGAGCGCGCTGGGCAAGGAACTCTGCGCCAGTGCGGCGGCGTGGCTGGGCGTCGAATTGGCGCAGGACGCCATTGGCCTGCGCTGGGACGGCGCGCTCGTTGCCACCAAGCCTGTCTATGCCGGCAAGGTGGTTGCGGAAATGAAGATCACCAGCAGCCCCGCCATGGCTTCGCTGCGTCCCAATGTCTCGCGCATCGAGCGTGAGGGCGACGCCACCCCCGAAGTGGTGAAGCGCGACATGCCGGAGGTAAGCCTGCGTACCGTGCTGAAGGAAGCCGCTGCCGCGACCAGTGGCAAGGTCGAGCTCGGCGAGGCAAAGATCGTCGTCACCGGCGGGCGCGGCGTGGGCGGACCCGAGCACTGGCCCGTTATCGAGAACCTGGCCGAAGCGATGGGCGCTGCGGTGGGAGCGAGCCGCGCGGTGGTGGATGCGGGCTGGGTGCCCCACACGATGCAGGTAGGACAGACCGGCCGCGTGGTCAGCCCGGATATCTACGTCGCCTGCGGTGTAAGCGGCGCCATCCAGCACCAGGCCGGCATGCGCACATCGAAGATCATCGTGGCCATCAACAAGGATCCCAACGCGAACATCTTCAAGATTTGCGACTATGGCATCGTGGGCGACCTCTTCGAGGTGTGTCCGATGCTGGCCGACGAAGTGCGGAAGGCCCGGGCATGACCCTCGGAGGCTTCGTCCTCTTCGCGCTGATCGTCTTCGCGCACCTGGCGTTTATCCTGCGCCTGATGAACATCATCCAGTGGGTGCACCTGGGCAAAGGGGAGTTGCCCTGGAACGACCTGCCCCGCCGCATGCGGGACCTCGCGGTGAAGGGTTTCGGCCAGCGCCTCGTCATCCGCACCCCCGCCGGATGGTTCCACGCCTTCATCTTCTGGGGCTTCTTCGTGCTGACCTTCGGCACCATCGAGGGCCTCATCAAGGGAATGTTCTTTACCTTCAGCTTCGATTTCCTCGGGCCCGTGTACTGGTTCATGAATACCAGCCAGGACCTGTTCGCGGTCATCGTGCTGGTGGCGCTAGCCGCTGCGTTGTATCGCAGGTTCGTCATTCGTCCCAAGCGCTTGGAAGGTCCGCTCTCCCACCAGCTTGATGCGCTCGTCATCATCGGCCTTATCGCTTCCCTTATCGTGGCCTACTTCGGGCTGCACGTTGTCGAGCCCAAGCCCGGCTTCACCCCGGCCACCGATGCCCTGCGGGCCTTGTTCCTGCCCGGGCGCGAAGTGGGGGAGCATGCCTTTCCCATGGCGCACGCGGGATTCCTCTGGGCGCACAATCTCATCGTTCTGGCCTTCCTCGTTTACATTCCCTACTCGAAGCACCTGCACGTGATCACCGCGCTGCCGAATCTGTTTTTCCGCGAGGAGCGCACGCGCGGCCGCATCAACAGGCTGAATCTCGAAGACGAATCTGCCGAGTCCTTCGGCGTTGTGAAGATCAGCGATTACACGCAGAAGGAATTGCTCGACCTGACCGCCTGCACCGAGTGCGGTCGCTGCCAGGAGGCCTGCCCGGCCTACAACACCGGCAAGCCGCTCAGCCCCAAGAAGGTGGTGCTTGACCTGAAGGATCACCTCTTCGAGGAAGGCCCGCGATTGCTGCGCGGCGAGGAGCCCAGCCGCAGTCTTTTCGGCGACGTGATTTCCGCCGATGTGCTCTGGAGCTGCACCACCTGCTTCGCCTGCGAAGAGGCCTGCCCCGTCGAGATACAACCCATGAGCAAGTTGCTGGGCATCCGCCAGGCGCGTGTGCTCATGGAGGGGGACTTCCCCGAGGAAGCGCAGAACACGCTACGCAACGTCGAGACGCAGTCCAACCCGTGGAACCTGCCGCAGGAAGAGCGCGGCCATTGGGCGGAATCGCTCGGCGTCCCCACCCTGGCCGAGAACGCCAGCGTCGAGTACCTCTTCTTCGCTGGCTGCGCGGGCGCCTACGACCAGCGCTATGTCCGCGTGGCCACCGCGCTGACCAAACTGCTGCAACACGCGGGCGTTTCCTTCGGAATCCTTGGAAACGAAGAGTGCTGCACCGGCGACGCCGCCAAGCGCATCGGCAACGATTACCTCGCCCAGGCGCTGGCTCAGCAGAACGTAGAGACCATGAACGCCTACGGCGTGAAGAAGGTCATCACCTCCTGCCCGCACTGCTTCAACGCCATCAAGAACGAGTTCCCGCAATACGGCGGCGAATACGAAGTCATCCACCACACCCAGCTCATCGCGGACCTGCTGAAGCAGGGAAAGATCAAGCCGAACGGCAAGGGCACTGGCAGCGTGGCCTATCACGACTCCTGCTACCTCGCCCGCTACAATGACGTCTCCGAAGCGCCGCGCGTGGTACTGGAATCGGCAGGCGTCGCGCTCAAGGAGATGCCCCGCAACCGCGAGCACGGCTTTTGCTGCGGCGCGGGCGGTGGCCGCATGTGGATGGAAGAACGCATCGGCACGCAAGTAAACGTGAGCCGCGCCCAGGAAGCCCTGGCCACCGGCGCGGAAATCATCGCCACCGCCTGCCCCTTCTGCCTCACCATGATGACCGACGGCGTGAATAAGCAGGCACCCGCCCGGCCGGTTCAGGTGCGCGACGTGGCGGAGATTCTGGCGGAGCTGATCGAGGCCTAGCGCTCGCGGAAGATCTCCGCTAGATTGATCTCCAGCCCTTCCGCTATTCCTTCGCAAGGGATTACTGCGTCGCCCTTGCCGCGAATCAGTCGGCCATCTTTGAGGTAAATCTCAATCTCGCGGGTCTCTGGATCAATCAACCAGAACTGCTCGCTGCCTGCCTCGAAATAGCGCTCGCGTTTGAGCACCATCTCGGTGGCGTTGTTGCTGGGGGAGAGCACCTCGACGGCGACTTCCGGGGCGAATTCGAGCCAGGTTGTATCCGAACCGGTGCGGGCGCGAAACAGGCTCGCATCCGGTGACAGCAAGGTATCCGGATTCCTCCGAATCAGAAAGCCATCGTTGTCGAAGCCAAACGCAAGCCCTTGTCTTGATGAACAGAAGTCGTCGAAGAGTCTGACGATTCGATAAGCAATTGAATTGTGTTTGTGGCCGGCAGGCGTCATGTGAATGAGTTCCCCCTCGATCAATTCGACGAACTTCTCGGGTGCGCCTATCATCTCCAGATCTTCGACCCGGAGGTTGCGGTAGTGCTCCATCTGGACGGCCATCGTGTAGACTCCTGTTCATAGCCGCGATCAGCATGGACTGGCGCTGGCACCATGTCAAGCTAACCCGAATCCCCGTTCCTCAAGAAGAGAACTTATGCCCCACATTTACATTGACGCCGATGCCTGTCCAGTGAAGGAAGAGACCTATCGCGTGGCGCAGCGTTATGCACTCAATGTCACGCTCGTGTCCAACCAGTGGATGCGTGTGCCCGACGTGGACTGGCTGGAGCTGATGGTCGTGTCGGATGGCTTTGATGCGGCGGACGACTGGATCGTGGAGCAGGTAGCCAAGAACGACATCGTCATCACGGGCGACATCCCGCTGGCGGCCCGCTGCATCGAGAAGGGGGCGCGGGTGCTGGGACATAAGGGGAAGGCCTTTACCGAAGAGAACATCGGGGAGGCGATGGCCACGCGCGAGTTTCTTTCGCAGATGCGCGAGCATAGCGTGATGGGGGGCGGCCCCGCACCTATGGAGAAAAAGGATCGCTCCAAGTTCCTGCAATCACTGGATGACATGGTCCGGCTTGCCTGCCGCGGAAAATGAAGAAGGCGGCGCCTCGGGTGAGACGCCGCCATGTGGATTGAATGCGCGGGCTATTCCGTTTCTTCAATGAACCCGTGATAGAGGCCCATGTAGTAGGGCAACAGGAACACCGTGCCACTCGCGAGGCCCCGGCCGTTGCCGCCGTAATCCAGCGCCCACGGGTCGGTGTTCCAGTGGTTGAAGAAGCGGTTCTCCACGGGCAGCACCTTGCCATTCACCCGGTGGCCGCGTTCCCGGGGGATGGGCTCGTAGAGGTCCTTGCCCGTCTGCTGCCAGCGCAGCGGCACAATGTCGAGGCGGTGGCTGTTCTGGTGGGCCCAGTTAAAGCGGTCCAGCGGGAAGCCAAACAGCGTGTCCATGCTGTATTCCAGCCAGGTGGGCTGGGGGTCGATGGGGAAGGAACCCCAGATATTGTCCAGCGTCTCGCCCCGGCCCACGGCCGCATACGCGAAATTGAAGAAAGGGTTCAGCTCAGGCTCGACGATGGCGTAGTACTGGTAGAACCCGTACCGCATGAGGTCCCTGAGCGTTTCATCCTTGGCATACTTGACCAGGTTGTAGTAGCACATGATGGCCATTTCATCGTCTGACTGGTTGCCGGAGCCCGGCCCGAACTGAATCTTCGCCACGAGCGCGTTGGTATGATAGGCATGCTCGCGCACCAGCTTGTCGATCTCGCCATTGTACTTGTCGTCTCCCGTGATGTGGGCGGCCACCGCCAGGTAGGAAAGCATGCTGAGCGACTTGAGCCCGCGCTCGCTCCACCAGGCCTGCGAGTGGTTCAGACTCTCCGGGTCATAGATGGCCCAGCGGGTCGGCTTGCCATCGTGGTCCACCAGGCGGAAGCCATGCTTTACCAGGTGATCCGTCAGGTCACGCACGACCTCGCGCACCCGCTCCTTCTCGTCCTCCGTCTCCGCGCACAAGTCATAGTAGGCGGGGTAGAAGAAATAGTGGCCATCCAGCTCGTCGGAACTCGTGTCGCTCTTCCAGTACCACTGGCCATCGGCGCTGACGGGCCAGCGATTCTCGTACACCTTCCACAGCGCATCAGTCTTCGCTTCCTCGATATCGCGCTCAATGCGGCCATCGTTCGGATTCGGGCCGGAGGTGGGGAGGATGGTGCGGGCCACATAGCCATGCGGCGGCACATGCTCTCCACCCTGGGTCACCTTCTGGAGAAAGCGCAGCGCTTCGAAAGCGCGGTCCGCGCGTTCCTTATAGATTGGATCCTTCGTCGCGCCATAGGCGAAGGCCACGCCCGCACCGTACATGCTGGTCCACAGGCCGTCGTTGTCGCTGTCGTGGTGGTGAATCTCGCTCTTGTCGCCGGGCTTAGTGACACTCACCTCAGACACATACCCAAAGGGCGTACGCCGGATCAGCTCCAATTCTTTCTCGTAGTATTCGGCCTTCTCCCGCAGGGTCATCATTTGGAAGTGGATACGGCCAATGCCGCCCGGTGTGGCGACCCATGCGCCTCCCTCGGAATCCACCGCAATGGCGCGAATCTCGTCATCGGGCAGCCATCGCATTCCCTGGCGGTAGTGCCATGATCCATCGCTCCAGCGCACCACGCCCTTCTTCGTTCCGAACCACACGTCGCCATTAGGCCCGGCGGCGGCACAGGTAAAGCTCGTGTAAGGCAGGCCGTCTTTGCCCTCGTGGAAGCGCCATCCATCCGGCGTCTGCTGGGCCACGCCCGCCTGAAAGCCCACCCACAGATTCCCCTCCGAATCCGTGGCGGCGGCCTGCGCCTGCTCCGCCTTCCACACCCGCCCGAGACCGTCCTCGATATCCGTCAGCGCGGGTTCGCTTTCCCGGCCCGGCTTCTCTGGCGCGGTTGCTGCAAAGGCTGCGCCATCGAAATAGACGCTCAGCTCCGGTCCCGAGGCCACCACGTTTCCATCGACGATGTGAATCGTTTCGATGTTGGCGAGGGACTCTCCGCTGGCAGCGGTGGGATAGCGGGTTGCGATCTCCTGGGGGAACTTGCCTGTCTTAAAGGGAACGTCCTGTGCCACCGCCACCGTGGCCAGCAATACGCCGAGACCTGCTGCGACAATCTTCAAATTCATGGGTTACTCCTGGGTAGCTTGTGCGGCGCGCGGATAGGCCACGCCGGTGATTGCGTCGGGTGATTCGCCGGAACCGCGTCGCAGCGAAGCGTGAATGGTCAATGCAACCGGCTCCCCCGCGCGCGTCCGGTGAAGGGTGTCATACCCTGTGCAGGCTCCCCCGTTCAAGAGGGCGTCGAGGGCGGTGCGGTCCAGCAAGGCCTGTTCCGCGTCGGCAAGCATGGCGATGCTCCGCCCGGTCAGCTCCGCCGGGGCATAGCCATAGACCCGCTCGGCGGCGGGGCTCGCGTAATTGATGATCCCCTCGTGGTCCAACGAGAAGAATACGCCGCCAAGGTTCTCAAGGTATTCCCGGTAACGGCTTTCACGTTTCAACGCCGCGTCGATATCGAACTCGCTTCGCGTGGCCATCACCACCGCCCCGATGATGTCCCCGTCTTCGTCCTCCAGGGGAGACCACAAGAGGCGCATCGGCATTGAGCGGCCATCGGCGCGCAGGTGCTCGCTGTCGATGGTCACAGCCTCGTCGCCATCGAGGATGCTTGAGAGAGCCCGTTGGTCGACGGCGTCGTATCGAGATGCCGCGAGGTGCGCCATGGGAAGTCCAAGCCAGTCATGCGCCGGACGCTGGTAAATACGTTCCGCGGTCGCATTTGCAAAGGTGATACGCCCAGCGCGGTCCACGGCATAAAGGGCGCCTTGGGTGCTGTCCACCAGGTGGCGATAGAGGGGGGACTCCATCGCTTCCTCGTGTTCGTCAAGCTCATCGTCATCCATGGCAGGCGGCGATTCGGGGCGGGGGCGCTGGGCCAGCTCCCACGATGCGCCAAGCGCCGCGGCGGCGAGGCAGGCGAGCGACTCGCTTGATGCCGGCCAAGCCTGGGGAGGGGCGGCGCGCTCCAGCAGCAACACCGCCACGACACCTTCGCGCAGCCTTATTGGGCAGGCCAGCAACGATGCGGCTTGTGGACGCCAAGGCATGGCCGCCACATACGAAGCGGTGCGCGGATCCATGCCGGCGTCGCGTGCGCTCAGGCAGGGCAGTGTGTCGAGCGAAGAGAAAAGCAGCGGGTGGTCCGCTCGCCGAAGTTCTTGCATCCCCGCGGCGTCGCTCTCGAAGCGGTCGTCACGATGCGCCAGCGTGAGGCGCTCGAAACCGTCGCAGGCGATCCAGAGCGTGCAGCGCGCCGCCTCTACCGCCGTCACCGTCAACCGGGTTGCATGCCGTGCGAAGAGATCAAAGTCCTGACCATCCAAGGCCAGCGCCGAGGATATCTCGGTGGCTGCCGCTCGGGCACGTTCCCATCGCTCGGCATCGCGTTCGCGCCCATCCTCGAGCTGGCGGGCGGCTTCCCTTTGCGCCTCGAGTTCCATCGTCAAGCGCCGCAGCTTGCGGCGGGTGGATTGTATCGCCTGCATGTAGGCTTCGGGCACCTCCATGGCGTCGGGCGTCGCTAATGCCGGGGCGCTTTCCGTCTCCTGTCCAATCAACAAGGCCTCGCCAGCCTCGCCGCCGGTCTTGCGCACGGTGTGCGCGGGCAGCACAAGCGGCATCTCACGGCTGCTCAATTCATCGGCCACCCCCGCATAGACTTCGTCGAGGGTCTCGTAGAGTTGATCCACCTCTCTCAACCGGGAATGCGGACGGTGTCCAAGGGCGCGTTCCATGATGTCGATGCGCCGTGCACGGCGCATGAAGTCGCGGAGCGGACGGGCAATGCTTCTGGCCATCCACCAAGCGGCAAACAGCGCGACAAGCAAGGAGACGGCTGCCCCGGCGGTGAGTATCTTTCCGAATTCACGGGCGTCCGCCAGCAGCTCTGCCTTGGGAATTCCAGCCAGCGAGATCAGGTGCAGCTCCTTGCCGAGGGAAATTCGACTCGAGGAGAACCACCAGGGCTGTTCCGTGTGGGCGCTGGTGTAGGGCGCATCCGGAGGATAGGTGTCATTAAGCATTCGACCCAGCCCGGCCCGAAGTGGATGGTTGTCTTCCAGGGGCTCTGGGGCGACCAGGGCGCCATCCGGCAGCGCGACGAGCGTGTTCAAGGGGTCCGTGGACAGATGCTCCAATACTCCGGCGAGGCTGGCGCCGACTGTCAGTTCGAAGCGCCCGCCATCATCCTCAAGGTCGATGCTCAAAGGCAGTGAGAGCGCCGATGCCCGGCCGAGGCGCGCTGGCGGAGAAAAGCGGAATTCCGCTGGCTTGGCGGTAGAGCCGGGTGCGGGCGGCAACGCAACCGCTTCATCCGCCTGTTCGCTGAGCCGGGTGGTTCCGGGGGCGTCCCAGCGCTCCCAAACGGTGTTCAATCCCGGGTCCCCCTCCACCGTGCGTCGCGTCAGCCAGGTGTCGGCATCGCGCATGATCTCCCAGAGACGGCCCTGCTCATGACGGACGCGCAACAGCGTTACGCCGGGCTGATGGCGCAGCAGCGGCAAAAATTGCTGGCGCAGTCCGGCCGCGTCGCGGGCCAGGTTAGGTTGTGAGCGCAACAGGTCCGCGGCGGCACGGGCGATTTCCAGCGCCGGCTGCAACTCGGCGCGCAGTACCGCCTCGTTCGACTCGAGTCGATGGGCAAGCGGCAACTCCGCACGTCGCTCGAGGGCGCGCGATTCACCCCACGTGGCAATGGCCAGCAGGCCGGAAAAGGCAATGGCGATAAACAGCGCAAAGCAGAGGAACAGCATGGCCGTGAGCGGCAGCGTGAACCGGCCCTCACGACGTTCTCTGCGCTTGCTTCGCGACATCAGGCTTCAGGCTTCCATGGGTTGAGGCGCGGGCTCCATGCAGCCCGCGACATCGTACGCCATGCGATGGCACGCGGCCAAGCGCCGCCCATGTTCCGGTTCAATCGATCTGGTCGAGGTCGGTGCAGTCCTTGTAGAACTCTACCAGCGATTTAACCGGTTCGCCCGCGAGCTTCGTGTCCATGTATTTCAGGCCACTTCGCGGGTGGTGGTTCATGATGCCGTTGATGAGGTAGGGCATCTGGTAGCCCCACTGTAGCTTCTGGTGCATGTCGAGGAAATACTTGTCGATGAGCCCGAGCACGGGAGTTAGCTTGAACTTCGGATTCTTCAGAAAACCAAGCAGCAGCTCGGTGGTGCAGTTGCCCGCCGCGCGGCCCATGCCGAAGATGCTGCCATCCACGAAGTTGATGCCCTTGATGATCGCTTCGATGGTGTTGGCGAAAGCCAATTGCTGGTTGTTGTGGCAATGCACACCCACCTGCTTGCCGGGCAGGGCGCTCAGGTATTTGTCCGCCAGGTAGTGTATCTGTTCGGAGTAGAAATACCCGAAGCTGTCCACCAGGTAGACCACCTCAAAGTTGGTGTCCGCCAGCTGGCGCAGGGCCTCATCGAGATCGGGCTCAAGCACGGTTGAGGCGGCCATGATGTTGACCGAAACCTCGTAGCCCAGCGACTTGATGTGGTTGCCCAGGTGAATGGCCTTGTCGATGTCCTTTGCGTACGTGGCGACGCGGAACATCGTGATGATGGACTCGCTCTTTGGG
>JBJOID010000254.1:0-11015 GCA_046047315.1 Candidatus Hydrogenedentota bacterium | reverse complement strand
CGGGTGGACGAGGCGGGCGCACCGCTGGCCGAGTCGGTCGTGAACACCAATGCGCCCGACGTGCTGAAGTACGCCTTCCTCGGCGCGGCCATGGGGGCGGCCATCCGACCGTTGGGTGGCTGGCTCTCGGACAAGCTTGGCGGCGCGCGCGTGACCCAATGGACCACCGCCATCATGATTGGCGCGGCTGTGGGTTGCGGGTGGGTTATCCAGCGCGCCAGCGCCTCGCCGCATCCTGAAACCTTCTTCCTGCCGTTCCTGCTGCTCTTCATTCTGCTCTTCGCCACTACCGGCATCGGCAACGGCTCCACCTTCCGGATGATTGCGGTGATCTTCCCCAAGGAGCAGGCGGGCCCCGTGCTCGGCTGGACCTCCGCCGTCGCGGCTTACGGTGCCTTCCTTATACCCACGATATTCGCCATGCAGATCAAGGCGGGCACACCGGAGCTTGCGCTCTATGGCTTCGCCGTATATTACGTGTCCTGTCTTGCGCTGAACTGGTGGTACTACGCACGTCGCCATGCGGAATCGCCCTGCTGAGGAAAGTCTACAGATATTGGTACGTTTTTTTCGTACATCAGATGTAAAGGAAAAGAACATTACCCTCTGGTAGGATCGGGAAATTTAACGCCAACAAGCCAACTGCTTCCTAGGGCATGTGCCCTTCGAAGATGAACTCTAACCGAATCAAGGAGACACGTCATGGAATTCCTCACCGCCCTCGTCAAGTTCGTCATCAATTTCTGGTCGGATTTCATCACGGCCTACGTGATCGATTTCTTCCTCGGTTACCTGTAAGCCGGGGCAAGCCCCCAAGGAGGAACGCGCCATGGCCAGGGGTCTCATGCGAAGTATCGCGGCGGGACTGCTGGCGGCCGCCCCGGCGATGGCCGAGGACGCCGCCCCCGCCTTTACCAACCTGCGTTATGACGAGAACTGGGCCACCTACGATCCCGCCGCCGGCGGCACCTGGATGGCGCCTATCAAGCACATCGACCTTTCCGACTCTGTCTGGCTTTCGCTGGGCGGGGACCTTCGGTTGCGCTGGGAATACTTCGATGGCGCGAATTTCGACAACGCCAACGAAGACAGCTACCTGCTCTACCGCACCTATCTCCACGCTGACCTGCACCTCGGCCCGCACTGGCGGGTGTTCCTTCAGGGGCGCTTCAGCGAGGTGGACAAGCGCGAACTGCCCGGCGGCAACCGCGAGGCGCTGGACTACGATCGCGTCGACCTCTGGAACACCTTCATCGAGGCCAGTTATCCCGTGGGCGATCTGCGCCTCACCGCGCGGCTCGGGCGGCTGGAGTTGCAGTATGGCAAACAGCGCCTGATCAGTCCGCTGGACTGGGTGAACAACCGGCGCATCTTCGACGGGGTGCAGACACAACTGGCCGCGGCCGACGGACGCTGGAAGCTGGATGCCTTCGTCACGCAGCCCGTGGTCATCGACGGTGATTCGCTCACGTGGAACGACACCGACGATGACCGGGTATTCGCGGGACTTTATTACACCGTGAAGCTGGGGGAGGCGGGCAAGCACGGGCTCGACGCTTATCTGCTGTATCAACAGCGCGACGCGCTCGCGCTGGTGCGCGAGGATCTCTACACCCTTGGCGCGCGCGCCTTCGGGCCCGTGTATGGAAACCTGAGCTACGACGTGGAAGCCGCGTGGCAATTCGGGGAGCGCGAAGTCTCCGGACGCTTTTTCGACAACACGCTCGACATCAACGCGTGGTTCGCCAGCGCCGAGTTCAAGTACACCTTCGCCGAGGCCTGGGGCAAGCCCTATCTCGCGCTCGGGCTGGACTATGCCTCCGGCGATGGCGACCCGACGGACGATGACGTGGAGACCTTTAACCAACTCTATCCGCTGGGGCACGCCTATTTCGGATACATCGATACGGTGGCCCTCCAAAACGTGAAGGCTGTCAAGCTGGGCAGCGGCATCGCGCTGGTGCCCAACAAGCTCACCGCCGCGGCAGACTATCACTGGCTGTGGCGCGCCCATGAGGGCGATGGGCTCTACAACGCGGGCGGCGCACCGGTACGCGGGGCGCAGTTCGTCACGCCCGGCGGCCGCACGGTCACCGCGCAAGAAAGTGAGTTGGGGCAGGAACTCGACCTCACGCTCAACTACACCCCCAACCGACACCTCGCCTTCGCCTTAGGCTACAGTCGCTTCTGGGCGGGAGATTTCCTGCAGGAAACGGGCGTCGCTGACGACACGGACTTCGTCTACCTTCAGGCAGAAGTGACATTCTAAATAAAAACACGCTCCCCGGCGGTCTAAGCGGCTGCCGGGGAGCGCATGTTCCAGCGGTTGCGGCGCCCAGAGCGAACGTTATGGGATGCGGTCAGCCGGCCTCGCCCAGATAAACCCGGGGCACGCGATCACCGATGCCGGTGAGGATCTCGTAGGGGATGGTGCTGGCGTGCGCGGCCAGTTCTTCCGCCGTGATGCGGTCGCCGCCATCTTCCCCGAGCAGCACCACGGTGTCGCCCGCCTTGGCCTGGGGGGCGCGGGTCACATCCACGATGGTTTGGTCCATGCAGACGTTTCCGCGCACGGGGCAGCGCAGGCCATGCACGAGCACTTCGGCGCGGTTGGACAGCCGGTGCTGGTAACCGTCGGCATAACCCACCGGTAGTATTGCCACGCGCATGGGCTCGCTGGCGGTGAAGGTGCGGCCATAGCTGATGCTGTCGCCCGGGGCAAGCTGGCGCACCTGGGTGATGCTGGTTTCCCAGCGCAGCACAGGGCGCAGGGGGTTGACGCCGGGCAGGTTGTCGGCGGGCCAGATGCCATAGGTCATCAGGCCGGGACGAATCATGTCCATCGCGCTCTTGGGATAATTCACCACGCCGGCACTGTTGGCGGCATGGGCCAGCTCGAAGGGAATCCCGGCGCGCTCTAGGTTCTTGGCCACCTGCCGGAAACTGCGAATCTGGTTCAGGGTGAATTCGTCGTCGCGCTTGTTCGCCACGGGAAAATGGGTGCACAACCCCTCGATGTCGATGTGGCTGATGCGCGTGAGGAACTGGATGTCCTGCGCGGCCTTCTCGATGTCGAAGCCCTGGCGGCCCATGCCGCTGTCGATTTGGCAATGCACCGGCACCACCCGGTTCGCCTTGCGGGCCAGCTCGCCCAGGTGCTCCGCGGTGGCCACGTCCGCCACGATGAGTGTCAGGTTGTATTCCACGATGGCGGGCAGCGCGTCGAGCCGAGGCTGAAACAACACCACGATGGCGCCCGTGACGCCGGCCTCGCGCAGGGTCACCGCTTCTTCCACGGTGGCCACGCCCAGCATCGCCACGCCGCAGTCCAGCGCCTTGCGCGCCACCTGCACCAGACCGTGCCCGTAGGCATTGGCCTTGACGGCGGCCAGCAGCTTCACGCCCGGTCCGGCCATTTCCCGCGCGACACGCAGGTTCGAGGCATAGGCATTCAGGTCAACGATGGCGACGGAGGGCGCCAACTCGAGCGGCGACGGGCGGGACATGGGCTACAGCTCGTTAAGGCGCAGCGCCCGCCAATTCGCGCGCGTGAACTCGATGCCGGAATGGACGGTGTAGACCGTGATGACGAGGAAGCCGAGGAAGGATGCCCACTGCGCACCCAGCGTGAGCGTGGGCAGGGGCAGGGGGAGCAGCGTGGCGGGAATCAGCGCCTGATTGGCCGCCGACACCGCCAGCGAGACAACGGAAAACACGATGACAAAAGCAATCTGCATGACGGTCTTGGCCTTGCCCGAATTGAGCGCGGCCAGCACCGCGCCTTCCGCCGCCGCCAGGGTACGCAGCCCCGTCACCAGGAACTCCCGCGCGAGAATCAGCACCACCGCCCAGCCGGGAATCCACAAGCCCGGCAACTGCATCATCATCACAAAGGCGGCCAGCATGAGGATCTTATCCGCCAGCGGGTCCATGAGTTTCCCGAAGCTGGTCACCAGGTTGTACTTGCGCGCGATGTTCCCGTCCAGGAAATCCGTGATGGACGCGACGATGAACACCACCAGCGCCACGGCCTGCGCCGCCAGCAACTGCGACGACATCAGCCCCAGGTAGATCAGCGACAACACCAGCCGCAACACGGTGAGCTTGTTGGGAACGTTCATGGCCGCAGAGTCTAGCAGAATGCAAGCCACCCGGCCACTTGCCGACACCTCGCTCCGGAATCGTGGCTTACTTCAGGCTGAGCAATGCGTTCCGGTACTCGCGGTTCATGGCGGCGATGTGCTCGACCTTGATTTCCTTGGGGCAGGCGGCCTCGCATTCGTAGTGTTTCGAGCAGGAACCGAAGCCTTCTGCGTCCATCTGCTCCACCATGGCGACCACGCGATGGTTGCGTTCGGGGTGGCCCTGGGGGAGCAGGGCGAGCTGGTGGATCTTCGCGGCGGTGAAGAGGCTTGCGGAGGCATTCGGGCAGGCGGCCACGCAGGCGCCGCAGCCAATGCACTGGGCCGCATCCATGGCAAGGTCCGCGTCGTCCTTGGGGATGGGAATCGCATGGGCGTCGGGGGCCTGGCCGGTGCGCACGGACACAAAGCCGCCGGCCTGGATGATTCGGTCGAAGGCGGCGCGGTCCACCACAAGGTCTTTCACCACGGGGAAACCGTTGGCACGCCACGGCTCGATGTGAATGGTGTCGCCATCCTTGAACTTGCGCATGTGCAACTGGCAGAGCGTGGTGGCCGATTCGGGCCCGTGGGCGCAGCCGTTCACCACGGCACCGCAGGACCCGCAGATGCCTTCGCGGCAATCGTGGTCAAAGGCGACGGGGTCCTTGTCCTCACGCTCCAGCTGGTCGTTGAGCACGTCGAGCATCTCGAGGAAGGAGGCGTCGGTCGACACGTTGTCCAGCTTGTATTCGTCGAAGCGGCCGGCGTCCTGCGGGCCGTTCTGCCGCCAAATCTTCAGGGTGAGGCGAATATTCTTGCCCATTACTTGTAGCTCCTCTGGGTGAGGTGCACTTCCTCGAAGTTGAGGGATTCCTTGTGGAGGGTGGGTGTCTGTCCCACGCCGTTCGATTCCCATGCGGCCACGTAGCAGAACTCGTCGTCCTTGCGCTTGGCCTCACCGTCCTCGGTCTGCGATTCCTCGCGGAAGTGTCCGCCGCAGGATTCGGTGCGGTGCAGCGCGTCGATGCACATCAACTCGGCGAACTCAAGGAAGTCGGCTGTGCGGCTCGCGCGCTCCAGGCACTGGTTGAAAGAGCCGGGAGAGCCGGTGACGTTGACGTTCTGCCAGAATTCCTCGCGCAGCTCGGGGATGCGCTTGATGGCCTTGCGCAGTCCGGCGTCGTTGCGGGCCATGCCGCATTCGTCCCACATCAGCAGGCCAAGCTCGCGGTGGAACTCGTTCACGGCGCGCTTGCCCTTGCTGTTCACCAGCGTGTCGATGCGCTGCTTCACCTCGGCCTCGGTGGCCTTCACCTCGGGATGATCGGCCGAGACTTTCGCGGGGCCGGCCTTGGCCAGGTAATCGCCAATCGTGTAGGGGATGACGAAGTAGCCATCGGCCAGGCCCTGCATCAGGGCGCTCGCGCCGAGGCGGTTCGCGCCGTGGTCCGAGAAGTTCGCCTCACCCAGCACATGCAGGCCGGGCAGGTTGCTCATCAGGTTGTAGTCCACCCACAGCCCGCCCATGGTGTAGTGCACGGCCGGGTAGATCATCATCGGCGTCTTGTAGGGATTGTCGTCGGTGATGCGCTCATACATGTCGAACAGGTTGCCGTACTTCGCCTCGATGACCGACATCCCGTCGCGCTTGATGGCATCCGAGAAATCCAGATAAACGGCGATGCCCGTGTCGCCCACGCCAAAGCCCTTGTCGCACCACTCCTTGGCGTTGCGGCTGGCCACGTCACGCGGCACCAGGTTGCCGAAGCTTGGGTACTTTTCCTCGAGGTAATAGTTGCGGTCCTGCTCGGGGATTTCATGCGGCGGCCGCTTGTCGTCCTTGTTGCGCGGCACCCACACCCGGCCGTCGTTGCGCAGGCTCTCGCTCATCAACGTCAGCTTGCTCTGGTAGTCCCCATGCACCGGGATGCACGTGGGGTGAATCTGCGTGTAGCAGGGGTTCGCGAAATAAGCGCCGCGCTTGTGCGCGCGCCAGGCCGCCGTCACGTTGCTGCCCTTGGCGTTGGTGCTCAGGAAGAACACGTTGCCATAGCCGCCGGTGGCCAGGCAGACCGCGTCGGCCAGGTGGGTTTCCAGCTTGCCGGTGACCAGGTTGCGCACCACGATGCCCACCGCGCGGCCGTCCACCACCACCAGGTCGAGCATCTCGCGGCGGGTGTACAGCTCCACGCCCTTGCGCGCCACTTCCTTCATCAGCGCGCTATACGCGCCCAGCAGCAGCTGCTGGCCGGTTTGGCCGCGCGCATAGAAGGTGCGCGATACCTGCGCGCCGCCGAAGGAGCGGTTCGCGAGGTAGCCGCCATACTCGCGCGCGAAGGGCACGCCCTGCGCCACGCACTGGTCGATGATGTTCACGCTGACCTGCGCCAGACGGTAGACGTTGGCCTCGCGGCTGCGGTAGTCCCCACCCTTCACCGTGTCGTAAAACAGGCGGTACACGCTATCGCCGTCGTTCTGGTAATTCTTCGCGGCGTTGATGCCGCCCTGCGCCGCGATGCTGTGGGCGCGGCGCGCGCTATCTTGGAAGCAAAAAGCCTTGACCTTGTAGCCCAGCTCGGACATCGTGGCCGAGGCTGACGCGCCGGCAAGGCCGGTGCCCACCACAATCACGCTGAACTTGCGCTTGTTCGCCGGGTTCACCAGCTTCATCTCGAAGCGGTGCTTGTCCCACTTTTGCGAAACATGCCCCGAGGGCACGCGCGACGCCGCCGCAAGGTCGCCTTCCGCCACGCGCCAAAGCAGATCGGACTCGATACTCATCCGCCAATCCCCCCAAACACATGCGCCTTCAACAGCACGTAGACCGGAATCGAGGCGAAGCCCAGCGCCACCACCAGGCCAATCGCCTTGGCGGCCATCTCCGCGCGGGCCGTGCCCTTGTCCGTCAGGAAGCCCAGCGTCACGATGACGCTTGAAAGCGCATGGCTCAAGTGCAGCCCAACGGCCGACACCGCCACGATATAGATGATGGCCCGCAGCGGGTTCGACAGGAAATTTAGCACCAGCCCGCCCAGGCCCGCGTCTTCGCCGTTAATCATCGAGGCCGGGCCATGGTGCTCCCGAAGCGGAAAGTCCGTCAGGTGCAGTATCAGGAAGCCCGCGATGGTGATTCCGCTGTAAACCATGTAGCGCGTGGCCGGGCCTTTGCGCCCATGCTTCGCATCCACGGCATAGGCTTGCGAGCGCGCTTTCCGGTTCTCCCGGGCCAGCTTGATGGCCAGCCCGATATGCACCAGAAAGGTGGCGGCCAGC
This sequence comes from Candidatus Hydrogenedentota bacterium, assembly GCA_046047315.1. Taxonomy (GTDB): domain Bacteria; phylum Hydrogenedentota; class Hydrogenedentia; order Hydrogenedentales; family JAEUWI01; genus WGMK01. Next base: position 3,618 of record JBJOID010000254.1, on the reverse strand, counting down.
CCCGCCCGTGCCACAACCAGCAGCGGTCCCAGACTGTGCAGGCTCTCGGCATACTTGTTCAGCCACTCCGGCCCCAGGAAAATCAGCAGGTTGGCCGACAGGTGTGACAGGATGAACAGCACCAGGAAGACCCCGGTCACCGCCACCGCCAAATCCTGCGCCACTGTCGATGTCAACCGCTTGGGCAGTACCCCCGACGCGCTCATCTTTTTACTCCTCAACACCTTAGCCCGCCCAACCGAACGGTAGGTCGGGCCGGGTCCATGCTACTCCTGAAACAGAGTCAGGGGCGTGAATTCTTCCGAAAGGCACTCAACGATAGGATACAAGCTTTCCGTGGGCGATTCCAGCAACCACGCGCCGAGGGGCTTGGGAGGCCCGGTTTGCTCCCCGCCCCCTCTGCGGTCATCGTCGAAGGGTGTGCCGGTTCTTCGCGGAGCACTTGGCACCAAACGTGATTGTTCAGCGCGATTAAACCGGAACAGCGCAACGCGTGGTAAAATCCCGGAAGAGAGACTTCCCCGATATAGGGGAGGTGGACCGATGAAGTCGCATGCACAAAATTACCACTTGTTTTCGGCACTAAACCGAAACGTGGTTTATGACCCACGCAGCATGCGCTTTTTCGTTGTGGATGCCCCATCCGCGGTCATTCTCCGGGATCATCGGCCAGAGGCGTTGCTTGGTGGCTTCGGCAAAGCCTGCCTTCGCTTCGGGCCGCATCGCGCCGCGGCGTCGCTTTCGTCGCTGCAAGCGACCGGGCTACTGCGCGAGTCGCCGCCAGCTCGTGCCACCCGCGCTGAAGACCTTCGGCCATTGAGCACGCTGGAATTGTGCGTAACGCACGCCTGCAACCTGGCCTGCCGCTACTGTTACGGAAGCCAGACCGAGGGCGGATGCCCGGCGGCTACCGGGCTGCTCTATGGGGCGCATCAAGCGCAAATGAGCGAAGAGACCGCAAAGGCCGGCATCGACCTCTTGCTGGCCCACTCGGGTAGGCTGCGCGCAGTGAACGTGGTCTTCTTCGGCGGCGAGCCTTTTCTGAACTTCAGGCTCATCCGCGCCGCGACCCTTTACGCGAAAAGACAAGCGGCCCGCGCGGGCAAGCGCGTGCGCCTGAGCGCGGTGACGAACGGCACGCGGCTGACGCCCGAAGTGCTGGGTTTCGTGAAGGCCAACGGCATCCGGCTTCAGGTCAGCATGGACGGCCCGCCGGAGATTCACGACGTCAACCGCCCCCGGCGTGGCGGGCGCGGCAGTTACGCGGCGGTGCGCAAAGGTCTTGACGGGCTTGCCACCGTTCAGGGAAAGCCTCCCGGCCGCGCGACGGCCGCCCACGGCAACGAGGATGCCATGGCCGTCATGACCCACCTCAGGCCTGCGGGCTGCGGCTCGGTGCACCTTGAGCCCGCCCTCTGGAACAGCGGCGCAGCGACCATGGACGCCCACGACATCGACCGGTTGCTGGCGCAGGAAGAGGGCCTTGCCCAATCCATAGTCGACGGGTTGGACACTGGCGAGGTGATTGACTATCACGCCTTGACCCGACTCATTCGCGATACGCGCGTGATTCGCGAGCGGCGTAGATATTTCTGTGGCGCGGGGCGGGGGCTCATATGCCTTACAGCGGAGGGTGACATCTACCCATGCCACCGCTTTGCAGGGCAGGAGGTATTCCGATTGGGCAGCCTTAAAGAGGGGCTCGATCACGATAAACGGCAGCCCTACCGGAGGCTGCATGTCGATGCACGCCCGGGATGCCGCGAATGCTGGGCAAGGCACCTGTGCGGCGGCGGATGCTGGGACCACGCCGTGGGCGCCCACGGCGCGCTTGAACGGCGCGATCAAGAAAAGTCCTGTCGCATCATGCGGCGACGCCTCGAACTGGCCATGGCGGCGAATGCCCTGATTGCCGAGAAGAGCGCCAACGCAAGCGTGTTGATGGAAAACCCGAGGGTGGTGTCGGTGATGGCGCAATAAAGAAAGGAGGGCCGCGGCCATGTTGCGGCGAAACTTCCTGACGAGGACTTGGTATGTTCTGCTCGCGCTCGTTACTCCCCGCATGGCGCATGGCGCTCCGCTGCTGGCGGTCAACCATGTGGCGTTGGAAGACGGAGGGCTCTTCGAAGTCGAGGGGGAAGGCGAGGGATTGTTTTGCGTTTGCGACGGGGACACCTGCGCCAGCGACATGAGTTGTGGCAACGACTGGAGCGGTGTCTGCGGGGTGCGGGACACCTGCGTCAACGACGGCTCGGGTGATTGCACGAATGATTATTGTGAGTCTGATCATTATACCGAGAACCCCTGCCCGCCCGAAGGAATAACGGTATGCGCAGAGGATTTCTGCACGAGCGACGCCTGTCGCTCAGATTTCAGTGCGACCTGCGAATTCGATGCCTGCGTGACAGACAAGAGCGGACAGGGTCTACGCGACGAATGCGTAGCTGATTCCAGCAATGCCTGCACGGACGACTTCTGCCTGTCGGATAAGTCCGGAGAATGCACGACGGACGAGTGCACCTCCGACAAGTCGGGGGCGTGCAGTAACGACCTTTGCGTCAGTGACGCCTCGAAAGGCGGCGAGAACGATTTCTGCCGGGAAGACAGCTCCGGCGCCTGTCTGGGTGATTCTTGCCGAAGCGACAGCTCTGGTGCGTGCGATTCGGATGATTGCGTTGGTGACTCCTCCGGGGCCTGTGTAGAGGACCTCTGCACTGCGGACGCTTCGGGTGCGTGCTATGTCGAAGTATGTGGGGCCGATGCTTCCGGAGGCTGCGGTACGGACAACTGTGTCTCCGACAAGTCGGGTGCTTGTCTCGGCGATGACTGTGTCTCCGACGAGTCTGGCGCCTGTGGAACGGACCTATGCATCAGCGATGAAGACGCGGCTGGCAGCAACAACTTCTGCGGGGCCGATGCCTCGGCCGGCTGCGTTCTTGATCACTGCGCCGCGGACAGTTCGGGTCATTGCGATGTGGACGTGTGCCGCGCCGACAGCACAGATAGCTGCTCCACGCGCGACGTGTGCGCAATCGACCTCGAGGACCGGACCGACGCAGAGAAGCGAAATGCCGCCATGAAGCGGGACGCCGCGCTGCGCGAGCTCTATCGCGGTTTGCGGTGGTAGGGAGTGCGAGCCATGAACGCCGATAGAAACTTCTCGAGGTGCGCCGCGGTGTTCCTGCTGTTCGCGGTAAGTCCCTTGTCCGCACTGGCGGCGCCCGGCGGGTGGAGTCTGCTTGCCGTGCCCGATGCCATGAAAGACGGGTTCCTCTTCGACTTGACCTCGACTCCCGGGTTGCCGACCCTGCTGACAGGCTTCGAGACGCTGCCCGGCGAACCCATCCCTGGTTTCGAAGCAGAGCCCTTCGACTTTGAAGCCGAGATCTATGCCGACGTGGAGAAGGCGAGCGCACACAAAGGCGAAGGGGAAGAGGAGGGAGACTTTAACCCGCTGACTGAGCCACCACTTTACCTGCACGGCACCGCTTGGCGACGGTTGGGTGATGATTGGGAAAAACTTACGCTGCCTGAAGTCAGTCATTATTGGAGCCTCTATGCAGTCGATGTCGGAGCCGATGGTTCAACTTGGCTGGTGGGCAAAGATTTCAACATTGA
>JBJOID010000253.1:0-5667 GCA_046047315.1 Candidatus Hydrogenedentota bacterium | reverse complement strand
ACTCTTGATCCTTTGATAGGGCTCTGCATATTGCATTGCATCAACGGCTTCGATGTCCTGAAAATCGATGACGTATCTACTGGGCGTACCGTCTCCGGTCACAACATCCCGCCCGATAAGGAAGGGATAGATAACTTCACCATTCTTTTTGTTCGCCGCTATCTGCTTCTTCGCTTCTGCCGCCGATAGTACGAATGCCTCGTGGCCTGGAACCTGCCCCTGATAAACCATCTGAGGCGAGGTGTTGCAGCTAAGACGATTTGCGCCACTGACATCAGTCTGATCGGACAGCGCCGAATTGATTGACTCGCACTCCCGCAGATTGAGCTCGTACTCCTTGTGCGCGGGGCCTTCGCCGCGCTTGCGCAGTTTGCCGCCCTTCTTGTCCACCTTGAACCACAGGCGGCGTTCCTTGGGCAGCAGCTTCTCGTCCTGCGTCTTCACCCAATTAACAATGGAAACATGGACGTTGGCCTCGCCGGACCAGGGCTGGTTGTCGACGGCCTCGATGATGGTTCCGGTGGTGGCAACGTGGTCGAGCCCGCCCACGCGGGACTGGTTGTTGCGAACGTTTTGTGTGCCGACGAGCCCGGCGCGCCCGGCCACGGGGTCCTTCGCGGTGCAGGGGGGCAGCAGGTCGTGGGCGCGACGGAACCAATAGACGCAGTAGTCCGCCATGCCGGGCACTTCGGGATAAGCCTTGCGGAGGGCGTTCACATAGTCGGGGCCGTGTTCGGGCTTGAGCAGTTTCGCCCCAAGGAAGGGAGGATTGCCGATGATCACGTCAGCCTTGGGCCACAGGGCCAGCCGCGCCTTGCCAGCTCCGGGGCCGTCCCACTCGATGAGGGCGTCACGGGTGAGGAAGTTCTTATCGAGGTTATCGAGGGGCAGCGGCTCCTCGTTGATGTGCAGCTCGTCGATGGCCAGCTTGCGGGCGATCATCATCGTGACCTTCGCCAGTTCGACGGCGAAGGGGTTGATGTCCATGCCGAAGAAGTTAAGCGCGGTGACGAAGCCGATGCGGGCCTGCCCCTTCTTTTTCTGCGAGGTGGAGAGGGCCTCCATGCGCTCGAAGATCATGGCCTCAAGCCGCTTGAGTTCGCGGTAGGCCAGATAGAGGAAGTTGCCGGAGCCGCAGGCGGGATCGAGCACGATGTAGCGCTGCATGCGCTTGTGGAGTTCCTCGAGACGCATCTGGGTCTTGGCGCCCTCGATCTGCTCGGTCCATGGATCGGTGATGGTGGGCTTGATGATCTTCATGATGTCTTCGGCGCTCGTGAAGTGGGCGCCGAAGGCATGCCGCTCGCTCGCCCCGAGCGAGTGTTCGAAGATGGTGCCGAAGATTTCAGGGCGCACGTCGGACCAGTTTTCCTTGGCCGCCTGAAGCAGGTGGTTCAGTTCGACCTGCTTGAGCTCGACACGTGCGGGTTGGGCAAAGAGTCCCCCATTGAAATAGTCCACGCCCTTGAAGCGACCGCCCTGAGTCTTGCCGGGGGTGTTCATCTCCTGGAAGAGTCCACCAATCAGGTCGTAGCTGTCGGCGGGATTCTTGCACTCTTCGAGCAGGCGGGTGACGGTGTACTTTTCGAGCAGGCCGATGTCCTCGGAGAAGAGGGCGACCAGCGTCTGGAGCACAAACCGCTGAGCGAGGCCACGCTCCACGCCCCGGTGCACAAGGTGGTTGAAGACGATGGCAAGATGGTCCGCCGCCTTGCGGGTGACCTTTTCCTGGTCGTAGCGAAAGAGGGGCCTTTCGGGGTTGGGATAGAGAAAAGCCAAGGCCCCGTAGCGCGACGGCAGTTCCTCCAGCGGCACCTTGTCCACCGGCGCGTCGAGTTGGGTTTCGAAGTCGTATATCCAGAACTCGTCAAAATTGCAGAGAATCACATACCGGGGCCGGTCGGGTACAAGGTATATCCAGTAGTCGAATGCCTGCCGGTATACCTTGCCCAAGTCGGTGCCGCGCTTCTTCATTTCGATGAGCACGCGAGGCTTCCAAACGAGGTCGGCAAAGGCGGTTCCGGTCTGGTCGTTCTTCTTGACGCGGTGCTCCAGCGTGGCCCCGGCTTCCTTGATGCCGCCATGGGCGAATGCCTGGAAAAGGCGTTCAAGAAAGATTTGGGACTCGCCTTTCTCATCTCCCTTGATGTGTTCCCGCGCCCAGGCCACAAAGTCCGGGAGGCGGCGCTGCCTGATTTCCGTCGGCGTCATGATATCCCCTCGTATAAAAGTAAGCGAAGGGTATGCAATGCGCAGCGGTGAATTCCAGCAATGCGCTTTCTTTCGCGTCCGCGTTGACAGCCCCTCTCCCAGACCCCTACCATGTTGCCTTTGTTTTCCACCCGCATGGAGGGCCTTGGGCATGCTCGGACTGAGCGCAATCGACGTGGGCACGCTGCTGTTTTATTTTGTGGTGGTGACAGTGGCGGGGCTGTGGACCGCCAGGAGCATCAAGGACACCTCGGACTTTTTCATGGGGGGGCGGCGCTTCGGCAAGATCTTCATGATCTTCTTCGCCTTCGGCGCTGGCACCAGTGGCAATGACGCGGTGGGCGTGGCGAGCAAGACCTACACGGCGGGCTTCTCCGGCATTTGGTGGCAGTGGCTTTGGCTTTTCTGCACGCCGTTCTATTGGCTCATCGCCCCGGTGATGCGGCGCATGCGCTGCCTGACCACGGGCGACTACTTTGAGCACCGCTATGACGGGTCGGTGGCGGGGCTTTACGCGCTCACCGGGGTGTTGCAACTCACCTTCAACATTGGCGTTATCCTGCTGGGTGCGGGCTCGATGGTGGAAGCCATCACCAGTGGTGCGCTGGACCGGAACGTGGCCATCCTTGCGATGACGGCGCTCTTCGTAATCTACGGCATGGCGGGCGGCCTGGCGGCCGCGATTGTGACGGACTTCCTGCAAGGCATCCTGACGGTGATTCTCTCGTTCATGTTGGTCCCCTTCGCGCTCAATGCGGTGGGTGGCTTCACGGGGCTGCATGAAAAGATTGGCGACAAGGAGATGTTCCACATCGTCGCGCCGGGCGAGATCAATGGGTTCTACATCCTGATGCTCTGCGCCAGCGCGCTCATCGGCATCGTCACGCAGCCGCACATCATGGGCGTCTGCGCGGCGGGCGAGTCGGAGATGAACGGCCGCGTGGGCTTCGCCACGGGCAACCTGCTCAAGCGCTTCTGCACCGTGGCGTGGATGGTGGTGGGCATGTGCGCGATCGTGCTGTATCCCGGATTGGAAGGCAGCGACCCGGAGATGATGAAGGCCCGCGACATGGTCTTCGGAAACGTGGCGCGTGACCTCCTCCCCGCCGTGATGCCGGGCCTGCTGGGCCTCTTCCTCGCGGCCCTTCTCGCGTCGGTCATGTCCTCCTGTGACGCCTTCATGGTGTCCTGCTCGGGGCTGTTCACGCAGAACTTCTACCGTCGTTGGATTGCGACGGACAAGGACGAGAACCACTACGTCTGGGTGGGACGCTTTGCCGCGCTGGCCGTGGTGCTCGGAGGGCTGATGTTCGCGTTCAGCGTATCGAGCGTGCCCAAGGGCTTGCTGCTCTTCTTCAAGTTGCAGGCCATCATGGGGCCGGCCTTCTGGCTGGGCCTGTTCTGGCGGCGCACCACGGGCATCGGCGCCTGGGCCGCCACGCTGGTATGCATCGCCCTGATTCTCTGCTTCAATTTGCTTCCGGGCTTCCACACATGGGCGGCCGCCAACCTGCCGGAGTCGATGATCTGGGACGGCAAGTTCCGCGAATCGTGGCAGATTTTCTGCATCCTGGGCGGCGGCTTCGTCACCGGCATCGTGGTGAGTCTGCTCACCCCCCGCGTTTCGGACACCAAACTGGAGCGGGTTTTCACCTGCATCCGCACCCCGGTGATGCCGGGCGAACCCCACTCGACGGGCGCCTTCCTGCTGCCTGAGGGGGTCGCCCCCGCCCAGCCGCGCAAGATCATCAACCACCCCGACTTCGAAATCTATTGGCCTTCGAAGGTTTCCCTGGTGGGCTTTGGGGTGCTCTGGGGATGGGTCTTCGCGCTGATTGGGTTCGTCTATTGGATGGCCACCTGGGGCGCATGACGAAGCCTTGCGCGATCTAGTGACAATCCTTAGGAATCAGTGCGGGTAACGCCCTCGACCTCCATGACCAGGTCCGGGCCGTAGGCCTTCGCCGGGGTCTGGAACCCTGCGGGGGCTTCTCCCGCAAGCACACGCTTGCCGATGATGAGCGCGGTCAACGCGGTGAGCGTGTAGCCCTCCGGCGTGCGTAACCGCGATGTCGCCTTGTTGCCGCCGCCGTCTCGCGCTTCTCCCCAGAGCAAGGAGTACCCCCGCGCGCGTGCATTGTCGGAGGGTCCGCCGGGTTTGATTCGGGATTGCAGGAACTTCTGCACCGGACCAAGCCCCAGCAGCGGGCCGATATACCGCCCCACCTTGGCACTGTTGCGCAGGGCGGGCGGTGCCGCCATGAACACCTCGATGTTCGGGATCCCGGTGCTGTAATACGCCGTGGAAACGTCTCCCCAGGGGATGGTCATGCAGGTCTCGGTGCGCTCTCCAAAGTCGATGTCGGCCACCTTCCATGCCGATGGCACGGAGATGATTTTGCCGTCCCGACGAACCGCGCCCCCCTTGGGAATGTTGATGGTCATGGTGAGCTGGGTGCCGTGCGATATGCCGCCATTGCCCGCAAAGGCGAGGCTGAGCTCCGTGGCGGAGGGCAGGCGCCGCTTCAGATGGGCGGCGAGGCAATCGCTCGGAACCACGTCGAAACCAACGCCCGGCATCAACATCACCCCGGCGGCTTCGGCCTTGCTTCCCAGCCGGGCCATCAACTCGAAGACTGTTATCTCTCCGGTGATGTCCAGATAGTGGCAGCCGGTGGCCATGCAGCCCTCGGCCATTGCCTTCGCGGTGAACTGAAAGGGGCCGGCGCAGTGGATGACGGTGGCCATACCCGCAAGCCCGCGCTTCACTTCCTCGGAATCATCGAGTCCGAAGGCCCGGTATTCCAGTCCCGCGGCTTCGGCCTGCGCCTTGACCTTGGCAGCATCGCGCCCGGCCAACACGGGGCGCAAGCCCTGCTGCAAGGCATACCGGACCACGAGCTCGCCCGTGTAGCCATACGAACCATAGACCATGAAAGCGGGGGTGTCGGACATTGGGATGTGGCTCCAGGAGGTTGCGTGTTAAGCGGCGGCGATATGCTCGAAGGCGAAGTCGATTTGCTGGTCGTCCAGCATTCCCATGGTGATGGTGTCGATGCAACCCAGGTTGAGCACGAACTTGAGGGATTCAGGTATGCGATCGGTGCTTGCGCCGCCCCCGGCGATCTTCATTCCGATCATTCCTTTGCCATTTTCGTGCGCCTCCCGAAGCACAGCCACCACCTCGTCCACGTTTTCGCTGTCCATGCGGACAGCCCAGGGATTGATGCGCGACAGCATGATGTCCACCCACGGATGCTTGGCGGCCTCCTTCAGGGCGCCAAGGTCATGACAGCTGACCCCGTGCGACTTGATGATCCCCTGCTCCTTGGCCTCGCTGAGAACGTCCATTACGGGCTTCATGCTCTCGATCCACTCGGCGGAGGTCATGCAATGAAGAAGCAGGATATCGAAGTAATCCGTGTCCGCTTCCTTGCGAAAGCGGTCTAGGTCCTT
>JBJOID010000252.1:0-18643 GCA_046047315.1 Candidatus Hydrogenedentota bacterium | reverse complement strand
CGCCTGGGGGGAACTTCGGGCCGGAGTGGGCGCGGCCAGCATTAACCCCATGGAGGCGGACCTGAAGACCCAGCTCGGCGGTTACGGCGAGCGCTTGGGCGAGCCAGCCCATGGCACGCATGACACCATCATGGCCAAGGCCCTGCTCCTGGACGATGGAAGCAAACGCGCCGCGATTGTTTCCCTTGATGTTTGTTCCGTTCCGATTGGTCTGTTGCAGCTTTCTCTGGCCAAGGCCAATATCGAGGGACTCACCATCGACAACGTGCTCATGCCGGCGAGTCATTCCCATGCCGGCATCGAGGGATTCTCGCTTGATTCTCGCAACGTATTCGGCAACGCGCGAATCGGCATCTTCGACCAGCAGGTGCTGGACTTTGTGGTGGAACGCGTCGCCCAGGCGATCCGCGCGGCGGCAGAAAACTTGCGCCCCGCGCGGGTCGGTTCCGGCCGGGTGGAGTTGCCGGGCTTCACGGCGAACCGGCGTGATGATCCGCACACCGACGATGAGCTGGTGGCGCTGCGTATCGATGACGAGAATGGCGAGCCCATGGCCGTGGTGGTGAACTTCACCGCCCACGGCACCATCATGACGGAGAAGGAGATGCTGGTGTCGGGCGGATGGTCGGGAAACATGCAGCGCACGGTGGAGGCAGTTCTCGGAAACGGTGCGCTTTGCCTCTACATGAATGGCGCCGAGGGGGACATTCGACCGAACGGCGCGCGCGGCGGAAGCCGTTGGGAAATGGCCGAGGACTATGGCCGGAGGGTGGGACTGGCCGCCGCGCGCCTGACGGGGGAGATTCAGCCGCGCCCCTTGGAGCGGCTCGAAATCGGAGTGACCACCGTCGCCTTGCCGCCCCGGGTGCCTTCGCCGGATTTTCTCCAGATTGCCGGGGCGGAATACGGCGTGACGGAAGAGATGCTCGGCGCGATGTTGCAGCCGCTCTTTGCCAGTGAGGCACGCCTGTACAGCCTTCGCTTGGGCGACTGGCAGGCGGTGAGTTTTCCGGGTGAAGCACTTTGCGAGTACGGGCTGGGCGTCAAGTCCGCGCTGCGGGAACAGGGCGTTAAGCATCCCTGTATTTCCGGGCTCACTTCGGAATATATCGGATATATCCTCACCGAAGAGGAATACCAACAGAGTGGATACGAAGCCACGGCTTCATTTTACGGGCCGGGACTTGGGGCGCTTCTCTACGAGGCGGCACTCAATATTGGGAAGGAAGTCGCCGCCAGGTAAGGCTACCATAACAACCCTCGTCGCACCGCCCTCATTGGGTGCGCATCGAGAAAGTAGCGGCAAACAGGAAGCACCACCCGAGAATCAACGCTACGCCGCCGATGGGGGTGATAGCGCCCAGCTTGGTAACGCCGGTAAGGACCAAGAGGTAGAGGCTTCCTGAGAAGATCAGCATGCCGAGGGTCCAGCATGCGCAGGCGTAATGCGTCCAGCGGCTTTGCCAAAGGCCCGGAAAGGCGGCCGCAACGGCCAGCAGTGCGAGCGTGTGATAGAAATGATAACGCACGCCGGTCTCGTAGATTTCCAACATGGCGGGTTCCACACGGGCCTTGAGTCCATGCGCCCCAAAGGCGCCAATGGCCACCGCGGCCGCACCGGACAAAGCCGCAATTTTTAGATAAATACTCTCCATGAATTTCACCTTGGCTTGTTGAAGAAGCTCTGATAATTAAAGTCTCAGAAGATGGGCAGAAGCTGGCAGGTATTAATTACGATTGGCAGGATTGAACGTAGCCGATTTTAAATCAGCATTTCCAATTCATACTTTTTTCCGGAAAACTTGTCATCACGAGAATCTATTGGTAAACTTGAGTAGCGCATTAGATTCAATGCGCAAAAGCCGCATCTAAATTCAAGGAGAAGCATAATGGCTGAACGGATCACCTTCGCGCCGGAATTCAAGGCGCAGGTGCAGGAGTGGATGAAGGCCAATCCGCAGAAGACACGCGTCGCGACCATCGAGGCGGCCAGCGCCCACTTCAAGGGAAAAGCCAAGACGAAGGACGGGAAGAAGTGCAATGATCCTAGCCTGCCGACGCTTGGTCTTTGGTACAACGCGGCCATTGGCACGAAGCCGCGCCGTGGCAAAGCCAAGACCAAGGCGAGCGGCCCCAAGCAGCCGCGTGGCCGCAAGGCGGCCGCCACTCCGGTGAGTTCGGCCATATCGAAGACGGGCACGCGACTTATCGAGCAGGCCCGTGATTTGGAGAAGCGTATCCACGGGGAGATCGTGGATGGCCTCAAGAGTCTCGATGCCTTGCATACGCAGTTGTCGGAGAAGATGGCGGAGTATGAAAAGATATTCAACCGCAAGGCGGAGGATGTGCTGGCGAAGAACAAGGATATTCGCGAGACCCTCAGCCGGGTGGGCCTTTCCACCGGGCTACGTGGCGGGCGCAGCAAGAAGGCCTGAGCGCCAGGCCGGACAGTCCCTCGTTGATTATCGGGCCGTGCGCCGCTCATACCGGCGCACGGCCTGATTTGTTATATTTTGCGCCGGGGAGTTTGGCATGTGTGAACGGGTAGCGGCTTGAGACTGCTGATTGTTTTTCCATCCATCGAGCGGGGGGGCGCCGAGGGGTACGCCCTGACCATGGCTCACGCCGCGCTGCGGGCGGGGTGGAAAGTGGACGTAGCCTCGCCACCCGGCGAAGGGGTGAGGGAGTTGCTGCGCGAGTTCAAGCAGGCGGGCGCGGGGTGGCATCCGCTGCGCATCGGGCGCGCGGCCACCATCTTCGGGCGCAGACCCCGGCCGCTGGTCCCCATCGTGGCATTTCTACATTCGCTACGCACATTGCGTAGACTTAGGCCCGAGGTGATTCTGATCGTGCTCCCCGGCCCTGCAGCGTGTTTCCCAACGCAGCTCGCTGCCGCCCTTCTGGGACTGCCCGCCGTTTGCTGTTTTCAACTTACCCCCGTCGCGCCATGGCAGCCGTCCGCCCTTCGGCGGCGATGCGCAGCATGGGCGCGCGCGCGCGGCCAGCGCTGGGTCTGCGTGAGTGGACACAATCGCGATTATGTGTCCCTTGCATTTCGAGTCGATCCGGGTTCCCTCACCGTCATTCCCAATGGGGCCACCTTTGCGGCCCCATCGACAGACCGCGCGGCGGCCCGGGCTGTCGTAAGTGAGCGCCTCGGTCTTCCGGGCAATGCGCGCATCATTCTTACCGTTGCCCGGCTTGGAGTGCAGAAGGCGCATTCCGTTTTGCTCGAGGCCATTCCCCCTATCGTTGCCCAACACCCCGATGCTCATTTCGTCTGGCTGGGCGAGGGAGAGCAGCGCGCTGTGCTGAGTGCACGCGTGGCGGCGCTGGGTCTGACGCGCCACGTGCATCTGCCGGGTTTTCAACATGACATCCCCGACTGGCTACTGGCGACGGATCTATTCGCCTTTCCCACGCACTATGAGGGATTGCCCTTCTCCCTTGTGGAAGCCATGGCGGCGGGCTTGCCGGTGGCGGCATCGCGCGTGAGCAGCATTCCCGAGATTCTGGATAATGGCGAGTCGGGGGTGTTGGTGGACAATACGGCGGAGGCTTGGACTGCTGCCATAAATGCCTTGTTGGCCGACGATGCGCTATGCGAAACGTTGGGCACGCACGCTCGGCTTCGCGCCGGGGATTTCACGGAGGCGGCCATGACGCGCGACACCGTGGCCTTGCTCGAAGCCTGCGCAAAGGGAAACGCTTGAGCGCCGCGCAGCCCAGTGGCGGCAGGATACTGCTGGCCACCGAGACGGCCTTCTGGCGCAGGGACACCGGGGCCGCCCAGCGCATCGCATCCCTGTGTGCCTTCGTCGAGCAACGGGGTTTTCAACTGGTTGTGTTTTTTCCAGATCGTGTGAGGCGCGCAGATAGGGACGCCTTCCATGCCCTTCTCCCCAAGTCGCGTCTTGCCACGCCGTCGTTCATCTCCCTTGCGACACGTGCCCTCAAACGGCGCGCCGGGGCGCTGCTGAGAAGAGACGGTCTCGGCCCCGCCTCGCTTCCCGTTGTGTTGCGCCGTCCGTGGATTCGCGAGAAGCAGCGGGCCTTTCGCCGTCTTTGTGTTCAAAGTCGCCCGGATGCTGTCATCATCGCTTACCTGCAAATGACTTTTCTGCTGGAGGGGGAGAAACTCTCCGCGTGGCCAATGCTGAAGATATTGGACGCCATTGACGTGCAAAGCGAGCGCGCGCTCCGCGACCCGGAATCTCGAGGTGTGCCGGCTATCCAGCCCGACGATGAGGCTTCCGCGCTGCGTCGCTATGATGTGGTGCTTGCGATCCAGAATCGCGAGGCCGCGATCCTCAAGGAGCTTGCGCCGCATGCCCGGGTCGTGACCGTGGGACACGCGCTGCCGATCACGCCACTGCCACCCCGCAGGAGAGGCTCGCCCACTGCCCTCTTTTTTGCGGGTCCGGCTCGCCACAACATCGTGGCATTGGAGCAGCTGAGCCGTGAGATTTGGCCCCGGATCTTGAACAAGTTGCCGAATTCTCGGCTCATCATTGCGGGCGGCATTTGCGACGCGTACACCGAAGCGCTCCCGCCGGGTGTGTCACGCGTGGGCCGGGTGCTCCACCCCGCGGAGGCTTATGCGCAGGCGGACCTGCTGCTCAACCCCGTGTGTTTCGGCAGCGGACTCAAGGTGAAGAACGTTGAGGCCCTCGCGTTTGGCATGCCGCTGCTCACCACGCCGGTGGGCGCGGAGGGACTTGAGCCGGGAGTTGGCTCGGCCTTTCTCTGCGAGGAGGAGCCCGCCGCTTTTGCCGAGGCGGCTGTGCAGCTCCTGTCGGATCCTGAACGCCGCAGGGTGTTGTCTGCTGCGGCGCTGGATTATGCTCGCGCCCACTTTTCCGAGGAGGCCGCGTATGGGGCACTCTTGGATATCCTGCGCGGCGCTTGCTATCGTGAATCCTGAATCTCCAACCAACCATGAAAGCCCAAGGATGGAACTCGAACAGGAACTGAAGCTGGCGGAAACGGCAGCCAAAGAGGCGGGAGCGCGGCTGCGCGAGCGGATGCGCACTGACCAAACGGTGCTAAGCCAGATAGGCCGGGATATCAAGTTGCAGGCCGACCGCGACGCCGAGGCGATCATTCTCGAAAGGCTTGCCCCGCTGGGGCACGCGGTGCTTGCGGAGGAGAGCGGCGCCCACGGCACGCTGGACGATACCAGCCTCAACTGGGTGGTGGACCCACTGGACGGCACCTTCAATTACAGCCGGCAGATCCCCATTTGCGCGGTGTCTATCGGCCTATGCCGTGGACGCCAGCCGCTGCTGGGGGTCATCTATGATTTCAACACGGACGAGCTTTTTTCCGGGGTGGTGGGCCACGGCGCCTGGCTGAACGGCGAGCCGATGCGGGTGTCTGGCATCTGCGAGACAGCGCAGGCGGTGCTTTGCACGGGCGTACCCGCGCGCTCCAATTTCTCCACCGAGGCCCTCACCGAGTATGTGCACCGGATCAAGTCCTTCAAGAAGGTGCGCCTTATCGGCAGCGCCGCCGTGATGCTGGCCTATGTGGCCTGCGGCCGCGCCGACGCCTACCTGGAGAACGACATCATGTGGTGGGACGTGGCGGCGGGGCTCGCCCTTGTGCAAGCGGCGGGCGGCTGGACCGAGCTCATCGAGAGTGACCGCATGGAATGGGGTTGTCGTGTGCGCTGCGCCGCCAGCCCCGTCCTCTGGGAACAGGCCGGCCCTCAATGAAAATCGCCATGGTGCCCGCACGGATGGGAAGCCAGCGCCTCAAGCAGAAGAACCTGCGCGAGCTGGCGGGCATACCCCTGATCACACGGGCGATTCGCCGCTGCAAGGCGGCCCAGTGCTTCGATGAAATCTGGGTGAACAGCGAGCACGAGCTCTTCGGGGAGATTGCCTCGGACGAGGGGGTGCGCTTTCACCGCCGTCCTCCGGAGCTGGCGGACAACGCCGCCACCAGCGAGCAGTTCGTTGCGGAGTTTCTCTCGGCGAATCCCTGCGAGCATCTCTTTCAGGTGCATTCCATTGCGCCGTTGCTGGGTCCCGCTGAGATTCGCACCTTCGTGGAGCGGCTTTGCGAGGGCGATCTTGACACCCTGTTGAGCTGCACACTCGAACAGATCGAGTGCGCGTGCGAGGGCGTGCCCATCAACTTTTCTTTCAGCGAGAAGACGAACTCGCAGGACCTGAAACCGGTGCAGCGCATCTCGTGGAGCATCACCGGATGGCGCGCCAGCGCGTACCTAGAAAGTGTGGCCTCGGGTCGAAACGCCACCTACTCCGGGCGCATTGGGTTCTTTTCGCTGAACCGGCTTGCCGGGCACATCATCAAGACCGAAGAAGACCTGCGCATCGCCGAGGCCCTGTTGCCATTGGTGGACGCATGATCGCGTGGACGAAACAGTTTCCCGCGTGGGAAAAGCCACTGGGCTACCTGCGCCTGCTTCGCGCGCGGCATCGTTTTTTTGATCGCATCGGTTTCCGTCGGGGCGGTGTCGGCTGGATACTGGGCGATCAGTATCGGATCGCCGCGCTGCGCGACCGCCATCGCGGCCAGCGCGCGTTCATCATTGCCAATGGCCCGAGCCTGAATGAGCTCGATCTGTCCCCCCTCCGCAATGAAATTACCTTCGGCTGCAATGGCATCTACAAGAAGTTCCCGGAGTGGGGGTGGCATGTCGATTACCTGATGATGGAAGACATCGAGCAGACCGAGCTGCGCCGCCGCGATATCGCCGGCGTCAAGGGGCCACTCAAGTTTTTCGCGCTCTACAACGCCTACGCTGTGCCCGCCGACCACGACACGATCTTCTTTAACGCCCCCAGATTCCGGGGCAATCTCTATTACTGGAACGAGCTCTACCCCCAGTTCAGCTGCGACTTCGCCGCGATAGCCCACCTTGGATCGACGGTGACGTATCTGATGCTGCAACTCGCCTACCACATGGGCTGCGACCCGGTATACATCATCGGGCTTGACCATGACTACGGCACATTGCCCGCGCAGCACGCCAGCCACAAGATCGCGATTACGCGCGAGAATATCGCGCAAGTGAAGGGACTTCATTTTTCGAACGAGTACTACAAGGAGGGCGACCTGATCGGGGTGCCCGACGTGGCCCGTCAGGAAGCCGCGTATGCGCTGGCCCGCGAGGTGTATGAAGCGTCGGGTCGCCGCATCTATAACGCCAGTGCGCGGACGAAGCTGGAAGTCTACGAGCGCGTGGAGTTCGCTTCCCTCTTCGGGGCCGGCGAGGGGCGATGACGCGTACTCGCATTCCGGTGGTGATTGCCGCCGCCGACATCGAGTCCGGCGTGACCTCATGGGCCTTGCGCTTCCGCGATTATTGCGCCAACGACCCTGAGCTTGAAGTGACGGCGCTGAATTGCTGGCGCACTGGCAAAGGCGTGGGCCGCTTCGACGCGGAAATCACCACCGAGCGGGCCATGCGCCGCTACCTTCGCCAGCGTCCCGATGCGGTGGTCGTGCCGAATTTCGTATGGGAACTCTTTCCACTCTGCGCCGAGCTCGCGGGGCAGGGCCTGCCGCTTCGCACCATCGGGTATGCCCGGTCCGATTCGAGCGCGGAATACTATGATCCCCTGGCCTGGATCGAACCGCTCGCGGGCGCCTTTCTTGCCTCGAGCGAGGAATGCGCCGAGCACCTGCGGCAGCGCCTGCCGCATCGCGCCGCCGAGATTCACGCCGCGCCCTCTGGAGTGATCGTTCCCGAACGGTTGGCGCGCCGTTGGCAGACCGCGCCCCTGCGGCTTGTCTATGCGGGCCGGTTGGTGCAGGAGCAGAAGCGCGTGATCGATTTCATCCCCTTGGTGGCCGGGCTGCTCGAGCGGGGTGTTAAATTCGAGTTGACACTGATCGGCGCGGGTCGCGAGTCGGCAGAATTGCAACGGGGCTTCGACGCCCTGCCCCACGGCGGGCGGGTGCGTATTCGGCCAGCGGTGCCTTGGGACGCGATGCCGGAGATTTGGAGCAACTGCGACGTGTTCGTGTTGTTGAGCGACTACGAGGGGACCAGCAGCAGCATGCTCGAGGCCATGGCACAGGGCTGCGTGCCCGTCGTCACGGAATCCTCGAGCGGGGTGCGGGGAGTCGTTCAGCACGGTCACTCGGGGTTCATCCTGCCCGTGGGGGCGATGGAGTTGATGGCCGATCAGATAGCGTCTCTGGCCGCCTTGCCTGCGCAGGTGGAAGCCGTTGGCCGCGCAGCGCATGGGGCCGTCGCGCCCTTCGCCATGCCGAGATATCGGGAGACCTTTCTGCGGGCGGTCGCACAAGCCCGTTCGCATCCACCTTGCGCCTGGCCGAATGGAGACCGCCGCGCCGGGCTATGGCGGAAGGGAGGCGGATTGGGGACGCCGTTGGAGGGCCGTCACCGTTTTCTCTCGCCCGGCTGGCTCGCGGGCGCCCGCCAGCGACTTGGCCTATAATTCCTCGTCGCCGCCGCCGTAGTGGCCCGCCTCGCGGTATTCCTTCAGCTTGTTGCGCAGGGTTCGCACCGAGATGCCAAGCAGTTCCGCGGCTCGGGTCCGGTTATCCTGGCAGGACTCCAGCGTCTTCAGGATCAATTTTCGCTCGGCCTCATCCACCGTCATGCCCGGCATCAGGCCGTCGCCTTTGGCGTGCAGGGTATCCTGCTGCAGGAAGGCAAACTGTCCAGCACCCAGCGAGTCGCCGTCGGCCAGCACCACGGCCCGCTCGACCGCGTTCTGTAATTCGCGCACGTTGCCCGGCCAGGGGTAACGCTTGAACAAGTCGTAGGCGTCGCCATCGAAGCCCGAGATGCGCTTTCCGTTTTCCTTGCGGAAGCGTTCGAGGAAATAGTCCATCAGCCCGGGAATGTCGTCGCGCCGTGCCCGCAGCGGCGGTATCTGCAGGGTGATGACATTCAACCGGTAGAACAGGTCTTCCCGGAAGAGTCCCTGGCCCACCGCTTTTTCCAGATCGCGGTTGGAGGTCGCCACGATGCGGGTGTCCACCTCGATGGTGGTCGTGCCGCCGACCCGCTCGAATTCGCGCTCCTGCAAGGCTCGCAGTAGCTTGGGTTGCAGCTCGATGCCGATCTCGCTGATTTCGTCGAGCAGCAGGGTGCCCCGGTCGGCCAGCTCGAAGCGGCCGACTTTGCGCTCGTGCGCGTTGGTGAAGGCGCCACGTTCGTGCCCGAACAACTCGCTTTCAAGTATGCCCGCCGATAGCGCGGCGCAATTCACCTTGATGAAGGGCTGCTCGCGCCGTGGGCTGAGGTGGTGCAAGGCGCGCGCCACGAGTTCTTTGCCGGTGCCGCTCTCGCCGCGAATCAGTACCGTGGCCCGGCTGGCCGCCGCTTTTTCGATTTGCTCATAGACCGCGCGAATCGCCGGGCTCTGCCCCACCATGCGGTCGAAGTCGTAGGCGGCGTTGATCTCGCCGCGCAGGTAGCGCGTCTCGCGGGCGAGCTTGCCACGATTCAGCGCGCGCGACACAGCCAGCCCCACGGCGTCGGGGGCGAAGGGCTTGAGCAGGTAGTCCTCGGCGCCCTGCTTCAAGGCCTGCACGGCGGTCTCGATGGTGCCGTAGGCGGTCATCACGATGACGGGCAACGTGGAGTCGCTCTCCAACAATTTGCCCAGCAGTTGCAGTCCGTCCATGGGGCGCATTTTCAGATCGGTGATCACCAGATCGTAGCCATGCTTCGCGGCGGCGGCCAGGGCTTCCTCTCCGGAGCTGACCGTGTCCACGGTGTAGCCCTCGCGCCGCATGGCTTCCTCGACGTATTCCCGCATGAGCGGCTCGTCATCCACCACCAGTATCCGTTGCTTAGCCATGCCAGTCCTTTTTTGCCGGTCAACCTTCCGCCCGGGGCAGGCGAATCCGCAGGGTGGCGCCTTCCCCAGCACGGCTTTCCGCGCTGATGGCGCCGCCGTGCCCCTCGACAATCTTGGCACAGATGGCCAGTCCGAGTCCCGTGCCTTTTTCCTTGGTCGTAAAGAAGGGGCTGAAGATGCGATCGAGCTCTTCAGGTGCGATGCCGCAACCGGTGTCCGTCACGGTCAAGGTCACCATGGCGTCGTCGGCCTCAGCCGTGATGCGCACCTCGCCGCCACCGGGGCCGAGGCTTTGCACCGCGTTCATCAGCACATTCAGCAGGACCTGCCGCAGCTTGTCGGGGTCGGCCCATACATGCAGGTCGGGGGGGACGGAGCAGGTGATGTGGGCCAAGGCATCCGGCGCGGCGAGATAGGCGAGCGCGGCCTGCGCCACTTCGAGGCAGGAGACCGGCCGCGGGGATAGCTCGATGGGACGCGTGTAGTCGAGCAGCTCGTTCACCACCCGCTCCAGGCTGCGTGCGCCCGTGTCGATCTTTTCCACCAGCCGCCGCCGGTGGTCGTCTTCGGGCAGGTCGTTCAGAAGGAATGCGGTGAAGCCCCGGATCCCGCCGAGCGGATTGCGAATTTCGTGCGCGACCGAGGCGGCCATTTCACCGATGGCGGCGAGGCGATCCACCTGCCGCACTTGTTCGCGCAGGGCGTTGAGCTCGCTCAGGTCCTGGAAGGTTTTCACCCAGCCGAGGCGGGCCGCGCCGCTTCCCGCGATGGGGCTGTTGCGTTCGGACACGGCAATGGCCCGCCCGGAGCGCGCGCGCAGGAGGGCCTGTCCCGAACTGAGCGACCATTGAAAGGGTCGCTCGAAAGCGTGCTCGAAGTCGGCGCCGATTATTTCGGAGGCGTCGTAGCCCAGAATGGAGGCCGCGGCGCGGTTGAAGTGGGTGATGCGACAGGCGGTGTCGACCGCAATCACGCCGTCGGAAATGCTTTCGAGGAGGTTGGCGAGGTATTCACCGGTCACCGCGAGTTCGCGGTTCTTGTCCTGAAGTTCCTGATCGAGTTCCGCCACCCGTTCGCGCAGGGCGAGATAGGCTTCCTCCATGCGGCGGGAAGTCTCGGTGAAAGCCTCCAGCGCCCGCGAGAGGACCTCAATACGATCGTCGTCCGCCTGCGTGGCGTGTCCGGTATCTGTGTGCTCAGGCATGCCGGTCAACGAGTCCCGTGTCGCCGTCATTCGAAGGGCGGTAATTGCGGAGTGCTTCACGCCCCCGCGCTAGGGACTGCGACTCGGTAATCAAGCGGGTGCGCTGCTCGACCACGGCCTGTGCAAGCCGTCCATGGGCGACCGTCAGTTCTGCCACGAGCGCGGCAACCGCCTCACTTTCACGCCGCACCGAATCGCGTACGGCATCCTCGACGGGGTTGCGTTGCCATTCCGCAAGCAGTCCGCGCTGCTCCCTTTCCAAGTCACCGAGCGTGGCCATGCACTGTTGCGCCTGCGACGCTTGCGCTTCGAGGTCGTCGGTATCGCCAGCGTCGAGTTTCGCCAAGAGCGCACGCGCCTCATCGAGACGCTCGAGCAACCAAGCGTGTTGTCGGGCGAGGTAGGCCAACGTGCGCTCAGGCAGGGGCATTTCCTGGCTCATGGCCCTTCAGCCCGCCGCCGCGCGCAAGGCCGTCAAGCGTTGCTCGATCCGGGTGTGCGAGGCTTTGGCAGCGGCTTCCTTGGCCCAAGGGGCGCCGCTGTTCGCGATTTCGTCCAGAAGACGCAGACCGCCTTGATAGTCGCGCAGTTGCAGAAGGGCGTTTGCTCGCTGGTACTGTGCCCATCGGGGGTCGAGACCTGGCGTCGAGGGCGCGACGTTCATTCCCTTCGCAGCTTCTTCCGCCATGGCGTAGGCTTCCGCCGCTGTGCGGTAGTCGCCCCGGGTATACAGGTAATCGCCCCAGGCCATCGCGGCCTCCAGCAGGTGGATGCTGTCGATGGGCTTTTCCCGGGCCGCCGCCGCCAGTTCCATCACCACGCGCCGTGCCGCCGCCGGGCGGTTCGCGGCGAGGTAAGCACGCAGCAGGGCCTTCTCATCGTCCCGCGCGCGCTGTTCGGGGAAAGCCATCCAGGCGCGTTCCATGAGTTCAATGGCCTCACGAGGCGCCTGCGGCAGCAACTGTTCACCGAGTTTCCACTGCAGGGCGTAGGCGGTGGGCTCGCGCAACTGGGCCGGATCAATGCGTGCGAAGAGGTTGCGTGCCTCGCTGGTCTCTCCAGCCGCGAGCAGGCCCAGCGCCGCCTGGGCGAGGTCCTCGTCACCCGTGGCAATGCCCGCCACCTTGCGTGCGGTTTCCCCGAGCGCCTCGGTCCAGCCAAGGTCGGTATATATTTTCGCCTGCGCAAGCAGCACGGCCAAGTGCTGCGGGGTGGCCGCCGTTGCAAGCTCGAGGTCGGCGATCTCCTCGACTGCTTCGCGCACGTTGCCGAGGTCGTATTGCAAGCGCGCAGCGTCAATGCCGCCCTCGATGGCGGCGGGCAGGCCGGCGTAGTCCAGCTTGAGCCGCCGGTACACCCCCAGGGCCTGGTCGGTCATGCCCGCGGTGCGCAGGTGACGGGCGGCGGTGAGCAGCATTTCGGGATCGAAGGCGCCCGCGTCCTCCGCGGCCAACAGGGATTCCGCCGCCGCGATGGGCTTTCCGGTGAGTCCGAGCATGACGCCACGGTTCTTTAGCACGGCGGGATTCCGGGGGAACTTGACGGCCGCGAGTTGTGCGGTTTTCATCGCCTCCTCGCGGAGGCCGAGGGCGTCGCTGATTTCCGTCAGTTCCACGTAGGCTTTTGGAGAGACCGTATCGGTCGAGGGAAAAAAATTGATGAGGTCGGTCAGCGTATCCCGGGCCTCGGTCAACTTGCCCATGGCGCGCTGCGTGCGCGCGAGTTGCAGGTAGACAGCGTCGTTGCCCTCGAAGTCTAGGGTGCCCGCCAGATAGCGCTGCAAGAGACTCTCGGCGCTGGTGAAGTCGCCGCCATCGTACGCGAGTTTGCCAAGGCGTAAGATGGCTTCCGCGCGGATCTGCGGGTCGGGGTCGTTGTCGGCGGTGCGCGCGTAGAGGGTGCGCGCGTCGTCCATCATGCCAGCCAATCGGTACGTGTCGGCGAGCAGCAACTTGGCTTCTCCCGAGTGGCGCGAGCCGGGATGCTGGGAGAGCAGCTGCTGGAGGTAGCTGGCGGCGTCCAACGGGCGGGTCACTTCAAGGGCCAGCTCTGCGGTTTCCAGCAAGACACCGTCCACACCGTTCATGTCGGCATGGTGCTCAAGGATGAATTGAAGGGTTTCATAAGCCGCGCTTGGAAGCTCCTGCCCTTGGTAGAGGCGGGCCTTCCAGTAGAGTGCCTCCGGAACCCTGGCATGGCCGGGATTATCCTGCGTGAGGGTGTCGATGGCTGCGTGCATTTCCGTGTAACGCGGCGAGCCCAGCGGGGCGTTCAGCGTGTGGAAGCGGGCCTCCATTTCGAGGAAGGCGGCGTCGACCTTCAAGGGAGAATCCGGCGCAGCGGCGAGTGGCTGGGCGAGCACATTCAGCGCTTCCGCATAGCGCCCCTCAAGCCCAAGTTTTTGCGCGCGATCATAGGCTTCCTGCAAATCGATCATCTGCTGGACGCCAAGGTCGGCAAAGGTGGGACGGCGCTCCTGGTTCATGTACAGCAGGGCGAAGGTGGCCGTGGCGCCGAGCAGGCCCGCCGCCGAGGCGGCCATGGCGCGAGCACCATAATGGTGCAACCACGCGCGAAGGAACTTGCCGCGCGCGGCCGGCTGTGGCTTTGCGGGCGGGGTGGCTTCCGGGGCGGGCGTGGTCTCCGCTGACTCCACCTTCGTGGGTGCTGGCGGAAGCGCTTCCTTAATCACGGGAGGCGCAGCGGGGGTCTTGGCCACGGGCGCAGTGGCGGCGGCGGCGAGATTTTCAGTCACGACGGCCGCGCCGGGTTTCGGCTGCTCCGCCGCGCTCAGTAAGGCAGCAATGAGATCGTCCGACACTTCCTCCGCTGCGGCGGAAACGGGAGCGGGTGCGGAAGGTTTCGCGGGAGCGGGCTCTGCCTCGGGCGGCGTCAGCACTGCATCCACATCCAACCCGGAGAGAATATCCTCGACATTCTCTTCAGTGAGCAGCACCGATTCGTCTCCGGTACGCCCCAGCTCGTCGTCCATGGACGAGGTGTGACCGAGCGCGGAATCCATGCCGGGGGCCGGAGAAGGGGGGGCACCGAACGCGCCGCTCAACAGCGCGTCGAGGTCTTCCTGACTCACGGCATCGGCATGGCTGCCGGTACCGGGATCAGGGGTTTTCTCGCCGGATGCTTCCGCCATAAACCGCCAATGTTGTTGATCGTTCCGGGTATCACCACTATATGTGGTGTTTTTGGTGCTCGCTATTCCGATATGCTGCGTTGCCTAGTGTATCACGAAGCCCCTTTCGGCTCAATGATTTCCGCGCTGTCCCGGGGGACTCCCCGCTATAATCGGCGGCATGAACGAATTTCTTCAGCGGCGCGCTTCCAAATTCTGGGCGGGGGTGTCTGCTTGTGTGCTGTTGGCCGTAATGCCGCTGCCCTGGAGCGTGGGGCTTCTTTCTTTCGATCACCCCAAGGAGTTGTGGATTCTAGCCGCCGCATTGCCGGTTTGGCTGGGGTGGCTGGCCGCAGGGCAGGCGCGGGTGTCGCGCGGCTTTCTCGCCCTGCTGGGGCTGTGCGCGGTCTGGCTGGTTTGGGGGGCGGCGTTGCCGGGGGAGGCCTCGACGGGAGCGCGCTTCGCGGCGCTTGTCGGGGGCGGTATCTTGCTGCTTGGCGCGGCGTTGCAGCCACTTGCTGGAGATCGGGGGTGGCGGGCTCCGCTCGTGGCGGCGTTTCTGGCGGGAGCGTCGGCGACGGCGGTATTGGCCCTGCTGCAGTACTCGGGACTCGCCAGTGGGTTATTTCCTGTCTACGCGCATTATGACCAGCGGTTGTATTCCGTGTTTGGGAATCAGGATCTGCTGGGGGGATACATG
Organism: Candidatus Hydrogenedentota bacterium; assembly: GCA_046047315.1. GTDB lineage: Bacteria > Hydrogenedentota > Hydrogenedentia > Hydrogenedentales > JAEUWI01 > WGMK01. Next base: position 3,797 of record JBJOID010000252.1, on the reverse strand, counting down.
GCGCTGGCCGTTGTGCTGGCGGGCAGTGTGTTGCCGTATGCGAGATTCCGGACGGCGCAGCTGCTTGCGTGGGGCGCGGCTACACTCTGTTTTCTGGCGCTTCTGTTGAGTGGTTGCCGTTCGGCGTGGGCGGCTTGTGCCGTGGGACTGGGATTGCTGGGGTGGGTAGAGCGAAAGCGCCTGACGCCCGGCATGGGAGTTCAGGCGTTGGGGCTCCTCGGGGTGGCGACGCTCACGACGCTGGCAATGGCTTGGGAGCAGACCGGTCAGCGCTTCTTCAGTCTTTTTTTCACGGGGGACATGGGGGGCGGGGTGCGCTGGTGGATTGCGCGTGCGTCGTTCGACATGTTTCAGGCGCATCCGTTGGCGGGGCTGGGACCGGGTCGTTTCGGGGTCGAAAGTCCCCGCTATATGGCGGCGGTGTTGCATGAGGAACCGGGGGCGGTGGGGGTATACAACGAACTTTGGGCGGAGTTTCCCCATTCCTTTCTGTTGGAAGCGCTGGCGGAGGGAGGCTTGCTTGGAGTCGCCATGCTTACGCTGGCGGTTGTCATCTTTGCCCGCAAGCTGCGTGATGCCGCGCCGCTTCCGGGATTAACGACGCTGCTGTGTTTTGCCCTGTTCAACGACGCCTTTCGCAGCGCGCCGCACGCGGTGGCGTTTCTGGTACTGCTTGGAGGCTGCATGAAAAAAGGGGAATCGGGCGCCGAGAGTGGCGGACTTACGCTTGGGCGTAGGAGTCTGGTGTGCCTCTTGTTGGTTCAGGCGGTCACGTTATTGGGCTACATGGCTGGGGTATTCGTCCCAAGCTCGCAACTGGCCCGGGCCGAGGACGCGCATCTTCGGGGGGAGGACGCTCAAGCCCTGTTCGAGTCGGCCGCTACGCGGCCCTACACAAGGGCGGACACCCTGCTGGGTGGGGCGGCGAGTGCCCTGGAGCAGGGGCAATGGGAGGCCGCATGGACGGCAGCACACGCCGCGTTGCCGCAGCGAGACACTTGGTTAACGCACTGGATACTTGGGGCGGCGGCCCGGGGAATGGGGCGCGAGGCCGAAGCGCGCAAGGCTTTGCGGGAGTGCCTTTACCGCGCTCCGCGAAACGAGGCAGCGTTCCAGGCACTCTGGGAGATTTCTTCACTGACTGAGCTGGAAGAGCTCGAGCAGCACGCACGCATCTGGGGCATTGTGCCCACGGAGCCATAAGCGCTGCGCCTGCCGCCATAAAAAAAACGAGACGCGCCCGAGGTTTCCCAGGCGCGTCGTGTGGGCAGGAATTTAAGTCCGCTCTATTTGCTTGCGCGAGGTTTCCAGTTGCGGCTGGCGACGAGCAAGGCCATGAGGGCCGCGCCCGCGAGGATACTGCCCCATGAGCCCGCGAGCGGTGCGGTGGCGGCCGTGGCCGTGGTGAGCGATTGGCTTTCGTCCACCCGGACCACGCCGCCGTGGTTAACCTTCGCGAGGAGGTAGGTCACGCCTTCGATCTCGGCGATGCGCGGCGTGTTCGCGAGGAAGCCCATCACGTTCGCAGCGGGATACCAGAGGCCGCCGCTGCCGTCGTCGTAATGGTAGTAGAGCGTCGCATCCTCGGCGGCTAATCCCTCGGGTATCGGTACGGCGATTTCGCGCGGGAGTTCATAGACCTGCGCGGGGCTGAGCAGATAGCCCTCGTTCTCGTCAATCGAAACGGGGGACAACTCAGGCTCGCCCGACTCCACGCCATCAAGGATCACGAAGTCCATCGAATAGGGACCGAGCACCGAGCCCGTGGCGGTTTCGCCGCCAGCGGTGAAGGTGACGACCTCGCCGGGAGTCCACGCAACGTCCGGTTCATGCATGACCCATCCGTCGTATTGTTCGCTGCCAGGAACGGGCAACCACGAGATTTCCTCGCTGCGTCCCCGCGACGATTCGACCACGCCCCACACCGAGGCCACTTCGCCCCAAGTTGCCGTGACGCGGAGATACAAGGGACTGTCCGTAAAGGCGGAGCGGGTGGCACCATCGACCACACCGCCCGGGAGGGCACGCACACGCACGATGCGGTCGAGACCGAGGGACTTGTTATCCGAGCCGCGGTGTCCGCGATCGCCCCCGCCCAGTTCGCTTTCGCATTCGGGGTCGTCGTCGGTGCGCGCCTGCACCCAGTAGAAGTAGAACTGGAACTCCGGCGCGGCGGCCTGGCACTGGCACCCCGAGGCAGCCGGGACCACCGGCGCATTGGCCGTGGTATCGTTGAAGGTGGTGGCGGTTATCCAACCAGTCAGCGGTGTGGCGGCCGTCACGTCTTCACTCGTGCCGCGCCAGACACGGTAGGCTACCGCGTCGGTCACCGAGTTCCACTGTACCTCGACGCGATCGGGGAAGAGACCGTCGGAAGCGGTTAGGCCGGCTGGGACGGCGGGCGGTTCACAGGGCTCTTCCACATCGGGGTCAACCGCGGTGATGGTGAGGGAGACGGGCGCGCTGTTGAGCGTGCCATCGTTCACCACCAGCCGAACGATGTAGGCACCCGCACGGTCGGGGGTGAAGGACGGGCGGTTCGCCGTGGCACTGGAGAAGGCCGCGGCGCTGCCCGACGGGCGGCTTGTGAAGGCCCACTGGAAGGTGAGCGCATCGCCATCGGGGTCGCTGCTCGTGCTTCCATCAAGGGTGACGGCCACGCCGGTCGTCGCCTGCACGGGCGCGGTGGCGCGTGCCACCGGGGCGGTATTCTCGGTGCTGATGCGCACGGTGTCTGGCGCGCTGTCGAGGCTGCCATCGTTGACAATGAGCTGGACGGTATAGTCGCCGGGCTGATCAACGGTGAAGCTGGGGCTGGGTGTGTTCGCGTTTTGCAGCGAGGCGGTGCTTCCAGTGGGGCGCGCGGTAAGGGTCCAGCGATAGGTCAGCTCATCGCCATCGGGATCGCTGCTGCCCGAGCCATCGAGCGTGACGGTCTGGCCAAGCAGGGCGCCTGCATCGTTTCCAGCGTTCGCCGAGGGGGCGGCATTAAGCGTGCTGATGCGCACGGTGTCGGGAGCGCTTGTGACCGTGCCGTCATTCACTATGAGCTGGACGACGTACTCGCCCGGTTCGTCAACGGTGATGCCAGGCTGCGCCTGCGTGGGATTCTGCAGGGCGGCGGTGCTGCCGGCCGGACGGCTGACGACGCTCCAGGCGAAGGTGAGGGCATCGCCATCCGCGTCGCTGCTGGCGCTGCCATCCAGGGTAATGCTTTGTCCCACGGCCGCACTGCGATCGGGACCGGCGTTCGCCACCGGGGCCGTGTTCTCAGTTGAGATGACGACAGTGTCGGGCGCGCTCTCGATGGTGCCGTCGTTAACCACAAGCGATACGACGTAGGTGCCGGGTTCATCCACAATAAATTCCGGCGTGGCGGTGCTGGAATTGGCGATTCCGGTGCGGCTGCCTTCCGGCACGGTGGTGAATCGCCACTGGAAGGTGAGTGGGTCGCCATCGTCGTCGACGCTGGAGCCGCCGTCCAGAAGCACCCGTCCGCCCACACGGGCGCTCTGGTCAGGGCCTGCATTGGCCACGGGCGGGGTGTTCTGCGTGTTGATCACAAGGGTGTCGGGCGCGCTCGAAACTTTGCCATCGTTCACGATTAGGCGAATCACGTATTGCCCTTGCTCGTCGATGGTGATGGTTGGGGTGCGGGTGTCGGCTCCGCTCAGGGCGGCGGCGCTGCCGGTGGGCCGCGAGGTCATGGTCCAGCTATAGGTCAGCGTGTCGCCATCGGGGTCGGTGCTGTCAGCGCCGTCGAGCGCGATGGACTGGCCGACGCGCGCGCTTCGGTC
>JBJOID010000251.1:0-5337 GCA_046047315.1 Candidatus Hydrogenedentota bacterium | reverse complement strand
CTCGCCGTGGTGCCAACAATGTTGCACTTTCTGGTGGCGGGCGCTCGCGAGGACACCCCGCCCTTGCCCTCGCTTCGTTGCGTGGTGGCCGGCGGATCAAAGATGAACCTGGAGACCGCGCGCGAATTCTCCGCGCGGTTTGGAAGCCCGGTGCTGGAAGGCTATGGATTGTCCGAAACCAGCCCGGTGGTGGCCTTCAATAGTTCCGCCGAGGCGAACCGGCCCGGATCAGTTGGGCCTCCCATCTGGGGCTGCGAAGTGGCTATACACAACGATGAAGGCGAGTCCCAGGCAGCCGGTGTCGATGGTGAGGTGGTGATTCGCGGTCACAACGTCTTTCAGGGTTATCTGAACGATTCCGCGGGTACCGAGGAAACCATGCATGGCGGCTGGCTGCACACGGGCGACCGAGGGTATCTGGACGCCGACGGCTACCTCTATCTATCCGGACTGAAAAAGGATATGATTTTGCGTGCGGGAATGAACGTGTACCCGCGTGAGGTTGAGCTGGTGCTGGAGTCGCATCAGGACGTGCTCGAGGCGGCGGTGGTGGGGGTGCCGGATGTGGTTCGGGGAGAGGACGTGAAGGCTTTCGTGGCGTGCAGGCCGGGAGCGGAGCCGTCCGAGAATGATCTCAAGGCCTATTGCCGCGACGCGCTGTCCAGTTACAAGTGTCCCCGTAGAATTTCCTTCGTGGACCAGCTGCCGCGCGACGCCAGCGGAGCGATTGACAAGGCGCAGCTGCGATCGCTTTCCGCCGTGGAAGCCACGAACTGACGTGCCGCGCGGACTTTAGGGCAAGAATTTGGGAATGGTCACCCCGATCGGGCAGGCCGATGAATGAGGCAGAAGAACATTGCTGGATTCGATTGACTCTCCGTCCGACCTGAAGAAGCTCAGCATTGCCGACCTTGAAGAGTTGGCGATTGAAGTGCGTCATCAGTTAATCGAGACGGTCAACCGCAACGGAGGGCATCTCGCGTCGCCGCTGGGGGTGGTTGACCTGACGATCGCGCTGCACTACGTGTATGACGTGGGAGAGGGGAAGGACCAGCTGATATGGGATGTGGGCCACCAGTGCTATGCGCACAAGCTGCTCACGGGACGGCGCGACAACTTTGACAGCATTCGCAAGCGCGGCGGCATCAGCGGTTATCCGAAGATATCGGAGAGTGAGTACGACTGCTTTGGCACGGGCCACAGCTCGACATCGATATCGGCTGCGGCGGGCATGGCCGCGGCATGGAAGCTGCGCGGTGAGCAGCATCACGCCATCGCCCTGATTGGCGATGGAGCCATGACGGCGGGCATGGTGTTCGAGGCGTTGAGCCATGCGGGCCATTTGGGCCTGAACATGCTTGTCATCCTGAATGACAATGAGATGAGCATTTCCCCCAATGTGGGTGCGCTCTCGAATTACTTCAGCCGTATCATCACCGCAGCCCCGTACAAGCGGGCCAAGGAAGATGTGGGCAGCTTCGTGAAGAGCCTGATTGGCGACCGCATGACCCGGCATGTGCAGCACATCGAGCGGCAGGTAAAGGGAATGATTACCCCCGGAACGCTCTTTCAGGAACTGGGTTTCAATTACATCGGCCCTGTAGACGGCCACGATCTGCCGCTCCTCATTGAGTGCTTGTCCAACATCAAGCGGATGGAAGGCCCCATCCTGATGCATTGCCGCACGGAGAAGGGGAAAGGGCTTCCTGAGGCCGAGCTGGACCCGTTGAAGTATCACGGTGTTTCGCCGATGGCGGTGAAGAAGATTGATGAGGAGGGCGAGCCGCTTCCCAGCCAGGAGCAGCAGGCGAAGCCCAAGGTGCCGTCGTTCACGGATGCGTTTGTTTCGGCTGTGCTTGAGGCGGCGCGTGACGATGATCGCGTCGTTGGCATTACGGCCGCGATGCCCACAGGAACGGGGCTATCGAAGCTGGAAGAACATTACCCCGAGCGCTTTTACGACGTGGGGATATGCGAGCAGCATGCGGTCACCTTTGCGGCAGGCCTGGCCACCCAAGGCCTAAAGCCCATTTGCGCCATTTACTCGACCTTCTTGCAGCGCGGCTATGACCAGTTACTGCACGACGTGGCGATTCAACATCTGCCGGTTGTCTTTGCCATCGACCGCGCTGGTCTGGTGGGCGAGGATAGCCCCACGCAGAACGGAACCTTTGATATCTCCTTCCTGCGCTGCGTGCCCGGGGTGAAGATTCTTGCTCCCCGCGACGACGTGGACACCGGCCTGATGCTTAAGTGGGCGTTGGAGCAGGATGGGCCCGTGTGCCTGCGCTATGCGCGCGGACCGGCGCCGACCATTGGGCAGCCCGACAAGCGCGACATCACGCGCGGCGAAGTCTTGCGTGACGGCAATGACGGCAATTTCCTCGCGATAGGCCCGGTGCTGGCCGCTTGCCTGGAGGCGGCGGAACGCCTTGCGGAGGAGGGGTTGTCTATCGGTGTGGTGGATGCGCGCCACGTCAAGCCCTTGGACGGCGCGCTGCTGGACTATCTGGCCGACCGCCCGATCATCACGGTGGAGGAAAACACGCTCGATGGCGGGTTCGGCTCCGCGGTGATGGAGCACTACCAGCTGCACGATCGCTATCCGCTTCCACGCATGCTGCGCCTTGGGATTCCCGACGTGTTCAGCGAGCAGGCCACTCGCCCACAGCAGCTCGAGGCGCATGGCCTGCATGCGGCCGGGCTGGTGGAGAGTGCGCGGCCATTCCTGCTGGCTGGCGCTGGGGTCGCTGCTGACGTTTAGCCCGCCGGGCGATTTTCCGGATGAGCATGGGAAGCATCGATGGAATTCGCAGTCGTATCCCTGGCCGCCTTCATCGCATCGCTGCTGACGCTGTTTTCTGGCTTTGGATTGGGCACCCTGTTGATGCCTGTGGTAGGGCTCTTCTTTCCAGTGGAGGTTGCCATCGCCATCACGGCCGTGGTCCATCTGGCGAATAACCTCTTCAAGTTTGTTCTCTTCGCAAAGGCGGCTTCCGGCACGGTGCTGCTTCGATTCGGATTACCAGCCATGATCGCTGCGTTGGCTGGCGCAGGAGTCCTTTCGTGGATATCCCACCTGCAACCACTTTTTGAATACACGGTGGCGGGGAGAGCGTTAGAAGTCCTTCCAGTGAAGTTCGTGGTAGGCCTCCTGATACTGGTGTTTGTAGGAATCGAATCGTTGCCCGCCTTTTCCCGGGTTGAAGTGTCACCGCGCTATCTCCCCTTGGGTGGTTTGGTGAGTGGCTTCTTCGGCGGCATTTCGGGACATCAGGGAGCGCTTCGGAGCATGTTCCTGATCAAGGCCGGTCTCGGCAAGGAAGCCTTCATTTCCATGGGGATTGTCCTCGCGGTGATGGTAGATCTGGTCCGCCTGCCTGTGTACGCCTGGTCCGAATGGTCGAGCCTCTCAGGTTCGAACGCGATGCTGATCGTATCGGCCACGCTATCGGCTTTCTGCGGCGCCTACTTTGGCGGGCGTATCCTGAGCAAGGTGACCATCAGTTTCGTGCGATGGGTCGTGGCGCTCATGCTGCTGCTGGTGGGCTTGGGGCTGATGAGTGGCATGCTATAAGCCATATAGATCCAAGCTTCTGGGCAATCGCTCGTGAGGGATGCTAAATGAACGACGATCTTATCGCGGCGCTTGAGATTGGGGGAACGAAGCTGCAGGCAGCGCTGGGGACGGGGGCGGGAGAAATTCTTGCCACTTTGCGTCATACGGTCGATCTTGAGCGTGGCGTGCCAGGAATACTCGAATGGTGCCGGGATGCCTTGCTTCAATTGGAGGCAGAAGCGCAACGGCGCGGGGCACGGGTGGCTGCTGTCGGCGTGGGTTTTGGAGGACCGATAGAGACGGCCAGCGGCCGCGTGTTCACATCGCATCAGGTATCCGGTTGGAACGGGGTGAACCTTGTAGAGGCGTTCAGCGGCGGGTGTCGACGGCGGGTGGTGGTGGCGAATGATTCGAGCGCCGCGGGCTGGGCGGAGTATTGTCTGGGCAGCGGCAAAGGCACGCGGCACTTCGTCTATATGAACATCGGCAGCGGGATCGGGGGAGCCTTGGTGCTCGACGGAAAGCTGTACGATGGGCAGGGCTTTGGCGCGGGGGAGATTGGTCATACCTGGGTGAGCGACTGGTCCTCGCGGGAACCGGGCGCTTCTGAGAAACTGGAGAACCTGTGCAGCGGCTGGGCGATTGAACGTTGCGTCCGGCAATGGTCCACGTTGGAGGCGGGCACGCCGCTGCATGCGCTCACGCAAGGGGACTGTGCCCGCTTGACCTGCGCCATGCTGGGAGAGGCGGCGGCTCTTGGCGATGTGCGCGCGGGGGAAGAACTGGACCGCGTGGCGGGAAGCGTGGCCCTTGCGCTGGCGAACGTGCTGGCCTTGATACAGCCGGAGCGGATTGCACTTGGCGGAGGGGTGAGCCTCATCGGAGAGCCGCTCATTGGACGAATTCGAGAGCGGTTGGATGGTCTCGCGTTCGGCCCCTGCCGGGGCCGCTACGACGTGGTGCCCTGCGGGCTTGGGGAAGCCGTGGTTTTGCACGGCGCGCTGCTCTTGGCGGGAGGCTGACAGGCCTCAGCCAACGCCCTTGGGCCAAGCGGCGCTCTTTCTGGAGTCGAAGCTGCCATCGGCATTTCGAACGAGCAGATAGACGGAGAGTCCCAAGCGCTCGGCCATGGCCATGCCCTCTTCGGGTCCCAGGGCCATCAGGGCGGTGGCATAGGCGTCGGCCCATGCGCAGGATGTATGCAACACACTCGCCGAGGCAACCATGTGTTCGATGGGGCGGCCGCTGCGTCCATCGATGGTGTGCGATATCCGCTTGCCGTCTTCCATGAAGAAATTTCGGTAGTCGCCGCTGGTGGCGAGGGACTGAGGCTCTCCGTCGCTGCGCATCGGCACCGCGAGATGCACGGTCTGCTGGACCGTGTCGGGGCGTTCGATGCCGATGCTCCATGCGCCGCCTTCGGGGCGGGTGCCACGCGTGCGAACCTCGCCGCCAATCTCCACCATGTAATTCAAGACACCCTGTTCTTCTAGATATTCCGACACCGCGTCCGTGCCGTATCCCTTGGCGACGGCGGACAAATCGCAATAAACTCTGGGGTCCTTCTTGGTCGCGGTAAGGCCCGCTTCATCCAAGGCAAGCTTGTCGCGTCCCACGTACTCCCTCATGGCGCCAAGGGCCTCATCGCTCGGCGGCGTGGGTGTGAGCTGTGGCCCGAAGCCGTAAGCGTTGACGATGGGGCCGACAGTAATATCGAACGCGCCGCCGCTTTCCTCGGAAACTTGCTGGGCGATTTGCATGACCCGCAGTGTCTCGGC
>JBJOID010000250.1:0-3202 GCA_046047315.1 Candidatus Hydrogenedentota bacterium | reverse complement strand
TATTCCACTGTCACCTGGCTTTTCCCATCGGGTCGTAGCCATGGGAGGATTCCCTCTTTGCGTACCTGGCTCAAACGCCTGGTGAGCTTATGAGCCAGCGAGATAGGCATTGGCATCAATTCGGGAGTCTCATTGCAGGCGTAGCCAAACATCATGCCCTGGTCGCCGGCGCCCTGTTCCTTGCTGTCGGAAGAATCGACGCCCATGGCGATATCGGGGGACTGCTTGTCGAGCGCCACGAGGACCGCGCAGGAAGCGCCGTCGAAGCCGGAGTCGCCGCCGGCGTAACCGATGTCCAGAATAGCCTCGCGCACCACCGCCTGAAAATCGATGTTGGCCTTGCTGGTGATCTCGCCGGCAATAACTGCCATGCCGGTGGTGATCATGGTTTCGCAGGCCACGCGGCTGTGCGGGTCCTGCGCCAGCATCGCATCAAGCACGGCATCGGAGATGGCGTCGGCCACCTTGTCGGGGTGACCTTCGGTCACCGATTCGGAAGTAAACAGGATACCCTTGGTATCGGTGCTCATGAATGAAATTCCTTCTTGCTGAAAGCAAAGCGCGCCGGGGGGTACCCGGCGCGCGTGGGATTGACTACTTGTACTGCGACTGCAGCGCGCTTGGGTCGAGCCTGAAGCCGGGGCCCATGGTGCTGCTGATGGTGCAGCCCTTGAGGTAGGTGCCCTTGCAGGTGGATGGCTTTGCGCGGACGATGGCCTGCAACACTGCTTCCACGTTCTCGAGAATCTTCTTCGTGTCGAAGGAAGCCTTGCCGACCGGGACATGAATGTTTGCGTTCTTGTCAACGCGGAATTCGATCTTGCCCTTCTTGATGTCGGTCACCGCCTGGCCCACGTCGGCGGTCACGGTGCCAGCCTTGGGGCTGGGCATCAGGCCGCGAGGACCAAGGACCTTGCCGAGACGACCCACCAGGGCCATCATGTCGGGGGCAGCCACGCAGGCATCGAAATCCGTCCAGCCGCCCTGCACCTTGGCAAGCAGGTCATCGCTGCCCACCTCTTCGGCGCCAGCGGCCTTGGCAGCTTCAATCTGCGCGTCTTGCTTGGCAAACACGATTACGCGCATGTCCTTGCCGGTGCCATGGGGAAGGGCAACGCTGCCACGGACCATCTGGTCCGCGTGGCGGGGATCCACCCCCAGAAGGAAGGCCAGCTCGATGGTTTCATCGAACTTCGCCGTGGCGAATTGCTTCACCATTTCGGTGGACTCGTTCACCGTATAAATCCGGTTACGGTCCAGCTTGTCGTTGATGGCGCGGCGGCGCTTGGAAAAAGAGCGCATGTGAGGTTCTCCCGTGGTGCAAGCGGGCTTTCGCCCTCCCACAAGTTATCCGGCCGGGGCCGGTTCGTTCATGACAGCGACCCCGATTCGCGGGGCCGCCGATATTACTGATTCAACTGGCGGACAAGGCTCAGGCCTCGACCGTGATGCCCATGCTGCGTGCGGTGCCTTTGATCATGCTGATCGCCGTCTCGACGCTGCCAGCGTTCAAGTCCGGCATCTTCAGGCGGGCAATCTCTTCCACTTGGGCCAGCGTCACCGAACCGACCTTCGTCTTGTTCGGCTCGGGGGAGGCCGACGCCAGCTTGGCCGCCTTCTTCAGGAGCACAGGGGCCGGCGGCGTCTTGGTGATGAACGTGAAGCTGCGGTCCTCGTTCACGAAAATCACCACGGGAATCTTCAGGCCAGCCTGTTCCTTGGTACGCTCGTTGAACTGGTTGCAGAAGTCCATGATGTTGACGCCGTGCTGACCGAGGGCCGGGCCCACGGGCGGCGCGGGGTTAGCGGCACCGGCGTTCACCTGCAACTTGATGACGGCCTTCTTGCCGCCCTTGCCACCCTTCGCGGGAGCAGCCATGACTCAATACCTCCTAGATCGCTTCCACTTGCCAGAATTCGACTTCGATACTGGTCAAGCGCTCGAAAATTTCCACCATGATTTTCATCGTCCCCGTCTCGGGGTTGATATCGTCCACGTTCCCAAGGAAGTTCGCAAACGGTCCCTCGGTAATCTTGACCCGCTGGCCCTTGCTGAAGTCCACCTTGGGCTTCGGGCGCTCGCGCTCACCGCGGGCCACTTCGACCACCGCCATCACTTCCGAGTCTTCCAGCGGCACGGCCGCATTGCGGCTGCCGATGAAGCCCGTCACACCGGGCGTTTCCTTAATCAACTGCCAAAGGTCGGCATATCGCTCGGGATGCTCCGGCAACTGAATAAGCACATAGCCCGGGAAGAACTTGCGCTTCGACACTTTCTTCTCGCCCGAGCGAATCTCCGCCACCTTCTCCATCGGCACCAATACGTTGGTGATGAAGTTCGGGTTGTCCAAGGATTGCGCGCCCGCCATCAGCATGTCGCAGGCATTGCCTTCCTGGCCCGAATGCACATGCAACGCATACCAGCGCCGCTTGATGCCGTCCTCGGGAACCGGCTTCAGCAAGTTGTCCGCCGCGTTTTCCGGCGTCTCGTTTTCCACTTCCCCGAGGGGCAACTTCTCGGCCACGCCGATTCTCCCTAGTTCGCCAGGCTCAACAACAAGAGCACAATCCGATTGAATACCTGATCAAAAAAGAAGATGGTCGCGGCCATGCCAAGCAGCATGTACATGCAGACGCGGGTCGAAACCTTCACGTCGTCCACCGTGGGCCAGGTCACCTTCTCCAGCTCGTGGCGCACTTCCTGAATGAAGTCCACCAGCCGCTGAATGGGACCGGGCTTTGCTTCCACTGCCACCGCTTGCTTGGCCATTGTAACCCTCGAACCGCTTGCGCGGGCTTAATTGAAATGGCAGGGGTGAAGGGACTCGAACCCCCAACCTTCGGCTTTGGAGGCCGCTGCACTAGCCATTGTGCTACACCCCTGCAAAACCTGCCACTCCGGGGAAACCCGGAATTATGCGCACTTTAAACTGTCCAATACAATCCACGGCGCATCCTTGACGCTCCGTGGATGATAACGCCTTACTCGATGATCTCGGTGACGACGCCGGCGCCGACGGTGCGACCGCCCTCGCGGATGGCGAAGCGCAGTTCCTTGTCCATGGCGATGGGCGTAATCAATTCCGCCTCGATCGTCACGTTGTCGCCCGGCATCACCATCTCCACGCCCGCCGGAAGCTTCACCATCCCGGTCACGTCCGTCGTGCGGAAGTAGAACTGCGGGCGGTAGCCGTTGAAGAAC
>JBJOID010000249.1:0-4335 GCA_046047315.1 Candidatus Hydrogenedentota bacterium | reverse complement strand
AGAACTATCAGAATCACGGCCACCTGCCCAAGTGGTTCTTCGCTCAGTGCGTACTGTCCCTGCTGGCCCTGGGGATTCTGTCCTACGCGACCTTTGTCGCCGGCGGAGAGGGCACTGGCTTCTTGCTCGGTCTGGGCGTGTTGATTGTGGCCCTCAATCAGGTGACAATTTTCATGCACCTGCGCCTTAATTTCTTGCTGGTGCAGGATCGCTTGATTCGCCTCGAAATGCAGACGCGTCTTTACCGCATCCTTCCGCCGGAACTTCAGGCGCGTATTCCACAGCTGAGCCTTCCCCAGTTGATCGCCCTGCGATTCGAGTCCGACGCGAACCTGCCAGCGCTGGTGAAGAAAGTGCTCGACGAGAACATCACCGATCGCGCGAACATCAAGAAACTGGTGAAGGACTGGCAAGCGGACTGGATGCGGGTCTGAGAGGGGCCGCCTAGGCGCGCCGCTTGGGACGCAGGCTGACACAGGCCAGCGCAGCGACGATCGACACCAGCAAAGCCAGTACCCATCCACCCCCGACGGGCAGCGAAGCCACCACGGTGAGATGGATGTTCGGGGTCTGCGTCACGTCGGCATCGTCGCTTACCACGCAGAAATAAGTGCCGCTGTCGGCGAAGGTCAAGTTGCTCAACGTCAAGGTCGGGTCGTTTCCACCGACGTTAATGAGCGCCTTGGTGTCCACCTCTTTTTTCCACTCATACTGAGGCGTCCCGACAAGTCCGAGCAACGTGACGCTGAAGGAAATCGACTTTCCCGCCTCCGCGAATACCAAGCCGCTCTGGGAAATCAGCGCCGTAAGGCCCGTGCTTCCAAAGCTGAACGGGGTGTCGCTGTACGCGGTCATGACATTGCCCACGAAATCCTGCGCTCCGCTGACCGTCACGCTCACCAGCCCCGCGTCAGCGTTGGTCAACACCCTTCCGAGCACGGCCTCATAACGATCCGCGGCGGCCCAGAATCCGCCAGTGAGGGGGATGCTGCCATTACTCGCGGTCGTCAAGCTGAGCGTGGGGGAGATCGTGCTCTTCATGCTTTCATTGAACTCGATCACAAGGGTAGGCGTGTCACCCGTTCCAGCGGCGAAAGGTTGTGTGGAAACAGACTCCACACCCGGTGCGATGGAGTCCACGATGATCCCATCGAATCCGATGAGTCCAGCCGAAAGCGGATTCTGGGAGTCGCTCTCGTCCTGAATGCTGCCATCGTTAAGCACTTCGAGTTGCAGTAGGCCGCTCCCGGTGGCGGAATCCGCTTCAATCCGGTACGTCTTGCCGTCCAACGGCGTGAGCGTCAACGACCCCACGCTCAGGGTTGGAGCCACGAAAGCGAAGTCGTTCAGGTCAACCCCCGTCACGGACTCCGAGAAGTGGACCAGAAATGCGATGCCGCTGCCGTTCGAAACCAGCGGACCATCGACCTCAATCGAGGCCACTTGAGGGGCGCGCTGGTCCGCCCATCGAATCGCATTGACGAACAACTGCTGGGCCTCAGGCTCCAGCAGGGTGTTGGTGCGTGTGTCCGGGCCAAGGTAGTTTCCCCGGTGTGAGAAATAGACCACGCGGCCTTGGTTCAATTCGCGCACCGCGATCGCGTCGTTTCCATCGCCATCGGTCGCCAGGGAGACTGCATCGAAACTCCCCCCGTAGTTGCGCACGCCGCACTTCAAGAGCTCTGCCTCGAAGGTGAAACTGTTGCCCAACCCAACGAAGACCGGGTGTCCCAGTCCCTCGGGCGTCAAAGTGAAAGTCTGTTCCCCAAAAGCCGGGGGAGCGCCGGCAAGCTGCTCCAAAATGACGAAGTCATCCAGGCGGGAACCGCCAGGTTGCTCCACCTGCACCGGACCGTTGCCGCAGCCCACATAGCCTCCGCCCGAACGGACATACTGCTCCACCGCGGCCGCGTCTCCCGTCGAAAGAATGTCGTCAAATTCCGTCGGATTTACATTCCCGTTGAGATGAAGAAGCACATCGAAGTCCGCCGGAGCCGGCAGGCCTCCGGCATAAAACGGATTGGTTGCAAGTGTCACGTCGAACCCGGCGCCCTCCAGGGCCGCTATCAGCCCTTGGGTCTGCGGGGCCAGACTGCCAGCCAGGGGCGGCCGCGGCGTTTCGGGTATCTCGTCGACGGATTCGTCCCAAATCAACAAGACTTCAATCGCGGAAGAGGTCGAGGCGAAAAAGCTGAATGCGGCGAGCAGACACACGACGGCAAGGCCGCCACGACAGCAGTCCCCAAACATGGTTCAACCATCCTTCCAGCCACGACCTTGCGTGGCGCTGTTCCCAAGAGCAGCGCAATCCTATCACGAATCCAATAAAACTGCGAGCCTGTAAACTGCAAAGCCGTGTACTGGACTGGGGAGGGAACGTTATACTGCAAGCCATGAAGTCCTTACGACACTGTATATACGCCTCACTTTTGTTAAGCGCTCTAGGCTCGCAGAGTGCCGCGCAGAGCTGCCCGCTCTTCCTGCCGCGCCAGGCCTTGGGGACGCCGGACCGGAGCGACCTCGGCGAGATATCCGGCATGGTGGCCAGCCGCAAGGCGCCGGGGGTGCTGTGGGTTCACAATGATTCCGGCGACTCGGCAAGGGTCTTTGCGCTTCGTGAATCGGGTGCGACACTGGCGGAGGTGTCCCTCCAGGGAGCCAGCGCCGTCGACTGGGAAGACCTGAGTATGGGGCCCGGCCCGGAAGCGGGACGGGATTATCTTTACGTGGGCGACATTGGGGATAACGCGCGCAACCGTTCCGACATTCAGGTCTATCGACTCCCGGAACCTGAAGTGGACCCTGGTCAATCCTTCCAGGGCATTCAAGTCTCCGAACTGGAAGCCTTTACCCTGCGCTATCCTCAGGCTCCCGGGACCGTCTATGACGCGGAGGCGATGATGGTGCACCCGGTTAGTGGGGCGCTCTACCTCGTTACCAAAGCTTCGTCCGGCCAAGCCACGGCCCGGGTCTTTCGTGCGGCTGCACTGACATCAGGCGAAGCTACAACCCTGGAAGAAATCGGAACCCTCAGTTTCGGAACGACCGATTTCAGCCGGGTGACGGGTGGGGATATTTCCCCCGATGGTGGAGAATTGGCCTTGCGGCTTTACGGCAGTGTTCGGATTTGGAGCACCCGAGATTTACCCAGCTTCGACTCCCTTTTCACCAATACACCTTGCTCGGTGAGCATCACCCTCGAGCAGCAGTCCGAGGTCATCGCCTTCGCGCCCAACAATCGGGACTTCTATACGACCAGCGAGTGGCTCGGAGGAGAGCCCTTGCCCATCTTCCGGCACAATCGAAATCTGCCAATCGAGGAGGGGGAGGAGGAAGGAATTCAGGAGGGAAGCGAAGGGGAAGTAGTCCCTGAGGGAGATCAGGAAGGGGACGGGGAAGGAGCTCCCCAAGCAATACACAGCGCCGATGTTGATGGCAATTCGATCATCGACCTCTCGGAATTGCTCCGTGTGGTGCAGCTTTACCAGGGGAACGAGCTCGAATGCAGTACAGATAGCGAGGACGGCTTTCAAACCGGAAGCATAGCCAGAGCCTGCGATCCACACGCCTCGGACTGGGGACCGCAAGACTGGCGTCTCTCCCTGTCAGAACTCCTGCGCACCATTCAACTCTTTGCGGTGGGGGCATACGCCTCTTGTTCCACCACATCCGAAGGCGACTTCTGCCCGAGTACCCAAGCATAATTATTGATTGTTTTCGTTTATTTTGATTTATTTTAATTGTTGTTTAGTTTGCAAATTGGGGTGTTCGCGGCCAAATCTTGACGCTCTCGCGCGGTGCTGATACACTACGCGCGACTTCTCCTCAGAGCGGGAATAGCTCAGTTGGTAGAGCATTGGCTTCCCAAGCCAAGGGCCGCGGGTTCGAACCCCGTTTCCCGCTCCATAAGTCTCTAGGCAATTGGCCGTCTCGATTCACCTCGGGCGGCCTTTTTGCTTTCCCACCGTAAATGCTGTCCAGGCATCGTTGCCACACAGGGCACAATTGAGACTGCCCGCTACGGCCAACGACAAACTCCCAGAGCACTGACTGCGCTCACCGCTAATCGATCCCCGAGTTGCGAAGGGGAGGGCATGAATCAAGGTTCAGGGGAGATCGCCGTATACCCAACACCACAAAATTATCGGACTCTATTGCCTTGAGTCGAACGCTCCAGGGCATCACTCTGGATTATCCCGCGCGCAATAACTGTAGAGACCGAAGATAGGTCAACGGGACAGGAACAAGGCGTAGCAGAAACACTGAAAATCCTGATCTTACACTGTCCCTGAAACAAGGTATCAAGTCCCTAAATGGATTTGCTCATTGCACTAA
>JBJOID010000248.1:0-11456 GCA_046047315.1 Candidatus Hydrogenedentota bacterium | reverse complement strand
TTGAAAGCCCCGCCCGCCGCCTTCTGTCCGTTGCGGGTATTGCCCGCCTCAAGCCGGATACGCACCCCGCCCTGCACCGCCTCTATGCTGGCTTCGAGTTCATAAGGCAGCGCACAGGAAGGACGCGTGCCGCGCTCCTGGAAATTGGCTACGCTGAAGTCTGGTTCCGTCCCCGGCGTGATGCGCATGCCGGACTGGGGCGGCTCCATGTAGCTGGCCTTGTGGATACGCTCGATATACGCATCCCGCTCGAGGTACTGCGGCAGCGCGTATACTTCTCCGTTATAGGGCCGGAAGGCCGACGTGAGGTCACCGCACACGGTGCGTCGCCATGCGCTGATGTTGGGCTCGGGCACCGGCTTCCCCTTGCCCGCCAGCCACTTCTCCATGAACATCAGCACAGAAGTGTGATCGCTCACCTGCGAGTTCACGCAACCGCCGCGTGTCCAGGGGGAAGCGATGACGAAGGGGCAACGGTACCCCAGGCCGATGGAATGATCGCGGCCATAGGCGTCTGAAACCTCGATGGTCGTGTCAATGCCCGCCGATACCTTGCCCGTCTCGGGGCGGCCGGGATGCGGGGCAACAAAGGGTGGCACGTGATCGAAGAGCCCGTCGTTCTCGTCATAGCAGAGAATGAACACCGTCTTCTTCCAGACCTCCGGATCCTTGGTGAGTATGTTGAGCACCTCGCTCACATACCATGCGCCGAACCAAGCGGAGCCGGGGTGGTCTGAGAAACGCTCCGGCGCCACCAGCCACGAGACGGCCGGCAACTCACCGGTCTCCACGTCCTTGCGGAAGCGATAGAGCACATCACCCTTGGGCACCGATATCTTTCGCTTCTTTCCGTTGTCGTCATAGGTGTGCGTTTCAATCTCGCGGTAGTCGGGGTCGCCCTCGTTGGTGCAGAAGGCTCTCTCGTGCAGCGCCTTGTCCCTGTCGGACAGCGCGGCCCATCCTTCCTCGGTGTGCGCCGCCATCTCCTCGCGGACCTGCCCGACCTTTTTATTCGCCTCGTGTCGTTCCTTCTTCAGCTCGCGCCGCTTGTCCATATCCAGCGACTCATCCTCGAGCTGGGCGTCAAGCTTTTGGATGGAGGCTTCGAGCTGCTCCACCAACTTGGGAAGATAGGCCCGGCGGGCCTTCGAGTAGCGCACGCGGTATTGCGAGAACCATTCAATGGGATTGTCGGTGAAGTTCCCGAGCCAGGCGTCCTGCTCGCCTTTGAATCCAGAGTCCAGCGAGATCTCATTCTGGTAGATTCGCCACGATATGCCGGCATCCTCCAGCCGCTCGGGATAGGTCGTCCACGCCGCTTCGCTGTCATAGTCGGTGTCACCATTCTGCACGCGCGCCGGGTGACTGGCGCTCTCGCGGATGGTGCCCGACCACAGGTGAAGCCGATTCGGCGTGGTGCCCGTGAGTGAGGAGCAGAACGCATAGTCGAATACCGTGAACGCGTCGGCCAGCGAGTAATAAAAGGGGATGTCCTCACGTGTGAAGAAGCCCATCGTCATGGGGAAATTGTCGCCGCGTCGCTTGGCTTCCAGCCATTTGTCGTAGCGCCCCCCGTTGCGCGCATCCACCTGGTCGGTCCACGAATGCGGGGTGCCCCCCATCCAAGTGACCTTAGAACCCTCCATATCCAGCCGGAAGGGAGGCACGAAGGTACCGTCGGTATCCGGCTGGAACCACGCCATCTGACCCGGGGGGATCATGTGCACGCGCGGATCGCGAAACCCGCGAACCCCGCGAAGTGCCCCATAGGCATGGTCAAAGGAGCGGTTCTCCTGCATCAGGACGACCACATGCTCCGCATCCAGGTAGATCGTGCCCAGTTCGGGATTAATCGCCGCCGCCCGGGCAATGGCCTCCGGAAGCCCCATGGCCATCCCGGCCGAGCCCAGCATCGCCGCCTTGATGAAATCTCTCCGTGTCTGCATGGTTAGCCCCCTGTAATGTCAGCCAGTATGGATAGGGCATGTTTGCCGCGAATGAAGACGCCGCCCAAACTTTCCTCTGCCGCCATGAATGGTATCGATTCGACAGGTACAGCGCGAATTCAGCGGTATCCTGCGAAACCGCTGCGGCGCTGACAGTCTCCATGTTGTTCTCAGCTTGGAAAGCACCGTGCTCCAGCCGGGATAATCTGCATCACGGCGGGCAGAATAACACGCATTAAAAGCGCAATACGATGGCACATATTGCCTGTTGTGTCGACGCACCGCACTCCGATAGATTCTTGACGAATAAATTCTTCCGCCGGTGGTATTGGTGGAGCCATGATTGAGGTATGCGCCATGAACGAGGGGGTGGTTGTTGCGGCCGCCCGGGATGGAGATCGCGCGGCATTTGCCGAGCTGGTGCGGATCTACCAGCGCCGGGCTTTTGCCGCGGCCTATGCCATCGTGGGCAACCGGGACGATGCGATGGACCTCGCCCAGGACAGCTTCGTGCGGGCTTTCCGGGCCATGCACCGCTTCGATCCTTCCATGCCGTTCTATCCCTGGCTGCACCAGATTGTGCGCAACACCTGCCTCAATCATCTGAAACGGAGAAAGCGCCGTGGCGAACAGTCGCTCGATGCCATGATGGAAGAAGGCTATGACGCCGTGGAATCGGGACGTGGCCCGGAGGGCGAAGCCGAACTAGCCGATCTTCAGGGAGCCCTTTCACGGGCCTTGTCAAAGCTGAGCCCGGAGCAACAGGAGATCATCCGTCTTCGCCACCTGCTCGACCTCTCCTACGCGGAGATTGCCGAGTCGCTGGGGATACCCTCAGGTACGGTGATGAGCCGACTGCACGCCGCGCGCAAGAATCTCAAGGAAGCGCTGGAAAAGGAATCGGCGAAGGGGGCGAATAAAGCAGCCGCCTTGGAGGTAGTCTGATGCAGGGGGCGAAGTTCAACGGGCGCGCGGCGTCCACAAGCGGCCACGGGGCCGCCCGGAGCCGATGGACATGAGCGACACGCAAGCCGAATTTGAGGTGCTGCTTTCCGGATATCTGGATGGCGAACTGGACGGGGAGCAACGCGCGCGCTTCGAGGCACTTCTCGAGGAGCGCCCCTCGCGGCGTGAGGAAGTGGAGTCGATGCGACAACTTTTCGTTGGGACCTCTGCCCTGTTTGCGGAAGCTCGCCCTCCAGAGGAGGCTTGGGATACCTTCCTGGACGACGTCTACAACCGGGCGGAGCGTCGCGTGGGCTGGATTGTCCTGGTGTTCGGGGTCATCGCGCTGGCACTCTTCGGCTTGTACCACTTCTTCACGGAGCCCTGGGGCTCTGCCCTGCTGAAAACCTTGATTGCCACGCCCGTGGCGGGCCTGAGCATTGTATTCGTCTCGGTATTGCGCAATCGCCTTCACACCCTCAAGACAGACCGATACTCCCGGGAGGTCCACCGTTGATCATCACCACCAGTGACGACGTTCCGGGGAAGCAGATCCTGCACACCTACGGACTGGTGCGCGGAAGCACCGTGCGCGGCAAGCACCTCGGCAAGGACATTCTCGCCCTCTTCCGTAACCTCGTGGGCGGGGAAATCAACGAATACACCAAGATGCTGGCGGAGTCCCGCGAACAGGCGCTGGACCGCATGATTCTGGATGCCCAAAAGCTCGGCGCCAACGCCATCGTCGGCGTCCGCTTTGCTTCGAGCAGCATTGCCGCGGGCGCGGCGGAGATACTCGTTTACGGCACCGCCGTCAAAATCGACGACTGAATAGCTAGGGAACCGCCACCTTTCATCGCGAAGGCCCATACCGCCATTTGAGAATCCCGTATGCAATGCCGACTTTGGCAAGGTAGGTGTGAACGGCGTAAATCAGCGCCACTTCAAAGCCGGTGTCGCGCTGCATCGTCTGCCACGTCTTGCGCCCGAGGATAATCAGCAGGGCCAGCAGAAGCAGCCCTTTCAGCCCGCCCGGACCCAATAGAACGAGAAGGGCCCCCAGTGTAAGGCCGCATCCCCACGCGAGGCTGCTGCGGGTTTCGTCGCTCCAAAAGGGCTCGCTCGACTTGGCGCATCTCGAGGAGACTTCGGCAAAAGCCTCGCCCACGCGGATGTTTCTCCGCCAGTAATCCAAAAACCCGGTATAGGCCAAGTCATGCAGGGCCATGGTGCGGTGTAGGTGCCAGACCGGCAATTTCGCTTGATTGCGCAGTCGCCAGCAAAGGTAAGGTTCTTCGCCGTAGGCCACGTCTTCCGGAAAGCCGCCTAGCTCGCGTAAGGGATCTCGCCGCCAGAGCGCCGCCCCGCCGCAGAAAAGCGCGGGCCCCTCGCTTTGTTCCCAGTCCAGTTGAAGCGCATCGTAGAAGACGTTGTCGCGCTTCTCCTCAATCTGACCGAAGACGCAGGCCACTTCCGGCTTCTCTTCCAACAGCCGCAAGCCCGCGCCAGGCCAGGCGGGATGCAACTCCATGTCGCCATCGAGGAACTGGACGAACTCGCCACGCGCAGCAGCAAGCCCGAGATTGCGGTTCTCCGCCGCGCGCCGGCGGCGGTCGCCCCCAAGGATACGGATATCTCCCAACTCAAGAACGATATCCACGCTGCCATCGGTAGAGCCACCGTCAACGTAGAGGATTTCGTAGTCGCTCTCGTGCAGCGTGCATTGCTGCACCGACCGCAAACAGGCGCGAAGATGCCGCCCCTCGTTGTAGCCAATGACAACGAAGCTAATCCTCGGCGTATCCCCCGCCTCCCATGTATCAGTTTCGCTCAGGGCTTTATCCCTGTAAAAGTCCCGGCGCCCCCGACATTCCGGGGGCGCCGGAACCTCATGCCTAGATGTACTCGTTGATCAGGTTTTCAATGTATTCCTGGCGGCCACTCTGAATCTTCGGCTCACCGTTGGCCAGAGAATAGGCTTCGAGTTCTTCGAACCCTACCTTGCCCGCCTCGATATCCTTGCCAAGTTTCGAGTCCCACCCCTTGTAGCGGTCGGTCACGATCTTGTCGAGCCGCTTGTCCTTGATCATCTTCGCGGCATTCTTCAATCCGCGTGCGAAGGCGTCCATGGCACCGATGTGCGCATGGAACAAATCCTCCGGATCGATGGACTGGCGGCGAATCTTGGCATCGAAATTCAGGCCGCCCGTGGTGAAGCCGCCCGCCTTGATGATCAGGTACATCGCCATGGTGGTGTCGTAGATGTTGGTGGGGAACTGGTCCGTGTCCCAGCCCAGCAACTCGTCGCCGCGATTGGCGTCGACGCTGCCGAAGATGCCGCAGCTCGCCGCCACCGTGATCTCGTGGTGCAGGGTGTGCCCGGCAAGCGTGGCATGGTTGGCCTCAAGGTTCATCTTAAGGTGATCCAGCAGGCCGTACTTTGCGAGGAAGGCGTAGCAGCTTGCCGCGTCGAAATCGTACTGGTGCTTCGTCGGCTCGCAGGGCTTGGGCTCGATGTAGAACTGGCCGGTGAACTTAATCTTCTTCTTGTAGTCCACGGCCATGTGGAGAAAACGCGCGAGGTGATCCAGCTCGCGGCCCATGTCGGTGTTCCACAGGCACTCGTATCCTTCGCGTCCGCCCCAGAAGGTGTACCCCTCGCCGCCCAGATACTTCGTCACCTCCAGCGCCTTCTTCACTTTCGCAGCGGCATAGGCAAAGACTTCCGGTGACGGATTCGTGGCCGCCCCTGCCATGAAGCGTGGGTGCGAGAACAGGTTGCAGGTTCCCCACAGCAGCTTTACCCCGGTATCACCCTGCAGCTTCTTGGCCAGCTTGGCAATGTGGTCCAGGCGCTTGTGGCTCTCCGCCAGCGTCTCGCCCTGCGGGGCAATGTCCCAGTCATGGAAACAGTAGTACCCGACACCAAGCTTGGTGAAAAACTCGAAGGCGGCCTCGAGCGTTTGCTCGGCATCCGTCATCGGGTCGCTGTGCTGATAGCGGCGCACATGGGTGGGCATGCCAAAGGGGTCTTGCCCGTTGCCCTTGAAGGTGTGCCAGTAGGCGACGGCAAAGCGCAGGTGCTCCGCCATGGTCTTGCCCAGCACCTTCTCCTTGGCGTTGTAGTGCTTGAACGAAAGCGGGTTCTTCGAATCCGCTCCTTCGTACTTGATCTTCTTTACGGTCGGAAAATACTCAGGCATGAATCCCTCTCCAGTAGGCGGCGGCGCGCCGCATGCGGCCGCAATCGTAGCAAAGGCACCGCGACGATACAACGAACCCCGCCGCGTCGGCTGAGTCGCAGGGCCGTATCCCCGGGCACCAGCCGTCCTCGCCCGCCGCGCAACGGTATTGCCCGCCTGCATTGTAGAGCTGGATGCCACGGAGAACCTCGCCCAGGGTGAGCCGCCATGCGGACGCATCGTAATCGAGGTCATGGGAAGAACACTCGGTTCCGCCCTCGCCCCCAAGAACGAATCCATCCTCAGATTCCCCACAGGAAAATGCGCCCGCATTGTATAACTGGATGACTCGCAACAATTCCGACAGTGACAACGCGCCGTCCCTATCCGTGTCGGCGGAATGCGGCTCGTTGGCCGAGGCGGGAAGAAGGTAGGTAATGCGCAGGACCGGCCGGTTTTCCGGGATCGCGTTCTCGCGAGAATCAAACCGCTTGGCGGATCCTTCCTCGGTCTCGGAGCCGCGAACGATAATCCCGTGGTTCAACACGGGTTCCGAAAGCCAAGACTGCACGGCCGCGGCCAACCCCTCCCCGTTCCATTCCGCATATCCAAGCGCAGTGATGCTGGCCTCGGCCAGCGCTTCCTCATCGAAGTCGCCCCCGGGAAGCTCCCAAGCGACGTCGTCAAACCGGGCAAAGTCCCACGTGGGATCGCCAAGGGTGGCAGGCGCCCCCCCGCCCTCGGGCAACTCGGCGCGCGAAGTGCCTTCCTCCCACGGCGTGATGACAGCATGCAACGTGGAATCAAGGGGAGCGCTGTCGAGCGAACGAAGGGAGCAATGCAGCCTCAAGGTGGCGGACTGAATCACCGCGTCCCGGGGAAGGCATGGCGCGGGATCAAAGCGCAGCAAGGCGCGGCGCACGCTCTGGCGGAAAGTGTATCCCACGAACAAGTGGCGCCCAATGCTATTCGCCGTTGGGGTAGGATAGTTGGAGTATAGCGTCGCGTCGGCCACCGGAGTCAGTTCCACCGTATGCAGCGACTGCGCCATCCCCGATGGAACCGCCGAAACCAGGCTAATCAGCGACAGCAGAGGTCCGCACAATTTCTTCAAGAGGGTCCCTATGTGGCGCGCGTGTTGCACCGGCACTCAGGGTTGCAGCAGCACTTTGCCGAAGTTTCTGCGGTCCTGCATGTAGTGATGCGCCTCGGCCGCTTGCTCGAAAGAGAACACCCTGTCCACCACCGGTGCGAAAGTGCCGTCCTCCAGAAGCTGCACGATCTGCTCCATATCCGGACGCAGCCGACCGAACTCGTCCCAGAGATGGCCCATGTTCGTCCCGAAAACGCCGAGGTTCCTATTGATTAGCGGTAGGGGATGAAACCACGGCATCGCAATCATCCCCTTGATGAGCGCGAAAACATCCATCTTCTTCCCCGGCGCAAAGCTGGCCGCCCCAAACATGAACAGCTTCCCCAACGGGGCGAGGCAGCGATAGCTCTTGCGGAACGAGTTACCACCCTGAGCATCCAGCACGATGTCCACGCCCCGGCCATTGGTGAACATGCGTGCCTCGTGCTCGAAGTCTTGCGTCGTGTAATCGATGCAATGGGAATACCCCATTTCCCGAAGACGCGCATGCTTTCCCGCGCTTGCCGTGCCAATGGCAGCGGCGCCACGCCAACGGCAAATCTGCAAAGCCGCAATCCCCACGCCCCCACCTGCCGAATGCACCAACACCGTGTCGTCAGGCTTGAGGGCCGCCTGGCGCACCAGCATCACCCATGCGGTGGCATAATTGACCGGCACCGCCGCCGCGGCATCGAGCGAGACGGCGTCCGGCAGCCGATGCGCCCACTCCTGCTGCACCACCACCACATCGCTATATCCTCCAAAGCGCGTCATCGACATCACCCGGTCGCCCTCGGAGAAACCCTCGACCCCCGCGCCGACCTGGTCCACCACGCCGGACACTTCATAGCCCACCACGCAGGGCAGCGGCGGGCAATCGGGATACTGCCCCATACGCGCCTGGATGTCCGCGAAGTTCACCCCCGCATAGGCCACACGAATCCGCAACTGCCCAGGGCCGGCATTTGGGTCCGAGGCCTCGCGCACCTGCAACACTTCCGGCGCTCCCTTGGCCGTGATCCAGACCTGTCTCATGCCGAGTCTCCTACTTTTAACTAAAACACAGGATAACGCAGACCAAGAGTGAAGTTCATGGGCTGCCCGTATCATGGCTGCCCAGTGGCATGATCCAGGTCTTGGGCCACAAGTTGCGAGGCTCGGCGGCCAGGTCCACCTCGGGATCTATTAGCAACTCGTGCGCCCGGCCATGAAGCGACGCCCAGACCTCGGCACGGACTTCCACGCTACGTCCCGCTGTGCTCTCCCGTCGCGCAATCTCATGCGCTACCTGCAATATGAGGTCTGGGTCGAGGCATACGATACCGGTCTGCCAATCCCTCAAGATATCCGGAAGATTCACCCGCCGCGTCTCTCCTGAGCCGGCATCCCACACGCTGAACTGAATCAAGCGGATCTCCGCACTCACCTTGGGCGTTATGCCTCGCGTGGCACGCTGCTCACGCGCCACGATTTCTGCCAGTTGCGCGAGGGCCTCGGGGTTGCGATACAGCAGACTTGCCTGCTCCGGCGGCAAATAGCCGTGGGCGTCGACATGCCAGACTTCTCCCGAGGCAGGGTCTCCCAGGCGGAACCAGACGAAGCGCGGTTCGATGTGCTTGTGGCGCAACATCATGCGCCACGCAAAGTTATGTCCTTCTTCGGTCCAGCTGGCGTCGCCCGGGTAGAGGTAATGGCGGAATGGAACAAGCACTTGAACCAGCACCCAAGCCCACAGGATAAAGCGCAGCAAGAATGTGGGCCCCTGAAGAGCAACCCCACCTGCCGACGGGGTAGCGCAAGCAAAGCGACGCAGTCGAATGAGCCTCAATGGCCAATCGGGCGAGAAATAGAGCGTACTTGCCGCAATCATGAACCACGGGAAAATGGCGATGTGAAAGAGATAGGCATTCGAGAGGTGGAAAAACACTGCTGCAAGGAAGGCCGGCACACGGGTCTGCCGATAAAGCAACGCGGGAACAATCAGCAGGTCCAGCAGAAGCCCCCCCGCCGTGAAGAAGTAGACAGCGGCCTCGCTGTGCGCCAGCATACCCACGATGGGGCGCGCCTCCCACCCCGCCAGATAGGTGCGCATCGGCTCGCCGCGAAACCAGTCACCATTCAGTTTCGCCAGGCCACCGTAAAAGTAAGCCACCCCCACCTGAAAACGAAGCAGCCACAGGCACCATATTGGCGCAAAGGGCGAACGCAGTTGCGGTTGCAGCCACGCGTCCACCGAGCATCGCCGATGCAACGGAAGCAGGATGAGCAGAAAGCCAATCAGGCACAACAGATAGCTGTGGTTCAGGTAGAGCGTCTTCTCCAGCAGGAAAAAATAGGTGGTTGCCAGAAAATTCACCACGGTACAAACGCGATAAAAAGCGCCCGCCGCGATACCCACGCAGGCGATGGCATGCGCCACATACACCCCCTCAAGCGCCCAGGCCGGCAGAGGCCGCACCCAGCCAAACCCGTAATACGTGAGCAGAAAGTCCGGCTCAACAAACCAATGCCGGAATCCCCCATAGCCCGAGTGCTCCACATAGACATGGTGCAACATAAGCAACCCGAAGGCCACCCGAAAAAAGACCAGGGACGCGCTGTCCACGCCGCCACGCCATGCCATGCCAACCGGAAACCGCATTCGCCCTCCCTGCCATCCAGCGCGACAGTTTAGCATGAGATGAGGCAAGTCAGAGGCACACAGCCGTGAATGAGAAACCCGACCGGGGCGCACGCCCTGGCCGGGTTTCCAAGGAAGGGGGGAGGTCTATGCGTAAGTGTGGGACTGATCGAAGAGCTCGATGATGGCCTCGTACTGCATGGACTTGGCCAGTTCGATGGCGTTAAGGCCATCGAGGGATTCATTGCGGAGGTGGGGGTCGGCGCCGTGCATTAGAAGCAGCTGCACGATCTCGTCGCGCCCGGTGAGCACGCACCAGTGCAGGGGACTCATCCCCTCGGCGCTGATGGCGTTAACGTCGCTCGTGCGCACCAGCACCTCGACGGCGGCGTCGTGCCCCTGGCGCACGGCCTTGTGCAGGGGGGTTTCCCCCCAGGCGTCACGGGCCTCGTCGGTGGCGCCGTAGGTGATGAGCGACTTCACCGCGCCCGCCAGCCCGAGGTAGGCTGCACGGTGCAGGGGCAGTTCGCTCGACAGCGCGAGCGCCTGATCCGCCTTTTCCTGTCGCAGCATCAGTTCCGCCACGGCGGGATGGCCGCCCTGGTACGCGCGGTCGAGGGGGGTCCTGCCTTCCGCATCCAGCGTGTGTAACCATTCACTGCTCATGGCCTGTGCCTCCGGGTTGCGATTAACGCTTGCCTATCGTGAAGCATCCGGCGTGCCAATTTTTCCAGCCAGCGGTTGAAGCTTTCGTAACCATAACCAATCTTTAGACTTGCGACTGCAAGCCAGAAAATCACGACGACCAAGTGTGTCGCCGCACTCGACAAAGCGCGGCAACTCTGACAAAGCGCCCGACGAAATGACGAAAGTTCGTCAATTGTCAGAGAGATTCCCGCAATAAACTTGTGTCTGATACATGATCTCAACGCCGCCCTGTCGGGCATGGGTGACGAAGTGGTGCCTTAAATCTTTCTCCAACGCTCCCCAGCCTGAATCGCCCGGATGCGGCATATACGACATGGACCTGACCCGGCCGAGCAGTCCGTCGAGATCAACGAATTGGGCATTTGGAAAATCGCGTCGTTCATACGAAGAGAAAAAGGAATCGAATACCTCCGGCTGAAGGTTGGCGTGATTCACTTGCGCATAGTCGATGGCATGCCGCAGGAGGCAATCCTCAAAAGCCTGGAGGAATTCCGAGGCATTTGTCAGGCGCTCGTTGAAGAGCAGCGCCACCTTGCCGCCGGGGCGGAGTATGCGCCTAAACTCCACCTGCGCGGCGGGCCGGTCGAACCAGTGGAATGCCTGCGCCGCAAGCACAAGGCTTACCGTGGCATCCGCCAGACCGGTATTCGAAGCGTCGC
The DNA here is from genome assembly GCA_046047315.1 of Candidatus Hydrogenedentota bacterium. Classification (GTDB taxonomy): domain Bacteria; phylum Hydrogenedentota; class Hydrogenedentia; order Hydrogenedentales; family JAEUWI01; genus WGMK01. The sequence continues at coordinate 264 of JBJOID010000248.1, read as the reverse complement.
CCGGATGGCAATTAAGATTCGGATAACGGCCGAGCCTCTCCATCAAGACACTGCACATGGAACGGCTTGGCTCAACCGCGTATACCGTCAAACCGCGCTCGAGCAGCGGCAGCGCGCTGATGCCAGTCCCCGCGCCAATGTCCGCCACGATAGTCCCCTCCCCCGCGCCACACGCGCTGAGCATGTAGTCGATCGCCTCCGGCGGATAGCGTGGCCGGTATCGGTCATACTCCTCGGCCAGGCCGTCGAAGCGCCGCGTAGCCG
>JBJOID010000247.1:0-12117 GCA_046047315.1 Candidatus Hydrogenedentota bacterium | reverse complement strand
ACTTGGCGATTCCATCCGGCAGAATCTTCATGTAGTCGGATGAGGCCACTACGACGCCCGGCTCGTCTTTAAGGCACTTGGCCACGAAAGGCAGCTTTGGCGCGCTACCGGGATGAAGCAGGTTCCAACGGTCGGCTTCGAGCCCGTCCCGCCGGAGTTCCGTATAGCTGGTCACGCTCCAGACGTCGGCGGCGACGCCATATTCTTCGAGCATTTCCTGCGCCTTGAGCACCTCGTTGAGAATCGCGCCACTGCCGAGCAGTTGTGCTCGCAGTTTGGCCTTCTTCCCGGAGGGCTTGTACTTGTACATGCCCTTCAAAATGCCCTCGCGCACACGCTTGCTGTCCTGCAAGGCGGGCATGGGGTAGTTCTCGTTCTCGACCGTGAGATAGTAGAAGAGGTCTTCCTGCTCCTCATACATTCTGCGAATGCCTTCGCGCACGATGATGGCCAGCTCATAGGCAAAGGCCACGTCATAGCAGAGGAGGTTGGGAACGGTGCTGCCCAGTACGAGGCTGTGCCCATCCTGATGCTGCAATCCCTCGCCGTTTAGGGTGGTGCGTCCGGCGGTGCCGCCTACCAGGAATCCCTTGCAGCGACTGTCGCCCGCTGCCCAGACCAAGTCTCCTACGCGCTGCATGCCAAACATGGAGTAGAAGATAAAGAAGGGTATGGTATTGATGCCGTAATTGGCATAGGCCGTGCCGGCAGCAATGAACGAGGACATGGAGCCAGCCTCGTTGATCCCCTCCTCCAGAAGCTGCCCATCACGCGCTTCGCGGTAGTACATCAGGCTGTTGCTGTCCACCGGCTCGTAGCTTTGCCCCACAGAACTGTAAATGCCCACCTGCTTGAAGAGGCCGTCCATGCCGAAGGTGCGGGCTTCATCGGGCACGATGGGCACGATGTACTTGCCGAGTTCCTTGTCCCCGAGCAGCGCACGGAGCACCTGCACGAAGGCCATGGTGGTGGACGCCGGGCGTTCGCTGCCTTCATAGATCTTGGCAAAGAGCTTGTCGTCCGGAGCCTTGATGGGAGGCACCTTGCCTTGGCGCGAGGGAAGATAGCCGCCGAGCTTCTCCCGAAGTTCCCGCATGTGAACCATGCCGGGGCTGTCCGCGGGAGGACGGTAGAACGGGGCAAAGGCAATCTCATCGTCAGAGATGGGAATCGAGAAGCGCCCCCGGAACTCGCGCAACTCCTCCTCGTTCAGCTTTTTCTGCTGATGCGTGATGTTCTTCCCCTCGCCGCTTTCCCCGAGCCCATAACCTTTCACGGTCTTGGCGAGGATAACCGTGGGCGCGCCGGTGTTTTTCACCGCACGGTCGTAGGCCGCGTAGACCTTCCGCGGATCGTGGCCGCCGCGCTTGATCTTCTTCAACTCCGTGTCCGAAAGCTGATCAAGGAAGAACTTCATTCTCGGGTCATGCTCGGTCAAACGCTTGCGAATGTACTCGGGGGAAGACACGGTGTACTTCTGGAATTCGCCGTCGGGGATCTTGGCAAAGGTGCTTTCCAGCACATTGTCCTTGTCCTGCGCGAAGAGGCGGTCCCAGGCGCTGCCCCAAATCACTTTGATGACATTCCAGCCCGCACCCCGGAAGATACCCTCCAATTCCTGGATGATCTTTCCATTGCCGCGAACCGGACCATCGAGGCGTTGCAGGTTACAGTTAATCACGAAGATCAAGTTGTCCAGACGCTCGCGCGAGGCCATGCCAATCGCGCCCAGGGATTCAGGTTCGTCGCATTCCCCATCCCCGAGGAAAGCCCAAACCTTGCCGCCGTTGTCGGGCTTCAGACCTCGGTGTTCCAGATACCGCATGAAGCGGGCCTGATAAATGGCGGTGATGGGTCCCAGCCCCATGCTGACGGTGGGGAACTGCCAGAAGTCCGGCATGAGCCACGGATGGGGATAGGAACTCAGGCCACCACCTTTCTGTAACTCACGACGAAAATTGGCCAGCTGTTCCTGGCTGATGCGGCCCTCAAGGAACGCGCGCGCGTAGATGCCGGGCGCCGCGTGCCCCTGAAAGTAAATGTGGTCGCCACCGTAATCCTTGGTCCGCGCGCGAAAGAAAAAGTTGAATCCCACCTCGTAAAGGGTGGCGGCGGAGGCATAGGTGCTGATGTGGCCGCCGATGCCGTCGCTCTCGCGGTTGGCGCGCACCACCATTGCCATGGCGTTCCAGCGTACAATCGATTTGTAGATACGGCGAAACTCGGCATTTTCTTCCGGGAACACTGGCTCGTCTTCGGGAGCGATGGTATTCACGTAGGGGGTAGTGCTGGACAACTCGCCCCGCACGCCCCGGAAGTAGGCGTGACGCTGCAGACGGCTTATGAGCGCGGCAGCCGCCTCCTCTCCCTGCGTGTCCAGCACGCTGTCCAGAGCCTCTATCCATTCGCGTACGTCGGCTTCCGAATCCCGCTCTGAAACGTAGTTTGCGCTCACGTCAATACCGCTTTCTCAGTTGCAGCTCGTTCATTTGAACAAGCAGGATGAATTGGCACACGGCTCGAAGTGTACAAAAATTACCCCAGGCAGGGGCCTACTTATCGTTAAGTAATTCATCCAAGGCCGCTTAGACGAGGATTTTAGTGGACAATCGAGGGCAGCTCCGGCTTGTAAAGGTCGGGGCTTACTCTGCCTTTCACCTTAATAACTGTAGGAAGTTAGCCTCGGGTTAACATGCGTTGACTTGCCCCAGAGCCCTCCGTATAATCCGGCAGTCTCGCTGTAGCGCGCCTGTTGGCGCCCAGTTCACGCGAAACGTTGTCGAGGAAGGGAATCAAACGTTGGCTAGTCGGCCGGCGATACCGTGCTCCGGAAATGTTCGTGCCCTTTTGCCCTTGGCAGAAGAAGGCCCGGCCGCCGAGAGGGGTTTGCAAGCGGTTAAGTAGTTCCGAATCAAACACTTGCCATCGTGCTGTTTGACGGCAGTTCCTTCCTTTGCGCGTTCGCGTGTGCCGGGGCCGGCGGGCCTATTCAACCCCGACGGAGGTAAAGAACGCATGAGCCCACTGGTCCTGATTGGCCTGGTGGTCGCATTCGGAGCAGGTTTCGGAGCGGCCTATTTTTACGGCCAGGTCCGCGGAAAGAGTTTGTTGGGCGCCGCCAAGCTGGAGGCCGCACAAAAGATTTCCGACGCCGAGCGCGAAGCGGCTGCCATGATTCGCGACGCCAAGACTACCGCCAAGGAATTGGAGGTGGATTTGCGCCGCCAGATGGAGAAGGAGGCGAAGGAGGAGCGCAAGGAAATTGCGAAGCTCGAAGAGCGCATCCTGACGAAAGAAAAGAATCTCGACAAGCGGGCGGAGTCGCTCGACAAGACCGCCGCCGAACTCACCTCGCAGGAACGCGAGCTCGTGAAGAAGGAGAAGATGCTTGATCGCGAACGCGACGAGCTGCTTCGTCTCAAGAGCGAGCAGATCACCAAGCTCGAAAGCATCTCTGGCCTCACGCAGGAAGCCGCCCGTAAGGAAATCTTCACGCAGCTGGAGAACGAGGTGAAGCGCGACACCGCGCTGGACCTGAAGCGCATCGAGGACGAACTGCGCGAGGAAGCCGACAAGAAGGCCAAGTGGATCATCTCCGAGGCCATTCAACGCTGCGCCTCTGACCACGTGGCGGAAACGACCGTATCTGTCGTCAACCTGCCCAGCGACGAAATGAAGGGCAGGATTATCGGACGCGAGGGCCGCAACATCCGCGCGCTCGAGAATGCCACGGGCATCAGCGTCATCATCGACGACACGCCGGAGGCGGTTATCCTTTCCGGCTTCGACCCCATTCGCCGCCAGGTGGCCCGCATCACGCTGGAGCGACTCATCGAAGACGGTCGCATCCACCCGGCACGCATCGAAGAGATGGTGGAGAAGGTCAACGAAGAGATGGCCAAGCTCATCAAGGAACGCGGCGAAGCGGCCGCCCTTGAGGTTGACGTGCATGGCCTCCATCCCGAGATGATCAAGCTGATGGGCCGCCTGAGCTTCCGTACCTCTTATGGCCAGAACGTGCTTCGCCACTCCATCGAAGTGGCCCATCTTTGCGCCATCATGGCCGCGGAACTGGGCGTGAACGTCCAGGAAGCCAAGCGGGCAGGATTCCTGCACGACATGGGCAAGGCGCTTACCCACGAGGTGGAAGGCACACACGCCGTGCTGGGCCACGATATCGCCAAGCGCCACGGCGAGCCCGAGCTGATTTGCAACGCCATCGGCGCGCACCACAACGAGATGCCCCAGAATTCCGTCATCGCCGTTCTCGTTCAGGCGGCCGACGCCATCTCGGCATCGCGTCCCGGCGCGCGCAGCGAACAGGTCAGCAATTACATCAAGCGTCTTGAACAGCTGGAAGAAATCGCCAACAGCTTCCCCGGCGTCGAGCAGTCCTATGCCATCCAGGCGGGCCGCGAGGTGCGCGTGGTGGTGGAGCCGAACCGCGTGAACGACGGCGAAGCCGCCATGCTGGCGCGTGAAATTGCCAAACGAATTGAAACCGACATGACCTATCCCGGCCAAATCCGCGTTACCGTGGTGCGGGAAACCCGGGCCGTGGAAGTGGCGAAGTAAGACCGATAGGTCTGAGAGGACCTATTCATGCGAATCCTCTTCGTAGGTGATGTGGTTGGGCGCCCGGGCCGGCGCGCGGTGGCAGCAATGCTGCCGCGACTTCGGGACGAGCGCGGGGCCGATGTGGTGGTGGCGAATGCGGAGAATGCCGCTGGCGGCCACGGCGCGACTCCAGAGGTATTGAAGGAATTGGCCAACGCCGGGGTGGACGCCTTCACGATGGGCAACCACACATGGCGGAAGCAGGCGCTGTTTCCGCTTCTGGATTCGATGGAGAATATCGTGCGCCCGGCGAACTATCCGGCGGGAGCGCCGGGCCGGGGAGCGGCGGTTGTAACCCTCAAAGACGGGCGAAAGCTGGGGCTGTTGAATCTGATCGGCCGCGTGTATATGGAGCCTTTGGATTGTCCCTTTCAAGTGGCGGATGTGCTGTTGGAAGGGCTTCGGAACGAGACGCCCCTGATCTTGGTGGATATGCACGCCGAGGCCACCTCGGAAAAGATTGCCATGGGATGGCATCTTGACGGCAGGTGCTCGGCCGTCGTTGGCACGCACACCCATGTGCAGACCTCGGATGAATGGGTCCTGCCACAAGGCACGGGTTTCGTCACTGACGTGGGCATGTGCGGCCCGTCGCATTCGGTGATTGGCACGGATATCGAACCGGTATTGAAGCGCTTTCGCACGGGCTTGCCGCAGTCTTTCAATGTGGCCAAAGGGCCCGTGCAGTTCAGTGCGGTTCAGGTGGATGTGGACGACGAGACGGGCAAGGCCACGGCGATTGAGCGGATATTCGCGCGATTCGACTGAACGAAATCTGGAGCAGGGATGTACTTCAAGCGCATAGAGATGCACGGCTTCAAGTCGTTTGCCGACAAGACCACCATTCACCTGGAATCGGGCATCACCTCGATCGTCGGCCCGAATGGCTGCGGCAAGAGCAATATCCTCGACGCGATGCGCTGGGCGCTGGGTGAACAAAGCGCCAAGGCCCTGCGCGGTTCCCACATGCAGGACGTAATCTTCAACGGCAGTGAGCAACGGCCGGCCATGGGGATGGCCGAAGTTTCGCTGACCTTCGACAATGCCGACAGCAAGTTGCCAGTGGACTTCGCGGAAGTAACCGTTACCCGCCGCGTCTACCGTTCCGGTGAGAGCGAGTACCTGATCAACCAGGCCCAGTGCCGCCTGCGCGACATCCAGGAAATGTTCATGGACACCGGCATTGGCACCGCCGCCTACTCCATGATCGGACAGGGCAAGATTGATCTCGTTTTAAGTTCAAAGCCCGATGACCGCCGTTATCTCTTCGAAGAAGCGGCGGGCATCATCAAGTACAAGTCGCGCAAGCGCATCGCGCTCAAAAAGCTCGAATCGGCGGACCAGAACCTGGTGCGCCTCTCCGACATCATCAACGAAGTGCAGCGCCAGATGCGCTCACTCAAGCGCCAGGTGCAGGCGGCCATACGCCACCGCGAATTGACGGAGGCCCTGCGCGACCTAGAGGTGCGCAACGCGTGGCTTCAGTTCAATGAGTTGAGCGGCGCCATTGCGGATCTCAAGGAGCAGTTCGCGGTATCACGCGACGCCTACGAAAAGGCATCGGCACAGACGAGTTCGCAGGAGGCGGAACTGGAACGCCTCAACCTGAAGCGCGTGGAGCTGGAGCGGATGCTCATGGCCCGACGCGAGGGCGAGCAGCAGGTTGATTCGGAGATGGAGAAGATTGAGCGCCAGGTGGCGCTGATGAAGCGCGACATCGCCTTTGCCGAGGAGAAGCAGCAAGAGGCGCTCAAGGAACACGAGGAGCTCATCGCCAAGGCCGAGTCGCTGAAGCAATCTGAATCTGACACGGGCTCGCTTGCCACCGGCCTGCGAGATGAACTCGCGGCCCTTGAGTCTGGCATCGCGGAAAAGCAGGCAGAACACGCGCAGTTACGCGAGGCCCTTCAGGCCGCCGAGGCCGCTGTCGAGCTGGCGCGGCAGAACGCCATCGCGGCGGTGTCCGCCCGCAGCCGCACGCAAACCGAGCTGGAAACACTGGACAATGCCCTGGCCGCGCTGGATGCGCAATTGCGCTCGCTCTTCGAGGACCAGCAGGGGCAGCAGGGGCGGCAGGAAACGCTGGCGCAGCAAGTGGCGGAATTGCAGCGCGCCCATACGGCGCACGAGGCTTCCCTGGGAGAAGCAGCGAGCTTGCGCGAGCAAAAGCGCGAGCGACGCGCCGCCCTTCAAGAGGAATTGAAGCAGCTCAGCGAAACGTGGACGACGCTGCGCGAGCAGAAGAGCAGCGAAGAGGCGCGCCTGAAGTCCCTGCGCGAATTGCGCGACAGCTATGAGGGCTTCGCGGTAGGCGTGCGCGCCGTCATGCGGGCCAAGCAAGAAGGCATGCCCGAAGCTGACGGGGTCATAGGCCCGGTGGGCGATCTCCTTTCGACCGAGGATCAGTGCCGCGCGGCCATCGAAGCGGCGCTGGGCGGCAACATCAACAATGTGGTGTGCGAGCAGGCTGACGCGGCGAAGAGCGCCATCGCCTTCCTGAAGAAACATCAAGCCGGCCGCGTGACCTTCCTGCCGCTGGACACCATTCGCACCACCATGCGCGACGACACCGACTCCTTGTCGGGCCATCCCGGCGTGATCGGCAAGGCCATCAACCACATCCAGTGCGACGCGCGGGTGCTTCCAGCTTTCGAGTATCTGCTCTACAACACGGTCATCGTTCACACCATTGACGACGCCATCCGCATTGCTCGGTCGGAGCGTCGCTTTCCCAAGTTGGTCACCCTAGATGGCGAGGTCGTTAATCCGGCTGGCGCGGTGACCGGCGGGCGAAATCGCAATGAGAGCCAGGGCCTGCTTGGCCGCAGCGCCGAAATCGAGGACTTGGAAGATCGGGTCGGCAAGACTGATGCCCGCATCCGTTCCACGGCCGCCAAGGCTGCGCAGTTGACGCAGGAACAGGAAAGCCTCTCCGCCCAGTTGCAGCAGATCGAACATAAGGAACGCGAGGCGCGCTCTAGCTTGGGCGAGTCGGGTGTCGCTTTGGCCAAGGCCACGGCGGAACTGGAAAGCGCGCGGCAGTCCGACGCGCAATTGCAGAGCCGCCGGGACCAGATGGTGGCGCAACGCGAGGCGATGGAAGCACAACGCAAGGAAGCCGCCTCGCGCATGGCGTCGATGGATACGGACGACGAGGCCCTGCAAACGCGGGTTGCCGAGGCACAGGAACAGGCCGCGGCACAGAGGCAGGCCTTGTCGCTTTGCGGAGATGCCTTGGGCGACTTGCGGGTTAACCTCGCCCGCCTGACCCAAAACATGGAAGAGGCGGAACGCAACCGTCTGCGCGAACAGCGTGCCCATGCCGAGGCCCTGCAAGAAGCGGCGCGCCGCCTGTCGCAGGCCGAGTCGCTCAAAGTGCAGGCTAAAGAGTTTGAGAGCCGCGTGGCGGACGCCATCGAGCGGGCCAAGGCGCTGTCCGAAACCAAGGAAGAAGCGCACGACAAGGTGCTCGAAGCGCAGCGCGAGATGGATGCCGTCAACAAGCAGGCGGATGCGCTGGCGAAGTCCCTGCGCACCCTCCGCGAGCAGAGCGACAAGACGCAGAAAGAAGTGCACAAGATCGAGATCGAACTTACCCACAAGGAAGATCGTCTCGAATTTCTTCAGGAAAGCATCCTGAACGAATACAAGCTTGCGCTTGCCTCGCTGACCGAGTCGGAAGTTGGGGTGGACGAGTTCGACGAGAAGGAGCGGGAGGAGCTTATCAAGCAGCACCGCAAGGACCTTCAGCGGTTGGGCAACGTGAATCTCATGGCCATCGAGGAGTTTGAGACGCTGGAGAAGCGGGCTGCTTTCCTGGAGAAGCAGGACCAGGACCTCCGCGAGGCGCGGGAGAAGTTGATGGGGGTGGTTGCAAAGATCGACGAGACCATTCTTGAGATGTTCATGGAGACCTTCAATCTCGTCGCCGAGAATTTCAAGGATTATTTCCGCCGCCTCTTCAATGGCGGACAGGCGCGTGTTTATCTATTGGATGAGAACGATCCGCTGGAAAGCGGCATCGAGATTGAGGCCCGCCCCCCCGGAAAGAAGCCGCAGGTGATCTCGCTGCTCTCCGGCGGCGAACAGGCCATGACCGCCATTGCCCTCCTCTTCAGCATCTTCAGCGCCAAACCCAGCCCATTCTGCGTGCTGGACGAAGTGGACGCCCCGCTGGACGACGCGAACATTGGGCGCTTCCTAAATCTTGTGGATGAGTTCACGGACAACAGCCAGTTCATCGTCATCACGCACAACAAGCAGACGATGGCGCATGCGGGTGCGTTGTTCGGGGTCACCCAGCAGGAACGCGGCGTATCGCAGATCGTCTCGGTGAAGTTCGATGGCTCCGAAGCCAGGCACGCGGCGGCAGTTTAACAATGGACTCGATGGGCTCCTTGTCCATTTGGTCCATTAAGTCCAATCCATGAAGGTCCTGCATCTCTTCAGCAACCACAAATGGACGGGCCCTGCCGAGCCTTGCTTGACCCTGTGCCGCGGCCTGCTTGAACTTGGCGTGGACGTTTCCTTTGCTTGCGGCGTTGGCGGCGACCCCACGAAAAATAAAGTGGCTGCGATGGCCAGAGCCTGGGGGATGCCGCCGCTCGAGGGTATGCGGCTGGACAAACACCGCCACCCAGTACGGAACTGGCGTGACAGCCACGCCTTACGGCGCTTGCTTCGTGAGGGTGCCTTCGACCTGGTGCATTCTCATCTGGACAATGACCACGCCATCGCGTTGCGTCCCGCGCGCGAGGCAGGACTGCCCCTCGTTCGCTCCAGTTACGAAGGCACGGGCTTTCCGGCTGGACGGCGCCACGCCCGCCTGATGCGCGATACGGCATGGTTGCTGGAACCATCGGGCATTGCGGCCGAGCATGACGCGCGCCTTTTTCCCTTTCCCAAAGGACGCATGAGCATCCTGCCGGGAAGCGTGGATCTCGTCCGCTTCGACCCACGGCGCCCTTTGCCTGATCTTCGCTCACGATTGGGCATTCCTGGGGATGCCTTCGTCGTCGGGATTGTTGCGCGCATGCAGACACACCGTCACTACGAGGATCTCTTCACGGCATTCCGCCGCCTCGCGGATGCGGACGCCACGGCGCGCCTGGTGGTCATCGGGCGCGGCACACGGCAAGAGGAAGTTGGCTTCGCCCCGGTGAGGCAGCTGGGCCTGGAGGATCGCGTCGTCTTTACGGGCTATCTCGACGGTGAAGACTATGTCGGGGCGCTGCGTATGCTCGACGCAGGCGTGTTCCTTGTGCCGGGCTCTGACGGCACCTGCCGCGCTGTGCGGGAATTGCTGGCCATGGGCATACCCATGATGGTGGCCGACCGGGGCATGCTGCGCGAGATCGTGATGGATGGCGTGACCGGGGCGGTGTTCGATGGAAGCGCGCAAGCGCTCGCCGAACTCATGCTGGATTGGAGTGCCAGCCCTAAGCGCAGGAGGGCCATGGGCGACGCCGCGTGTCATCATGCGCGCACAACCTTCGATCCTGTTCAGCAATCGGCTATGGTGCTTGGTATCTACGAGCGTCTACTGGGCGAAGCAGCGATAGCGCGGGAAGAGCGAAAGCGTTTAAACCCTTAGCCAATTCGGTTTCGTCTTAGGAACGGAGGAGCTTTCCATGGATTCCGATAAGACCTCGAAAAAACCGATCCTGATAAGTCTCTTGTGTTATGGGCTCTTGCTTCTCGTAACGCCTTTCCTGCTGGCGGCGCTCATCGGCGGAAACCTCACCTCCTCCAATCTGATGCCATGGCTTATTGGAAACGTGGCCCCGCTGACCACGGGGGCCGTGCTCGGTTGGATAATCGTGGATCGCTGGGTATTGCGGCCAAGAGAAGAATATCCGCGCGGGCGACGCTGGCTGCGTATTCTGGCCTGGCTTCTGCTGGCGCCGCTTGCTTTCGCCTTGTTGATCGGCGGTGAGTTCTGGACGATCGTCAATCTGTTTCGCGCTGTCCCTTGGTTCCTTGGACTGGGAACTGTCGCATTGATCGCACGGTTTATCCAGCTTCGCTTTGTTCGTCATCAACCGGCTTTGGGACCCTGCCTACGCATGCTGGCCGTTCAAGGCTTGTTGTGTGCGGTCTTTCTTGCGCAGTTCCTGCTCATTTTTCCCGTGGCGGATGTTCATTTGCGCTGGCAAATGGCGTATTGCGAAAACTACATCGTCCCGCGAATTGAGGACTACAAGGCGCAGCACGGCACCTTGCCCGGCTCGCTGCGCGATGTGATGCCAGAGAGCGCTATGCTGCCGCCAGACGTGGAGTATGTCGACGGCACGCTTCGCGTGCTCTATCGCGCTGACCTGATGGACGACTACGTGTATCGCTCCAAGGGAGTCTGGGTCGAATTCTAAGCAAGGCTCCTGCTCTCCCCGTGGCACACTGGTAGTTGTTGACTTAGCCTCTGGATTCCGGAAAATGCTATGTTGAAGGCGTCGTTCGGAGCGTTGAGGATTTCGACCATGCCCCTATCACGACGCCAGTTTCTGGCTACGGCCGGCACAACCGCCGGGTTGCTTGCTACTCAAACGGGTGCTCGGGCGGAGTCATCCGGACTTAAGCCGTATGCAGGGCGAAACGTCATCATCATTCGCTTCGGCGGAGGGGTGCGGCGGCAGGAAACCATTAACCCCTCGGGCACGTACAGTCCGTATTTCCTGCATGACCTTGTTCCGCGGGGGGTGCTGTTTCCGGCGATGTCCATCGATCAGTTCCAGGATATCAACACCAGCCACGGCGAGGGAACGCTCTACATCCTGACGGGAAAGTACCAGAAGTACCACGACGTGGATGACCGCTTTCTCGGGGGACGATTCGAAAGCCAGGTGCCCACGCTGTTCGAGTATTTTCGGGCGGCCTATGCGGTGCCGGAACACGAAGCGTTGATCATCAATGGTGAAGACCGCAGCGACGAGGACTTCTACAACTTCAGCAACCACCACCTCTTCGGGTTGCAGTACCGCTCTGCAACGCTAAGCCTCTTTCGCTACAAGGTGCACCTCCTGCGGCGGCGCCTCGCCGAGGGGGGCATGGGGGAGAAGGAGCGGGTGGAGTTGGAAGTGAAGCTCGCAGAGATGGAGCAGATCGATTATCGCGTAGCCAAGGAGCAGCAACAGCCGGAGCCGATTGAACAATTCTGGGAGGGATGGCGCGGCTACTATGGGGAGTCTGGACTGGTCAATGCCCGGGGTGATGCCCTGCTGACGCAGCTTGCCGTGCGTGCCATGGAGGAACTGCGCCCGCGCCTGATGATGATCAACTACCAGGACCCGGACTACGTGCATTGGGGGAATCCCTCGCACTATTTCAACGGGATTGCCGAGATTGACCGGGGGATGCGGCAGGTGGTGGAGGCGAGTGAACGGCTGGAGCATTACCGGGACAACACCGTATTTGTCATCGTGCCGGATTGTGGTCGCGATTCGAACCGTGCGCAGGCGGTTCCCTTCCAGCATCACTTCAATTCGCGCAGCGCGCACGAGATCT
>JBJOID010000246.1:0-3371 GCA_046047315.1 Candidatus Hydrogenedentota bacterium | reverse complement strand
GCCGCCAAGCTCGCCGTCGGCTACACGCTCGACGAGATTCCCAACGACATCACCCAGGAGACCCCCGCCAGCTTCGAGCCCACCATCGACTACGTGGTGACGAAGATCCCGCGCTGGGCCTTTGAGAAGTTCCCCGGTTCTGAGCCGACGCTCACCGTGCAAATGAAGAGCGTGGGCGAGCAGATGAGCATCGGCCGCACCTTCAAGGAGTCCCTCCAGAAGGGCATGCGCAGCCTCGAGACCGGCCGCTTCGGCTTCGGCTTCGACGGCAAGTACAAGCCCCTCACCCACGGCGGAAGCGTCGACGATGAAAAGGCCGCCCTGCTGCGCGCCGTGCGCACCCCCACGCCCGACCGCCTCAGCCAGCTCGCCGAGGCCCTTCGCCTTGGGGCGACCGTGGACGAGCTCTTCCAGGCCACGAAGATCGATCCGTGGTTCCTTCGGCAGATGCGCGAAATCGTCGAGGAAGCGCGCGCCCTGGAAACCGCCAATCCCGACGACGCCGCAACCCTGCGCCGCGCCAAGGAGCTGGGCTTCTCCGACGTGCAACTGGCCTGCCTCTGGGACAAGGGCGAGCTCGACGTGCGCGCCCTCCGCAAGAAGCACGGCGTGCTGCCGGGCTATCGCCTCGTCGACACCTGCGCGGCGGAGTTCGAGGCCTATACCCCCTATTACTACTCGTCCTACGGCGACGAGGACGAAGTGCGCCTGAGCGACAAAGAGCGCATCGTCATCCTCGGCGGCGGCCCCAACCGCATCGGCCAGGGCATCGAGTTCGACTACTGCTGCGTTCACGCCGCCTTCGCCCTCAAGGACGACGGCTACGAGACCGTCATGGTCAACTGCAACCCGGAGACCGTGTCCACGGACTACGATACCTCCGACTCCCTCTTCTTCGAGCCCGTCACCTTTGAAGACGTGATGAACATCATCGATCGCATCAAGCCCAAGGGCGTAATTGTGCAGTATGGCGGACAGACCCCGCTGAACCTGGCGCAACGCCTCGAGGCGGCCGGCGCGCCCATCATCGGCACCTCGCCGCTGAGCATCGCGCGGGCCGAGGACCGCAAGCTCTTCCGCGAAATCGTCGAGAAGCTGAACCTCTTGCAGCCGCCCAACGACACGGTGGCCTCGCTCGAGGAAGCCATCGAGGTGGCCGAGCGCATCGGCTATCCCGTGGTCGTGCGCCCGTCCTTTGTGCTGGGCGGCCGCGCCATGGAGATCGTTTACGACCGCGCCGCGCTTCAGCGCTACATGGAGTTCGCCGTCGAGGCCTCGCCCGAGCATCCGGTGCTCATCGACAAGTTCCTTGAAAACGCCATCGAGCTCGACGTCGACGCCATCGCCGACGGTAAGCGCGTGGTCGTCGCGGGCATCATGCAGCACATCGAGGAAGCGGGCGTGCACTCCGGCGACAGCGCCTGCATCCTGCCGCCGCACAACCTGCCCGAGGCGCTCATCGAGCGCGTGCGCGAGCAGACCCGTGCGCTCGCCCTCGAGCTGCAGGTCATCGGGCTCATGAACGTCCAGTTCGCCATTCGCGACAACGACATCTACCTCATCGAGGTGAACCCCCGCGCCTCACGCACCGTCCCCTTTGTCAGCAAGAGCATCGGCCTGCCGCTCGCCAAACTGGCCGCGCGCGTGATGGCCGGCAAGACGCTCGACGAACTGGGCCTCACCCACGACCCGCAGCCCCGCTACACCAGCGCCAAGGAAGTCGTGCTGCCCTTCATCAAGTTCCCCGGCGTGGACACCCTCCTCGGGCCGGAGATGCGCAGCACCGGCGAGGTGATGGGCATCGACGAGTCCATGGGCCTCGCCTTCGCCAAGAGCCAGATCGCCGCGGGCAACAACCTGCCGCTTTCCGGCACCGTGTTCCTCAGCCTCAACCGCCGCGACAAGGCGAACTTCGGCAGCCTCGGGCGCGATCTCGCTGAGCTGGGCTTCAAGTTCATCGCCACCAAGGGCACCGCCGACGCGCTCCGCGAACAGGGCATCGAGGTCGAGGAAGTGTTCAAGGTCGGCGAGGGACGCCCCAACGTGGTGGACAAGATCATCAACGGCCAGGTGGACTGGATCATCAACACGCCGCTGGGCGCGGAGTCCAAGTACGACGAACGCGCGATTCGACGCACCGCGCTCGAGCATGGCCTCCCCATGATGACCACCCTCGCCGCCGCCCAGGCCGGCGTTCAGGCCGTCCGCGCACTCACGCAAAAAGCCCCGGCCATCCGCTCCCTCCAGGAATACCACGCCAACCTCGGATAAACACCGGGCAAGGAGGCACGCAAGCTCTCGGTCGATTGCGCTGCGTTAAGCGGCCTGCGCCGCCCTGCGGCGTCCGCTCCACGCAATCGCGGCGCACAGCGCAAGCGCGGCCAGGCAGGAAGCGGCGGGAAGCGACTGCACCTCGGGGTTCCCCGTGAGGGTGCCATTGTTCACAAAGGTGCCCGAGTTCGAGAACACACCATGGTTGTCGAAAAGCCCGTTGTTGGTGAGAAGCCCGGCATTGTTCACCTCGCCGAAATTGTCGAGGATGCCGTTGTTCTCCACTTCACCCGCTGCCGCGATCATCAGGCTGCCCAACACGGTGAGCGTGTCGTCGCCCAGCGCTTTCGCATCGTCGCCAACCTTCAATTTCCCGCTCAGCACCTCCAAGGTTCCGCCGGACTCCGTCTTGCTCTCCCCCTTCAACGTGGTCTCGCCGCCGGTTACTTTCATCCGGTTCTTGATGATGAGCTTCGAACCCGGCTTCGACTCGGTGTTACCCTTGCTTTCCAGAGTGCCACCGTCGTCCACCGTCACTTCGCCGCCGAAGGTCCATGTGGACGTTTCTTCCAGCGTGACCGTCCCTCCCATGACTGTCACGCCGTCGTCGTCCGTCTCGCCCTGCCCCTCAATCACCACCGTGCTGGACTCGGTGAAAGTCGTCTCACCGGAGACAATGAGTATCCCATCGACGCCCACTTCGCCGCTGCCGCCATAGGTCGTCGTCGAGCCGTCCGTGAATTCCACCTGACCGTTGTCCACTTGCAGATCGCCATTGGTCTCAACAGTCGTGCTGCCTTCAAGGGTCACCGTGCCGCCAGTCAACGTCAGTCCGCCATCCAGGGTCACCGTGGTGCTGGAGCCGAAGCTCAGGCTGCCGCCGCTCACCTCCAAAGTGCCGCCATCCACGTTGACCTGCGTCGAACCCGTTATCTCCACCGTTCCCGACTCGAACAGCATGCTGCCTTGATTAGCGAGGCTGCCCGAACCCAACAGGGTCGAACTGCCCGTGAAGCGAACAACGCCGGAGCCGTCGATCTGAAAGCCCCCGTTGTTGGTGATGGAGGAGGAGTTCTGACCTTGCAGTTCTCCCTGCACCA
>JBJOID010000245.1:0-8288 GCA_046047315.1 Candidatus Hydrogenedentota bacterium | reverse complement strand
TGCATCGAAACCAGTGGTTGGACCCACACCGTGACGGACCCGGAGATCCTTGACGCGCACGACTACGAACAGAATCCGGTGGTCTTCCGCGACCGCTACGCGACGGACCTGGGCTGGCAGAGCGAGGTGGGCTTGCCGGAGCGTTATGGTCTCAAGACCGCCGCCGATACCCCTTTTATGGTGAGTGAATACGGCGGCATTGGCTGGAGTCTCGACGACGACGCGTGGGGCTATGGCAACACGCCCGCCAGTTTGGAGGAGTTTCATGCCCGCTTCGAGGGACTGACCTCGGCCTTGCTGGACAGCCGCAACCTTTTCGGCCTCTGCTACACCCAGCTGACGGACATCGAGCAGGAGCAGAATGGTCTATACCACTACGACCGCACCCCCAAATTTGAGGTGGAAAAGCTGCGAACCGTGCTGGCGCGGGTGGCGGCCTACGAGCAGAATCCCCCCACAAGCGCCTCGACCAAGGACCGAAAGCCTGCCGTGTGGAGCGTGTTGACGGGGTCGGTGCATGACGGGGAACTGGGACGTCCCTGGCGTTATACCTTGGAGAAGCCCGCCGACGGATGGGAGCGGGCAGCGTTTGACGCCTCCGGCTGGTCGGAAGGACTGGCGCCCTTCGGCCTGATCGGTCAGCCTTACGGAAAGACCATCCGCACCAAGTGGAAAGAGGACCATATCTGGTTGCGGCAGGATTTCGAGTATTCAGGGGAGCCATTCGAGCTTGGCGTGCTCATACTGTTCCATGATGACGATTGTGAAATCTGGCTTAATGGCACCCGTCTGCTGCAAAAGTCTGGGTGGGCCACGGAGTATCGTGCCCACGAAATTTCTCCCGACCTGCGCGCCAAGCTTAAACCCGGCAAGAACACACTCGCGGTCCATGTGAAGCAGGATCGCGGCGGCCAGTTCTTTGACATGGCGCTGCTGACAGGTGTCTTGCCGACGAGCGACGAGGGACAGAAATAAAAATCGCACCCCCGCTGTATGATACGCTTGGAGAAACGCACCCCCAACTGCATGAGGACGCCATGACCTTTAGGCAACAAACCCGGAACGGACTCGCATTGTGCTGGCACAGCTTGCGGGTGGTCTGGAGGGACAAGACCCTCGTCGCTTTCCCTCTCGCCTCGACGATCATCATTCTGGTGACCCTTTGGCTCTTTTACCTAAGCGTGGGCAACGATAAGATACAGTTGTTGGTTAACACGCGTGTGAACCAAGTGGGCCAGCAGTCCTTGAATTACGGCTACTACGTGGTCATTTTCTTCGCCTATCTGTTCTGTTCCTTTGCAACGACGTTCAACAATCTCGCCCTGAGCGCCGCCACCCATATCTCGATTACCGAGCGAGACTCGAAGTTGCTCGATGGTATCCGAGCCGGTGGGCGCAGCTCGATATCGCTTGTCATCTGGACCATCTTCAACAGCACCATCGGCATGCTGTTTACCATTCTCGACCAGCAAAAAAACCTCTCTCAATTGCTGCGCAGTGTTCTGAAGTCGGGCTGGTCGGTCTTCACCTACTTTGTCATTCCAGTTATGGCCATCGAGAAGAAGTCCATCTTTACGGCACTGGCGCGCTCCCGCCAGATCATGATGGAACGCTGGGGAGAGAACGCAACCGCACGCTTTGGCATGGGCTGGTTCCTGCTGATACTGAATATCCCCGTATTCATTTTCCTTCTGATTGAGTGGTACACCTTGCACCTCAGCCCTTTCATATTCGTGCTGAGCGTAAGCTGGACACTTTTTGCCCTGGTCCTGGCGACCACCGCGAAGCAGGTGCTGACCGTGGCACTCTATCTGTACGCCTCAACGGGTAAGGTGCCGGATGGCTGGGACGAGGAAGCCTTGAAGAATACCTTCCGGGGCTCGCTTCCCTTGGAAGATCCCACACCGCCGACGCCCGCAGACACTGAAGATGCTGGCCAGAGCGTGGTGGAGTCGGCCGTCGAACAGTCTCCCAAAGAGGCCTGAGCGCGTCCGCTTGTTTCCGAGCGGATTCGTATGTCATACTTTCTCGACTTTTCTTGCGGAAGAGAAAAGTCATTCGGGGATAAGAATCTGGCCACTTGGCCCGTGCGGACGCAGCCGGAATCCCCACCTTGCAAGGCGCGTCTGAGCGGCCCCTACGGTAAGAAATTCATGGCGAATCATGTAATCAAGAAGGGCTTGGACCTTCCCATCACCGGCGCTCCGGATACCCGGGTCATCGACGCTAAGCCGTTGACCCGCGTGGCGCTGATTGCCGAGGATTACCACGGCATGAAGCCGCGCTTCGACGCCAAAGTTGGCGACGAGGTCAAGCGAGGCCAGCCGCTCTTCGAGGATCGGAAGACTCCCGGCGTCTATTATTGCGCACCCGGAGCGGGCCGTATCGAGGCGATACACCGCGGGGCTCAGCGCGTGCTGCTTAGCGTCGTCATTGCCTTGAATGACCGTGAGCGCGAGGGACGCACCACCGAGGAAGACTATTTCCGCCCCTCGGACTTCCGCGGTGGCGACATCGATCTGATTAATCCGGGCCAGCTTCGCCAGCTGCTTCTGGATTGTGGTCTTTGGACCGCCCTCCGCACCCGCCCCTTCAGCAAAGTCCCTGATCCGGAGAGTACCCCGCATTCAATATTTGTGAATGCGATGGACACCAACCCGCTGGCGGTGGATCCGGAAGTGTTGATCGAAGGCGCGGTGAATGACATGAACCTGGGCCTTCGGGCGTTGGCGAAGTTGACCCCCGGTCGGCTGTGGTTCTGCCGCAAGAATGGCAGCACCCTGGTGCCTGCCGCATCAAGCCGGGCCTCGGTTGAAGAATTCTCCGGCCCCCATCCGGCGGGCAATGTGGGCACCCACATCCACTTGCTTGACCCCGTCAATGCAAAAAAGACGGTATGGCATATCAACCTCCCCGACGTAGTGGGGATTGGCAAGTTCATCCGTACGGGAGTGCTGCCGGTCGAACGCTTGATTGGCCTGGCGGGTTCCGGCGTAAAGAAGCCTCGACTGCTTCGCGCCCGCCTCGGGGCGAGCATCGAGGAATTGACCGCCGGGGAACTGCGGGACGGCGAGATGCGCACCATCTCCGGTTCGGTGCTTTCCGGTCGCACGGCCAAGGGCGAGGTCACCGGCTTCCTTGGCCGCTACGATAACGCCATTACGGTGCTTCCGGAAGGGCGTGGGCGCGAGTTCTTCGGCTGGCTCAGCCCCGGTATAGACAAGTTCTCTGTGACTGGAGTTTTCCTTTCCAAGCTGATTCCAGACAAGCTGTTCAACTTCACGACGAATACCAACGGCAGCCCACGCGCGATAGTGCCAATTGGGGTCTACGAGAAGGTCATGCCGCTGGATATCCTGGCAACGCACCTGTTGCGCTCCCTTGCGGTGAACGACGTGGAGCGGGCCGAGCAGCTGGGAGCCTTGGAACTGGATGAGGAAGACCTTGCCCTTTGCACCTTCGTGTGCCCGGGCAAGTATGAGTTCGGGCCGATTCTGCGCCGCAATCTCACGATCATCGAACACGAAGGATAGGAATTCGGAACGGACTATGAAGGCACTCCGCGATCTACTGGACAGTGTCGAGCCCCTGTTCCACAAGGGCGGCAAGTTCGAGAAGCTTTACCCCTTCTACGAAGCCAATGACACGATTTTCTTCACGCCTGCCACGGTGACGACCAGCGGTTCCCATGTGCGCGACGGGCTTGACCTCAAGCGTATGATGATTACCGTCGTGGTCGCCTTACTCCCGTGCATGTTCATGGCCATGTACAACACGGGTTTGCAGGCCAATCTCGCACTAGCCCCCGGCGCCATTCCCGAGGGTTGGCGTGGATGGGTCCTCGAGCTGCTCAACATCGGATACAACCCGGTGAACCCACTGGCTTGCATCCTTCATGGCGCCCTCTACTATCTGCCGATCGTGCTGGTGACCTTTGTGGTTGGTGGCCACATTGAGGTGCTGTTCGCCATCGTTCGCAAGCACGAAATCAACGAGGGCTTCCTCGTCACGGGGATGCTCTTCCCGCTCACCCTCCCCCCCACCGTCCCGCTTTGGCAGGTGGCGCTCGGCATAAGCTTTGGCGTCATCATCGGCAAGGAGGTCTTCGGCGGTACGGGTATGAACATCCTCAATCCGGCATTGACCGCCCGCGCGTTCCTCTTCTTCGCCTACCCCGCACAGCTTTCGGGCGACAAGGTCTGGACCGCCGTCACCGAGTCCAACGCAGTGGACGGATTCAGCGGCGCGACGGTACTTGGGCGCCTCGCGCTCACCGACCCCACGGGAGAGGGTGGCTGGCGTGCGGCCATGCAGTCCATGGACCTTACCTGGCTGGATGCCTTCATTGGGAATATGCCGGGTTCCATGGGTGAGACATCCGCGCTGGCCTGTCTATTCGGGGCATGCGTTCTAATCATGACGGGAATCGGTTCCTGGCGAACCATGTTCGGCTGCGTGCTTGGCATCTTCGTCTGCTCGACGATTCTCAACGCGGCGGGTTCGGAAACCAATGCCCTGATGAGCGTTCCCTTCCATTGGCAGTTGGTGATTGGCTCTTCCGCCTTCGCCTTGGTCTTCATGGCCACCGACCCCGTGTCCGGACCCTACACGGAAAAGGGCCGCCTCATCTACGGTTTCCTCATTGGGTTCTTCGCCATTCTGATTCGGTGCATTAACCCTGCTTATCCCGAGGGCTGGATGCTGGCGATTCTGTTCATGAACATTTTCTCGCCGCTCATTGACCACTTCGCCGTTAATGCGAACATCAAGAGGAGGCTCGCGCGCGGTGCAGTTTAGTACGAAATATATCATCGTTTTCGCGACCGCCATCTGCGCGGTATGCTCGACCATGATCTCCGTCTCGGCGGTCGGGCTGCGTGAGCGTCAACAGTACAACGAGGCACTCGACAAGAAGAAGAGCGTGCTGCTTGCAGCGCGTCTGATGACCGAATCGGACACCTTCACCCCGGAACAGGTGGAGGAAAAGTTCCAGAGCATTCGGCAAGTCGTGGTAGACCTGACGACCGATGAGGAGATACCGTCCGATCAGTTCGTTGAGGGTAAGCCCGAGATGCTCAAGGCGGAAGCGAATGCCGCGCAAATTCTGGAAATACCCCGTCAGGTTCGACTGTTCGAAGTAGTGGAGAACGACCAGGTCTCCATGCTGGTGTTGCCCATTTATGGCAAGGGCCTGTGGGGAACCCTTTATGGATTCCTTGCCCTTGACAAGGACTTGAACACGATTCGCGGCATCACCTACTACAGCCACAAGGAGACCCCCGGCCTTGGCGGCGAAGTGGACAACCCCAAGTGGAAAAGCCTGTGGCCTGGCCGCAAGACTTTCAACGACGAGGGGGAGATCGCCATCGCCGTGATTAAGGGCAATGCCGGAACCGTGGAAGACGACCCGCATCACGTGGACGGCCTGAGCGGTGCAACCATCACGAGCCGCGGGGTGACGGAGATGTTGCACTTCTGGTTTGGCGAGCAGGGCCTTGGACCTTATTTGAAAGCCCGCAAGGAACGGAGCGCCTGATATGAAAGTTCTCAACAAGGAACAGCGCGAGACGCTGCTCGACCCCTTGTTCAACAACAACCCGATCGCGCTTCAGGTGCTGGGCATTTGCTCGGCCCTGGCAGTTACCACGAAGATGGACACCGCGCTGGTAATGTGCATCGCGGTGACGGCGGTCACCACGTGTTCCTCCTTCGCGGTGAGCCTCATCCGCAACAACATTCCGCCGAGCATCCGCATCATTGTGCAGTTGTCCATCATCGCGTCCTTCGTGATTATGACGGACCAGATCCTGCGTGCCTATCTCTTTGATATCAGCAAGCAGCTTTCCGTCTTCGTGGGACTGATCATCACCAACTGCATCGTGATGGGCCGCGCCGAGGCCTTCGCCATGGCCAACGGGCCCCTGCTCAGCGCCATCGACGGCTTCGGCAACTCGCTGGGCTACAGCGTGGTGCTCATGAGCGTCGCCTTCTTCCGCGAGCTATTCGGCTCGGGCTCTGTCTTCGGCATCACCGTTTTGCAGCTTTCCACCGATGGTGGCTGGTACATCTCAAATGGTCTGATGCTGCTTTCGCCCGGGGCCTTCTTCCTAATCGGATTCTTCATCTGGGCGCTAAGAACCTGGAAGCCCCAGCAAATCGAGGAGGCCTAACCCATGATGGAGCATTACCTCGCCATCCTGGTGAAGTCCGCGTTCATTGAGAACATGGCCCTGGCTTACTTCCTTGGCATGTGTACTTTCCTCGGCTGCTCGAAGAAGGTGGAAACTGCCTTCGGTTTGGGCATCGCCGTGGTCTTCGTGCAGTCCGTCACGGTCCCGCTCAACAACGTCGTGTTCAGTGCGCTGCTGGCGCCCGGAGCGCTAGCTTGGGTACACCCAAGCATGGAGAGCATCGACCTCAGCTTCCTCTCCTTCCTCACCTTCATCGGCACCATTGCCGCCGCTGTGCAGATCGTCGAGATGGCTTTGGACAAGTACGTGCCCGCGCTCTACGCCACGCTCGGCATCTTCCTGCCGCTTATCGCGGTGAACTGCGCCATCCTCGGTGGATCGCTCTTCATGCAGGAACGCGAGTACGGTGTGGGCGAAAGCGTGGTGTTTGGCTTCGGTTCCGGTCTTGGCTGGATGTTGGCCATCGTCTCGCTGGCAGCCATTCGCGAGCGCATGCGCTACAGCAACGTCCCCCCCGCCCTGCGCGGCCTCGGTATCACCTTCCTGCTCGTCGGTCTGATGGCCGTGGGCTTCATGGCCTTTTCGGGCATTCAGCTTTAACCGCGGCGCGCCCCCGGCGCGCGAACGTTTGAGGACTTGGATATGGCAATCCTGACCATGGGCATGGGCATCGTGATGTTTACGGTGATCGTGCTCAGCCTCGTGGGCATCGTGCTGGCGGCCAAGGCCCGCCTCGTGGCCCAGGGCGAGGTGAGCATTCTCATCAATGGCGACCAGTCTAAAGCCCTGAAGACTCCTGCCGGCAGCACCCTGCTGAACACGCTCGCCGCGAACAAGATTTTCATTCCCAGCGCCTGCGGTGGCAAGGGCAGTTGCGGCGTCTGCAAAGTGAAGGTATTCAGTGGCGGCGGCTCGCTCCTCCCCACCGAAGAGAACTTTATCTCGCGCGGCGACGCCCGCGAAGGCGTTCGCCTTTCCTGCCAGGTCAAGGTGAAGCAGAACATGTCCATCGAGGTCCCACACGAGGTCTTCGATGTGCGCAAGTGGGAATGCACGGTCCGCAGCAACGACAACGTGGCCACCTTCATCAAAGAACTTGTGCTTGAGCTGCCCACGGGGGAATCGGTGCCCTTCCGTGCTGGCGGTTACATCCAGATTGAATGCCCGCCGCATGTCTCCGAGTACAAGAACATTGCCGTGCAGGACGAGTACCGCGACGAGTGGGACAAGTACAACCTGTGGCAGTACAAGTCTGTCGTGAGCGAGGGCTACACCCGCGCCTACTCCATGGCGAACTATCCCGAGGAGTTCGGCATCATCATGCTGAACGTGCGCATCGCCACGCCTCCGCCCAATCGCCCCGACATCCCCCCGGGCATCATGTCCTCCTACATCTTCAACTTGAAGCCCGGCGACAAGGTCACTATCTCCGGACCCTATGGCGAGTTCTTCGCCAAGGAGACCAAGCGCGAGATGTGCTTCATCGGCGGCGGCGCGGGCATGGCTCCCATGCGTTCGCACATCTTCGACCAGTTCAAGCGGCTTCGCACGGACCGTAAGGTCACGTTCTGGTATGGCGCGCGCAGCCTGCGAGAGATGTTCTACGTCGAAGACTTCGACTCGATTCAGGCAGAGTTCCCCAACTTCTCGTGGCACGTGGCCCTGTCCGAGCCCAAGCCCGAGGACAACTGGACCGGTTATACCGGGTTCATTCACCAGGTGCTTCTGGAGAACTACCTCAAGAATCACGAATCCCCCGAGGATATCGAGTACTACCTCTGCGGGCCGCCCATGATGTTGAAGGCGTGCATGAACATGCTGCGCGATCTCGGCGTCGAGCCGGAGATGATCCTGTTTGACGACTTCGGCTGATAGGTTTTTGTCTCCAATAACGGGGAGCATGGCGCGGGCCTTGCTCCTCGTTTTGCTATGCCCGCTCCTGTTGGCGGCCTGCGCCCCCTCTACTCCCTCCCGGGTGATGCTTTCCGGCGAGACGATGGGCACCACCTGGCATGCCATCCTTCCGGGAGATACGCAGAACACGGAAGCGCTACAAGCCGGGATCGATACCGTGCTGGCGCAAGTCAACCGGTTGAT
>JBJOID010000244.1:0-27094 GCA_046047315.1 Candidatus Hydrogenedentota bacterium | reverse complement strand
GTCCAGCATCAAGACGCTCGACGACACGAAGGTGGGTGACACGGTGACGGACGCGGTCAATCCCGCCGAGGAGCCGCTGCCCGGTTACGAAGAGATCAAGCCGGTGGTTTTCTGCGGCCTCTATCCCGCCGGCGACACCGACTACGACGAGTTGCGTGACGCGCTGGAGAAGCTTCACCTCAACGACGTGTCCTTCGAGTTCAAGGCCGACAGTTCCGACGCGCTGGGCCTCGGCTTTCGGCTTGGCTTCCTCGGGCTGCTCCACATGGAAATTATCCAGGAACGCCTCGAGCGCGAGTTTGGCTTGACGCTGGTGACGACCATGCCCAACGTGGCCTACCATGTGCGCAAGACGAGCGGCGACGATTTCATCGTGGAGAAGGCGTCGGAGATGCCGCCGCGCGCCGAGCTGGAGCTCTGCGAGGAGCCCTACATCGAGGCAGACATCATGGTGCCCACGCAGTACCTGAGCGCCGTTATCGACCTTTGCAAGAAGAAACGCGGCATACACGTGCGCGTGGACTATATCGACGCGAACCGCTGCATGGCCATCTACCAGATGCCGCTGGCGGAAATCGTCGTGGACTTCTTCGACCGGCTCAAGTCCATCACCCGAGGCTACGCTTCGCTCGAGTACCGCATTATCGGGTATCAGCCGGGTGACCTGGTGAAGCTGGACGTGATGCTGAACGGCGATATCGTGGACGCACTGTCGATCATCACGCACCGCAACAACGCGGAATACGTGGGCCGGACACTGGCGACGCGACTGCGCAAGCTCATCCCCCGCCAGCAATACGAGGTCGCAATTCAGGCGGCCATTGGCGGCAAGATCATCGTGCGCGAAACCGTGAAGGCGCTGCGCAAAAACGTGACCGCCAAGTGCTACGGTGGCGACATCACCCGAAAGCGCAAGCTGTTGGAAAAGCAGAAGGAAGGCAAGAAGCGCATGAAGCAGGTAGGGTCCGTCGAGGTTCCGCAGGAGGCCTTCATGGCGCTGCTGCAAATCGGGGATGATGACTGAGTTGGCCGCCGAAGCAGCAGGAAATCCGCCTTTCTTCTCGCTGAAGAACCTCTGGTATTGGGCGCGGCTCATCGCCATCGTGCTCTTCATCAAGGGCTGCGTGGTGGATCAATACCGCATACCTTCGCGTTCGATGGAACCCACGCTGCACGCGGGCGGCTACTTCGAGGGGGATCGCATCCTCGTCAACAAGTGGATCATGGGGCCGCGCATCCCCTTCACCACCATTCGCCTTTGGGATGGCTATGAACCCAAGCGCTGGGACATCGTGGTTTTCCGCACCATCGAGGACAAGTCGCGAGAGAAGACGCTGGTGAAGCGCATCGTGGGATTGCCCGGCGAAAAGGTGAAGCTGCACAACGGCGGCCTGCTGGTGAATGGCGAGAAAGTGCCCAAGCCGGACCACATGCCGGAAACCACCTGGTATTTCAGCCCGGACGATCTGCGCAAGTTCAAGGACCCGGATCAGCGTGCCATGTTCGAGCAGCTGCTTCGGGTCGATCCCATTCGGTATGCTGTCAGCGACGACGATGCCTACACGGTGATTCCGGAGGGGCACTACCTGATGCTGGGGGACAACAGCCTCGAGAGCCACGATGGCCGCATGTATGGCTGGGTCCCTCGTGACCACATTTACGGACGCGTCTTCGCCATCTGGTTTCCTTTCGGCCGCATGCGGGATTTCACCGGATTCTCCCAGACCTGGTGGGGACCCTTCGCGATTTATGGCCCGGTTACCGCGCTGCTGCTTTGGATTCTCTGGGATGTCTTTGGGGATGTGCGCCGCATCCTGCGCGCGCGTGCGGACAAGTCGGCCGCCCAAGGCAAGCGCGGCTAGGCCGCAGAAAGGCGATTCCCCCGGATGTCGAAGCACCCCGCGCAACTGGAAGATGCCCCTATGCCCCGCAACAAGGGATGGGTGGCGCTGAGCATCGTGCTGGGCGCGGCGGGCGCGGCGGTGCTGTTGGGCACCCGCATGGGCTGGCTAACCCCGGGCGACCTGACCATCTACACCGGGCTCGGGCTGGTGCTTGGTGCGATGGCGGCGGGGTGGTTGAGCAGCCTGCCGCGCGACAAGGCGGTCGAATGGCTGAAGAGTGCCGCCTTCGCCCTGCTGCTGGCGCTCACCATTCGCTGGGCGGTGGCGGAACCGTATCGGATTCCGTCGAGTTCGATGGAGACGACCCTGCACGGCGATCCCCATTTCCTCAAGGGCGACCGGGTCTTCGTGAACAAGTTCGTGTATGGCCTGCGATGGCCGTTCATGAACAAGCGCATCTGGGATGGCCATGCCCCGGAGCGTTGGGACATCGTCGTGTTCAAGTCTGTCGAGCCCGACGCGGAACACCCCACGCTGGTCAAGCGCATCGTGGGCATGCCGGGGGAACGCATTCAGATCCGTGATGGGAAAATCTTCGCGGACGGTAACGAGGTGCCGATCCCCAGCCACATGCCGGAAAACCTCTACTACACCTCGGATGAATTCCGGTCGATGAACTTCGGCGTGCGCCCGGAAGAAGAATTCAGCCTGGTCCCTCAGGACCATTATCTCGTGCTCGGAGACAACAGCGCCTACAGCCGGGATGGGCGCTACTTCGGCTGGCTGCCGCGCGATCACATCGTTGGGCGCGTGGCCAGCATCTGGTGGCCCGTGGCGCGCTGGCGCGACTTCACCGGTTTCAGCGAGACCTTCTGGTGGCGTGGCTTGCTGGGTCTGCTGGCGGTGCTGCTCTTCGTCCGCCTCTTCATCGGGCAGTCGTGGCCCGTGATGATGGACGATAGCCGACGCGTGCGTCATATCTTTGTCAGCTTTGTATCTCTTGGTTTAAGATTACCTTTTGTTGGTATTTGGCTTTTTCGGTGGTCCATCCCGGCACGCGGCGCGCTGGTGCTCTACCGCAGCCGGGACGAACGTGTGCCTAAGGACGCCCTCTTGTTCGGCCGTATCGCCGGGTTGCCCGGCGAGCATGTCGAGATAGCGGGCGATGTGCTGCTCATCAACGGCAAGCCCGTGAAACTGGACTGTTTCGAGGCGGGTTCCTCGCTGGAACATCCCGACCCGCAGGCGGCCTACGGTCGCAAGAAAAAGCACGTCGAGGTTCCAGAGGGACACTTCTTCATTTTGGCCGACCCGCCCGGCGAGGCGCATGCCTTGGACAGCAGGCTGCTCGGCTGGGTGCCCGCACGCGATGTGCTCGGCGTGGCGGTGGCGGTATGGTGGCCTCCGCACGCCACACGGAAGCTCTAGCGAACCCCATGCGCGGGCAGGTCTTCCCGTGAGCATGCCGCCCCTCGTCGCTCCAGAGGATGCCGCAGCCCCTCCCCCGCTGCCGGGCATCTACCTCCATGTGCCGTTCTGCAAGACGCTATGTCCGTATTGCGATTTCGTGAAGGTACGCGAGCGGGGTCCCGCGCCCGACAGCTTCATCGAAGCGCTGGTGCGGGAGATTGAAGCGTTCGACGCGGGAGGCAAGCGCTTTGGCAGCGTGTTCTATGGCGGGGGCACCCCCAGCCGGCTGTCCCCCGCACAGTTGCAGCGGGTCAACCAGTCGCTGCGTGATTGCCTGAACCTCGCTCCCGGCGCGGAGTGGTCGCTCGAGGCAAACCCCGACGACATCACGCCGGAACTGCTGGATGGTTTCCTTGAAGCCGGCATCAACCGGGTCAGCCTGGGAGTGCAAAGCTTCGACAGCCGGGTGCTCAAGTTCCTCGGACGGCGGCACGACGCGGCCGCGGCGCGCCGCGCCTGTGGCGAAGTGGCCGCACGCTTCGACAATTGGAGCCTGGACCTGATGTTCGGCGCTCCCCCCATCGAGGCATGGCCCGACACGCTGGCCGAAGCGGTTGCCCTGGATCCCCCGCATCTCTCCGCCTATGGACTCACCTATGAAGCCGGAACCCCCTTCGAGCGGCGCGCGAAAGACGCCACCCCGGACGACGTGATGCTCTCGCTTTATCAGTCGCTGGAGGCCGCGCTCGCCGGGTATGATCATTACGAGATATCGAACTTTGCGAAGCCGGGGCGCCGCGCCCGGCACAACCTCGTTTACTGGCACAACCTGCCCTATGCCGGGTTTGGCACGGGCGCGTATGCCTATTGGAACGGCATCCGCGCGCGCAACCATGTGAGCCTCGAGCGCTATCTCGCGGAGCCCGGCGCCAAGGAGGAGTCCACCCCAATCACACCGCGCGAGGAGCGCGTGGAGACTGTAATCCAGCACATGCGCCTGCGCGACGGCTTGCCGCTGGAGCGGTACCACACGCGTTTTGGCAGCGGGGTCATGGAGGATTTTGGCGGCCCGCTTCAGCAGCTGGAAGCGCGCGGCCTGGTGAGCGTGGACGCGGAGCGTCTGCGCCCCACCCGCGAAGGCTTCTATCTCAACAATGAAATCGGGCTGGCGCTGGTTGGTTGAGGATTAAGCGATGCCGGTATACAGGCTGGGAAAGACCATCGTGTTTCCGCCGCCGGAACATGCGGAGGACGGCCTGCTCGCCGTCGGCGGCGACCTGTCCACCAAGCGGCTGCTCGCCGCCTACCGCAACGGCATCTTCCCCTGGTACAACGACGACGAGCCGATACTCTGGCACAGCCCGGAAGTGCGCGCCATCATCACCCCGGAATCGCTCCATGTATCCAAGCGGCTGGAGCGCACGCTGCGGTCCGGGCGCTTCCGCGTGACAGCGGACACGGCGTTCCGCCAGGTTATTGCCGCCTGCGCCCAGGCGCCCCGCCCCGGGCAGGACGGCACGTGGATCAACCGTGAAATGCAGCAGGCCTACACCGCCCTGCACGCGGAGGGCTACGCCCACTCCATCGAGGTGTGGGATGGGGACGAGCTGGCGGGCGGTCTCTACGGGGTCTCGCTGGGCTCGGCCTTCTGCGGAGAATCCATGTTCTCGCGCCAGACCGATGCGTCCAAAGTGGCGCTGGCCACCCTCGTGCGGCGCGGCCGCGCGCGGGGCCTCGACCTCTACGACTGCCAAATGCAGACCCCCCACCTGGCCAGCCTCGGCGCGATGGCCATCCCGCGCGCCGAGTTTCTGCCGCTCATCCGCGAAGCCACCGCGCGCCCCACGTGGCGGGGACCATGGACCGCAGACTTCGCGTGATCAAGCCCCCGGTGTCAGGCGATGGAGGGAAGCTCGTATCCGGCACGGTAGATCTTGGTGAGCATGGCGGTGGCTTCGGGGTCGCCGGGGCAGGAAAGGGTGGCGGCGTCAAAGCTTATCCGGCGTCCGACACGCGTGGCGATGTTGCCGAGGTTGCAGAGCGTGGCGGAGCGGTGGCATTCGTCGATGGGGGCGTAGAGCTTTTCCGGTGAGTGGTCGCGGATGCAATCGAGGAAGTTACGCATGTGGCGCGTGATGTCGGCGTTACCCTCGCCGATGGTGACGGTCTCGTCCTTGAAGTGGGCGATGGCGCCGGAACGACCGATGTGCAGGGTGCCCTTGTCACCGTAGTAGATCACGCCGTTGTCGTGGCCCTCCAGCGGATAATTGGTCCAGAGGCGCATCTCGTAGAGCAGGTGGCAGTCGTCGTATTCAAAGGTGATGGTCTGCGTGTCGGGGGTCTCGTGGTCGTCGTCATAGAACAACTGCGCCGCGCTGCCGCTGATGGCCTTGGGCAGTCCCACGCCGAGGCCCCACCGCGCCACGTCGACCTGGTGGATACCGTCGTTGACGAGGTCGCCGCCGCCGTAGTCCCAATGCCAGTGCCAGTTGTAGTGCCAGCGGTTTTGTGTGAAGGGTCGCAGCGGGGCGGGCCCCAGCCATAGGTCGTAGTTCACGCCGTCGGGCGGCGTGGTTTCCTCGGCGCGGCCGATGGGCCCGCGAAGCTGGTGGTTGATGGCCTTGGCCACGCGCACCTTGCCGAGGTTTCCCTCGTGCATCCACGCGATGCCCTTCTGCGCGCTCTCCGTACCGCGCCATTGGGTGCCATGCTGCACGCACAAGCCGGAGGCCTTCGCCGCCGCGACGAGGGCATCGCCCTCCATGACGGTGTGGCTGCATGGTTTCTCGACGTAGACGTGCTTGCCGGCCTGGAGAGCGGCGATGGCAATGGGCGTATGCCAGTGATCCGGCGTGACCACGCTGACCGAGACGATGGAATCGTCATCGAGTATCTTGCGGTAGTCCTCCTCCACGCGCACCTGGTCCGTGTTGGGCAGGGCCTTGGCGAGTTTGTCGCGGCGCTCGGGGTCCACGTCGCATAGCGCTACGACGTCACAATCCTCGAAGGAAGAGAAGACCCGGGCGTGTTGCGCTCCCTGCCCGCCGCAGCCGATGACGGCATGGCGATGCGGGGCGGTGGATGCGGCGCTGGCCTTCAGGTGCGGACCGACGACGGAGACCGTCGCGATGGTGGCGGTGGTAGCCGCCAGGAATTCCTTACGGGTGATCTGATCCATGCCAAGTCCTCCCGATGCATTGGGCTATTGCGAACATCCGCGGGCGGTGACCGGCCAGGTCTCGACGACCTTGCCGTCGCGCACCACGTGGTAGTGGTCATAGAGGTTCACGGTCGGGTCGCAGTGGGACACGAAGACCTTGACCCGGTCGCCGATGCTGAAGGGCGGGGTGTCACCCTCGTATTGGATGATGCCGTGCTCGTCGCCGCCCCAGTCGTAGGTGGCGGGATGCTGAAGCAGGGCGGGCTTCTTCCAGTCGTAGACCAGCGCCTTGATGCCCGCATCGATGGTGATGCTGCCGGGTGCGGGCTGGCTGATGGCGGTGGACCAAACGAAGAGGGCGGGCTCGAAGGTGTCCAGCACCTCGCCGTTGGGTCCGCCGATGATACGGTATTGCACGTCCATGAAGGGATAGGATCCACATTGCAGATCGGTCATGCCGGAGACGTCGACGTCGATGTCGAAAGTGCCGGTGCCGCCGCCAGTGAATACAGGGCAGGGGATTCCAGCGTCTTCGATGGCGCGGCGGGTGTCGGCGGCGGCGGCCATGGTTTCCAGGGAGCGCTGCCGCCGTTTCTCGTGGCCGGTGATGTGCATGATGTGCCCGGCGTAGGCCTGCACGCCCCGCACCTTGAGCCCGGGCAGGGCGGCGACGTAGCGGGCGAAGTCGACGGCGGGCTGTCCGCAGGGCACGCCGGTGCGCTGCGAGCCAACGTCAAGATCGATCAACACCCCCATCGAAATGCCGGTATCCGTGGCGACGGCGGAAAGCAGCTCCGCGCCAAGTTTGGAATCCACGACGACCATCGTGTCGGGGTTGCGTTGCACAAGCCCGGCCAAGCGCTCGACCTTGTCGCGGGTGGCCAGGGGCGAGGTGATAAGAAAGGGGCCTATTTCATCGCGAGCCAGGGCCTCGGCCTCGCTGACCTTGGCGCAGCAGATGCCGATGGCGCCGAGGTCGAGTTGTTTGCGGGCGATGATGGCGGACTTATGGGTCTTCGCGTGGGGACGAAGTCCCACGCCGTGGGCTTTCATGTGGGCGGCCATCGTCGCCATGTTCCGGTCGAAGGCCGCCCCATCAACGATGAGGGCGGGCGTGGGCAGCTCAGCCAGGGGAACGGGTGCCTTCACGGTTGGCTCGTCAACTGCGGCCCGAGCGGACGCTTGACCAAGGCCGAGCGTACTCGCTCCCATGCCCGTGGCATAAAGAAATTCCTTGCGGGTGATATGCGCCATGCGGGTGCTCCGAAGTTCGGATTCCAAAATCCCGCCAACATAGCACAAGCACCGCCCGGTCAGCAATCCGAAAGGATCGGCGCCTGCTTGCCCAAATCCAGCCACGAGAAGTGCACGGTCGTGTCGGGCTTGGGCTTGAGGCGCTCGATCACCTTGCGGTAGCGATCAGGCAGACGGCACAGATAGTCCTGCGCCTTGGCCGCGGCGGGGCTAAGCCCCGTCAGGTATTCGATCTTCCAGTCCTTCACCAGATTCTCGACGATGTCCACGTAGTCTTGGGGCGTGTAGATGCCGGAGCGGGTGGCGACGACTTCGAACTTCGCGAAGGTTTCCCCGATGCCCATGCCGCGCTCGCGCATGTACATGGCCGGCATGGTGATCTTCTTCTTCATCATGTCCTCGAAAGCCAGCAGCACCTCGTTCGTGTCCACCTCCATGAACTTCTCGATGAAGGTCTTGTAGGCGCGCGCGTGGCGGTTCTCGTCCCCGGCGATCTTCTTGCACAGGTCAAACAGGCTGCCCGCCCCGGCGGCGCGCGCGCGCTGTCCCACGTTGATGTGCGAAACCCGCGTGGCGATCTCCTGGAAGCTGGTGTAAATGAAGGTGCGGTACGGGTCGTTCATCGTCTGCGTATCGCCGCCGTCAGAGATGAGGTTGTGAATGGTGAATTCAATCTCGCGCATGTTTACGCGGCCACACAGGAAAAGATAGCGGTTCAGCAAATCCCCGTGGCGATTCTCCTCGGCGCACCACCCCCGGTTCCAGTGCCCCCACACCGTGCGTGGCTCGCCCTGCGTCTCCACCCCCTCAAGCGGGAATATCCAGGACGCGTAGGTCGGCAACGCCTCCTCGGTGATCATGTCCCCCACCAGGGTAACCAGCACGTCTTCCGGCAGGGCCTTGGCCTCTTCCTGCAGTTGCCGCACTTGCTCGAAGCCTTCCTCGCTGTTCAGGTCGGGCAGCATGTCGGAAGGCTGCCAGCTCTTGTCGGGCTCGCGCAGCAGCGTGGGCATCTCGGCCTCGAGAAAAGGTTCCACATGGCGCAATACTTCGAGGCGGCCGTGGTGCATCGGAAACTTCACTCCTTCATCTTGGCGGGTACAATGCCTATAGATTATAAAAAGGCAAACTGTTAGATGTCAATCATTAGCAGCACTAACCTCTTGCTGCTTTGACAACGGTATTAAGCATCGGGTTTCGACAGCCTCTAGCCCGCCACTTCGCGATCGGAAACTTGCAAGTACCAAACGGTATTTCCTACACTAGTGTAGGTTCTACCCCTTACCCTTGGGCAAACTGTGGAAGCGAGAGACCAATCATGACTACCCGTGTGTCGACTGATCCGAAGGTCAAGGGGGACGACATCCTTGAGCTGCGGTTGCTGTTTGAAATCAGCCAGATTCTGGACCGCAGCATCGACCTGCGCGACGAACTGGGCCCGGTGCTGAAGGTGATTGCCACCCACTCGGGCATGTTGCGCGGCACAATAACGCTGCTGGACCGGGAGTCTGGCGAGCTTTACATCGAGGCGGCGCACGGGCTTTCGGGCCGGGAACTCGAGCGCGGGCGCTATAAGCTCGGCGAGGGCGTGGTGGGCCAGGTGGTGCAGACCGGCCGCCCGATGGTGATTCCACGCGTATCGAAGGACCCGACCTTCCTGAACCGCACCCAGTCCCGCAACTTGACCAAGGACGACATCTCGTTTATTTGCGTGCCGATCAAGATGGAAACACAGACCATCGGGGCGCTGAGCGCGGACCGCATCTTCAGCGAGACGGAGAGTTTCGACGAGGATATGCGGATGATGACGATCATCGCGTCGATGATTGCCCAGGCGGTCCGCCTGCGCCAGCAGCACCAGGCGGAACGCAAGCGGCTTCTCGAGGAGAACACCCGCCTTCAGTCGCAATTGCAGGAACGCTTTCGCCCGACCAACATCATTGGCAGTTCGAGCGCGATGCAGGACGTGTTCGACCTAATTGGCCAGGTGGCCAAGAGCGACGCGACGGTGCTGATACGCGGGGAAAGCGGCACGGGCAAGGAACTTGTGGCGCACGCCATCCACTACAACAGCGCCCGGGCCTCACGTCCTTTCGTGCGGGTGAACGTGGCGGCGCTGCCGGAAAGCGTGATCGAGAGCGAGCTGTTCGGCCATGAGAAGGGGGCCTTCACCGGGGCCACCCAGCAGCGCCGGGGCCGCTTCGAGCTAGCGGATAGCGGCACCATCTTCCTTGACGAGATGGGGGAGCTGAGTCCGCAGATGCAGGTGAAGCTGTTGCGGGTCTTGCAGGAACGCGAGTTCGAGCGCGTGGGCGGCAGCTCCACCGTGGCGGTGGATGTGCGCGTCCTGGCGGCGACAAACCGGGACCTGGAAAAGATGATGCTGGATGGCAGCTTCCGTCAGGACTTGTACTACCGGCTCAACGTCTTCCCCATCCACATTCCGCCCCTGCGCGACCGTCGCGCCGATATCCTTGAGCTGGCCAACTTCTTTGTGGAGAAAATCAGCAAGAAGAACCACAAGTACGTGCGCCGCATTTCCACGCCCGCCATTGACATGCTGACGAGCTACCACTGGCCGGGCAACGTGCGCGAACTTGAGAACGTGATCGAGCGCGCCGTACTGCTCACCACGGACGACGTGGTGCACGGGCACCACCTCCCTCCCACGCTGCAAACAGCCGACGCGTCGAACACCCCCATGCCGGGCACGCTGGAAGAGACCCTCATCCGCGTTGAGAAAGAAATGATCATCGAGGCGCTGAAAAGCGCCCGGGGCAACAAGGCGAAAGCAGCACGGGAACTGGGCATCACCGAGCGCCTGATGGGACTGCGCGTGCGCCGCCACGGCATCGAGCCGCGGCAATATAAGGTCTAGGCCCCCAGCAACCCGCCGTGTCGGCTGTCGTTAACCCTTCACCACGAGGTTGACGAGCCGGCCGGGGATGCAGATCTCCTTGACGATCTCCTTGCCCTCAATGGCAGCGGCGACCTTCTCTTCCGCCTTCGCGGCGGCGAGGATAGCGGCCTGATCGGCATCGGCGGGCACCACGATCTTGGAACGCAGCTTGCCGTTGATCTGCACGGGCACCTCGACGCTTTCTTCCACGAGCAAGGCTTCGTCGTAGGCGGGCCAGGGCTCGTAGGCCAGGGTGTCGGCATGGCCGAGGCGCGCCCAGAGTTCTTCGGCGATATGCGGCGCGAAGGGCGCGAGCACGAGGAGGAATTGCTCCATCACCGCGCGGTCCACACGCTCGGCTTTCATCGCGGCGTTGACGAATTCCATCATGCGCGCGATGGCGGTGTTGAACATGAGGTTGTCGATGCCCTGCCCCACCGTCTTGATGGTGGCGTGTAGGATCTTGGTGATCGCGGGATCTCCCCCACTCTCGACGATCCGGGGATGAAGCCCACCTTCCTCCACAACATACAGCGACCATACGCGCTTAAGGAAGCGGTGCACGCCCTGCACGCCTTCGTCGCTCCAGGGCTTCTCGCGGTCGAGCGGGCCCATGAACATTTCATAGAGGCGCATGGAATCCGCGCCGTGCTCGCGGATGACGTCGTCGGGATTGACGACGTTGTAGCGCGACTTGGACATCTTCTCGACCTGGGTATTCACCGGCTCGCCGGTTTCCTTCACGACCCACTGGTCACCCCGGCGCTCCACCTGATTCGGGTAGTAGTATTTGCCCTTCGCATCGCGATACGAATACGCAAGAATCATCCCCTGGTTGAAGAGCTTCTGGAAGGGCTCGCTGGTCGTCACGTATCCCGCGTCGAAGAGGACCTTGTGCCAGAAGCGGGAGTAGAGCAGGTGGAGGACGGCATGTTCGGCGCCGCCGATGTAGAGGTCCACCGGCATCCAGTAGCTCTCGGCTTCCTTGCTCCAGGCCTCGTCGTTGTTGCGGGCATCACAGAAGCGCAGGTAATACCAGCAGCTGCCGGCCCACTGGGGCATGGTGTTGGTCTCGCGCTGGGCGGGCTTACCCGTCTCGGGGTCGGTGGTATTCACCCAATCCGTGGCGCGGGCGAGCGGGGGCTGGCCGTCCTCGGTGGGTTTGTAGTCGGTCAGCTCGGGGAGGATGACCGGCAGGTCCGTCATGGGC
Source organism: Candidatus Hydrogenedentota bacterium (assembly GCA_046047315.1). GTDB lineage: Bacteria > Hydrogenedentota > Hydrogenedentia > Hydrogenedentales > JAEUWI01 > WGMK01. Next base: position 15,317 of record JBJOID010000244.1, on the reverse strand, counting down.
ACGGTCTTGATGGTACCGTCCTCAAGGCGGATGACCGGGAAGGGCTCGCCCCAATAACGCTGGCGCGAGAAAAGCCAGTCGCGGAGCTTGTAGTTCACGGTGCCCTTGCCGATGCCCTTCTCTTCGAGCCAGGCGGTGATCCTCTTCTTCGCATCGGGCACGCGGAGACCGTCGATGAGGGGGGAGTTCACGAGGACGCCGTCGCCGGTGGAGGCTTCCTCCTGCACGTCCGCCCCTTCGACATGGATAACCTCGATAATCGGCAGGCCAAACTTCTTCGCAAACTCGTGGTCGCGGGTATCATGCGCGGGCACCGCCATGATGGCTCCGTAGCCGTATTCGGCGAGCACGTAGTCCGCCGTCCAGATGGGGATCTCCGCGCCGTTCACCGGGTTGACCGCATAGGCTCCGGTGAATACGCCCGTCTTTTCCTTCTCGTCCTGCATGCGTTCGCGCGCGCTCTTGGCCTTCGCCGCCAGCACATACACCTCCACCTCTTTGCGCTGGTCCTGCGTCGTAATCTCCAGCGTCAGCGGATGGTCCGGCGCGAGCACGCAATAGGTGGCGCCGAAGAGGGTGTCCGGGCGCGTGGTAAACACGGTGAATTCATGGCCGCTGCCGGCCACGGTGAACTTGACGTCCGCGCCCTCGCTGCGGCCAATCCACTCGCGCTGCATCGCCTTGATGCCTTCCGGCCAGTCGAGGTCGTCGAGGCCGGAGAGGAGCTGCTCGGCATACTTGGTGATGCGCAGCATCCACTGGCGCATCATGCGCTTTTCCACCGGGTCGCCCGTCTCGACGTAGACGCCGTCCTTCACTTCTTCATTGGCGAGCACGGTATTGAGCGCGGGGCACCAGTTCACGGGCGCCTCGATTTCATAGGCCAGCCCGCGCTCCAGCAGGATGGTGAAGATCCACTGGGTCCACTTGTAGTAATCGGGGTCGGTGGTGTTGATCTCGCGGTCCCAGTCATAGCTGAGGCCCAGCGCCTGGATCTGGCGGCGGAAGGTGTCGCAATTCTGGTTCGTGATGATGGCCGGGTGCTCGCCCGTGCGCACGGCGTGGCGTTCGGCGGGCAGGCCGAAGGCGTCCCAGCCCATGGGGTGGAGCACATTGAAGCCGCGCATGCGCTTGTAGCGCGCCACGATGTCGGTGGCGGTGTAGCCTTCCGGGTGGCCCACATGCAGCCCCGCACCGCTGGGATAGGGGAACATGTCCAGCACGTAGTACTTGGGCTTGCTGCGGTCCACCTCCGCCTTGAAGGTCTTGCGGGAAACCCAATACTGCTGCCACCTCGCCTCGATGGCGTGAAAATCGTATACACCGGAAGACATGGAAATGCACCGCTCCAGAATAGCTTGACGCGGATCACGCGTCCTGAGAAAAGAGCCGGAATGGTACCATAGGGGCTGGCGGGTATTCATGGCAGGCCCCTGCGTGGCAGGGACAAAGTCATCGGAGCGCGGACGAGGAGCGTTTCCTTTGCGACGCCGAAAGCGGGTGTAGTAAAGTCCGGTGGCGAAACCCATAAAAGCAGGAATGATCGCGTGCAAAAAAAGTGCATCAACAGTCCCTCCGCCCCGCCCGCCGTTGGCCCCTATTCGCATTCCGTGGCGGCTGGCAATTTTCTCTTTGTCTCGGGACAATGCCCCTTCGCCCCGAACGGCAGCGGCCCGGTGCGTGGCAGCGTTGAAGAAGAGGCCCGCCTGGCCTTGAGCAACCTGCGCGGCATCCTTGAGAACGCGGGCAGCAGCCTGGACCGCGTGGTGAAGACCACCGTCTTCCTCAAGGACATGAATGATTTCGCCGCGTTCAATGCGGTTTACGCGGAGTTTTTCCCGCAGAATCCCCCCGCCCGCACCTGCATTCAGGCGGGCGCCCTCCCCCTCGGCGTTCAGGTCGAGGTTGAAGCGATTGCCCTCCTTGCCGATTAAGCGCGCCCTGGCCCAGGCCGCCCTCGCGCTCGTGGCAAGCGCCGGGGCGATTGCCTTCGCTGCCGTGACAGCGGCGGCCCAGAACGTGGCGGAACTGAACCAGCGCGGCGTGGAAGCCTACGACGCGGGCCGCTTCGAGGAAGCCGTTCAAATCTTCGAACAAGCCTATGCCCAGGCTTCCGATCAGCCCACCATCCGCCAGAACTTCTGCAACGCGCTTCAGTCGCAGGCCAACGCCCTTGCCCAAAAGCAGGACTTCAACGCGGCCATCGGCCTGGCCGAGCGCGCGATGAAGGTCGCCCCGGAGAATCCCTCCCCCCTCGTGCAGCTGGGGTCGTATTACCTGCGTCTTGACCGGGTATCCGACGCCATCTTTCGCCTTGAGGAAGCCATTGAGCTCAAGCCTGGCGACCTCGATGCTCACGAGCTTTTGGGCAAGGCCTACTACGAAGACAACGATCTTCCCTCGGCGCGCGCCCAGTGGGACTACGTCCTCCAGGTTGATCCCAAGCGCCCCGGCCTGCAGGAACTTTACGACAAAGCCTTCCGCGAAGAGTCTGTCGAGTGGGATTTTCGACGCAAGGAAAGCAAGAACTTCAAGCTGAGCTATCCCGAAGGAGTGGACTACACCGTGCGCGGCACGGTGCTGCGCATCCTGGAGAAAGCCTACCGCGACATCGGCGCGCAGATGGGCAAGGTGTACCCGCCGGAACCCGTGCAGGTCATCGCCTATGGCTCGGAGCAATTCAGCGAGGCCACGCAGCTTGCCGAGCACGTGGGCGCGGTGTACGACGGCAAGATTCGCGTGCCGCTCAACGACGCCTCCGGCGCTTACCTGAGCGAGGCCGAACTGACCCGTCGCCTGACGCACGAGTATGTGCATGTCGTCGTCCGGCTTGTGGCAGGACCGAACGTCCCGTGGTGGGTCAACGAGGGGCTTGCTGAGCAGCTTTCTTATTCCATGACCCCTGCCGACGTGGAAGTGTTGACCAACGCCTACCGCGACGGGACGAACTTCAAGATTGAGGATCTCGACGGGCAGGTCCTGTTCACCCTCACGCCGGAGAAATTGCGCGTGGCCTATCGCCAGGCGCACGCCACGGTAAGCCACCTGTGGCGCAAGTACGGCCGCACCCGCATGCAGCTCTTTCTGGGAGACTTGGCGAAGGGTGTTACGGTGGAAGCGTCCATCAAGCAGCGCTTCAACAAGAGCCTCGAGCAACTCGACCGCGACGTCGCCGGCGAGTATCGCTAGAGGAAGCTAACGCGCGGCTCAGGCCGAGTCGCGCTTGCGCTGCACTTCCTTGCGGGGCGCTTCGACTTCGTGCTCGTACACGAGCAATGGCTCTTCCCCGCCGTCGATGACGCCGCGCGTGATAACGCACTCGTGCACGTCGGGCCGCGAGGGGATCTCATACATCACGTTGAGCATCACCTGCTCGAGGATGCTACGCAGGCCGCGCGCCCCGGTCTCACGCTTGATCGCCAGGTTCGCGATCGCGTCGATGGATTCTTCCTTGAAGCGCAGCTTCACGCCCTCAAGCCCGAAGAGCTTCTCGTATTGCTTGGTGAGCGCGTTCTTCGGCTCAATGAGCACCCGCTTCAGGTCCTCGATCGCGAGGTCGTGCAGGGTCGCTACCACGGGCAGGCGTCCCGAGAATTCAGGAATCATGCCGAACTTAATCAGGTCTTCCGGCTGCACGTGCTCGAGAATCTCGCCCACGCGCATTTCCTTCTTCGAACGGATATCGGCATTGAAACCAATCAGGTTGCTGCCGATGCGCTTCTGGATAATCTTCTCGAGCCCGTGGTAGGCGCCGCCGCAGATGAACAGGATGTTGCGGGTGTCCACGTTGACGCATTCCTGCTGCGGATGTTTGCGGCCGCCCTGCGGGGGCACCGCCGCCACCGTGCCTTCCACCAGCTTTAACAGCGCCTGCTGCACGCCCTCGCCCGACACGTCGCGCGTGATGCTCGGACTGTCGCTCTTGCGGGCAATCTTGTCGATCTCGTCGATGTAGACGATGCCGGTCTCGGCGCGGGCCGCGTCGAAGTCGGCCGCCTGGAGCAGCTTGAGGATCACGTTCTCGACGTCGTCGCCCACGTAGCCCGCCTCGGTCAGCGAGGTGGCGTCCACCACGGCGAAGGGCACATCAAGCAGGCGGGCCAGGGTCTCGGCCAGGAGCGTCTTGCCGCAGCCGCTCGGGCCGATGAGCAACACGTTGGACTTTTGTATCTCGACGCCGTCGATCTCGCCGCCGGAAGTGATGCGCTTATAGTGATTGTGCACCGCCACGCTGAGCACGCGCTTGGCCTGCTCCTGACCGATAACGTACTGGTCGAGGTAGCCCTTGATCTCTTTAGGCGTCGGCACCTTGATGGCGCCGCGCGGCCCCTTCGAGGCCTTGTCCTCCGCCACAATCTCCATGCAAAGCCGCACACATTCATCGCAGATGTTCACATCCGGACCGGCGATGAGCTTGTTCACCTGGTCATGGCGCTTGCCGCAGAAGGAACAAGTCGGGACATCGTCACGTGAATGATGGGCCATGCTGCCTCCTTATTCCTTCCGCGATGAGGGCTTTTCTTTTATCACCTTAAAGGCGATTTTGTCAACAGATTACTTCAGGAACCCAAACCGTGGATAGCAAAGTGCATTGTGCCAATAATCCGCTTGAAGGGTCAAGGAGTTTCCACCGCTTCAGGCCAAGGGATCGTTTCATCGCTATCTTAATTCTAACAGAGGCATGCACACGTGGGGTAAGGAAGCGGTGTCAGGCAGGCTCTTCCACGTGGCTCACCAGCGCCTTGCGCACGGGATAAATCCGGTTCGCGTGCTTCACATACCAATAGGTTCCCTGATCCTCGACCTCGTCGGCGGGCTGGCTCAAGCCGCTGTGGAAATGAACCACATACTTGGCGGAGGCGGGCGTGGAGGCTGAGGGGGCGGCCGAGGCAACGCGGAGCTTCTTGGTCTCGCGCACATTTTGAAGCACGGCATACTTCGAGGTGCTGCCGCCCTTTCCGAAGCCCTGGGCGAAGCGCAGCACCCGTGTCACGTATTCCTGGGTCTCGCGGAAAGGGGGAATCCCGCGATGCTTCTTCACGTTCTCCGGCCCGGCGTTATAGCCCGCCAGCGCAAGGCGCACATCGCCGCCGAACAATTCCAGCATCTTGGCGAGGTACTGCGTGCCCCCGGCGATGTTCTGGGCGGGATCATAAATGCTGGTGACCCCCATCTCGGCAGCAGTGCCCGGCATCAATTGCATCAGGCCACAGGCCCCGGCGGGAGAGGTGGCATTGGGCTGGAAATTGCTCTCCGCCTTGATGACCGCATAGACAAGATCGGGGTCCAGTCCCCAGCGCTGGGCATTCTTCTCTATCAGCTGCGCGATGGCGTCCGTCGTGTATTCCGACGGATCCTTCATCTTCGTGTATTGCTGGGGCACGACGATCGGGTCGTACTTGATGGTCACCCGTTCATAGCGGCGGTCACGCTCGTACTTGTCGGGACGGTTGGTGAAGGTGATCGAACCATCATTCTGCTGGAACTGGTGGAGGTTCTCCTCCTGATAGCGCTTCGAAATTTGTCGCTTCTGGATGCTTTGCTTGTGCGACTCGGGAAGGGCGGCCTGCTGACGCTCCTTCATCTGGGCCGCCACATTCGGCTCTTCTGCCCGCGCGGAACAAACGTGCGCGGTCGCCGCCAAGCCAAGCAACAAGCCGAAGCTGAGCCGCTGTATCAACATGAAAGCTCCTTCAGGTCAAACAGCACCCGGGGAAGTTGTCAAGAGTATACCGGAGGCGCGATTCGGGGGCAAGCCCGATTTCGCGCCTCCAAGGGCGAAGCGACTAGAGGGCGTAGATGAACGGCGACACCACGCCCGCGTTGCCCGCCAGCATGAACAGCGCGGCGAGCAGCACCAGTGCGATGATGATGGGCGCCAGCCAGAACTTCTTGCGCACCTTTAGGAAGTCCCAGATTTCCTTCGCGATTTCCATGACTCTACTCCCGCCCCAAGGGGCACGGCATCCGTTCCCGCCATAAGCAGCAGGCGGTTAGAACATTCGTTTGAACTCTTCCAAAGTCTGTGGCTGATGGTCCGGCGCTTCCCAGTAAGTCTCGCCCGCAGGCTTATACGCCCGCTTGAGCGGATCATCGCCAAAAAAGTGAATGATCCAGCGCACCGGAATGAACATCAGGACGAAAGCGAAACTCAAGAAGACGCGCGTCATGATCCAGTTCAGCACAATCGCCAGCTTGATCCACACGATAAACACCGGCTTGAGCAGGGGGGGCGCCACCAAACCAAAGAAGATCAGCGTGCCGCCCAGACTGAAGAAGACGACGGGGACCTGCTCAAAGCTGTGCAGCCACCAGCGCAGCACGCCGAAGAGCAGGAAGGCAATGCCCACAACGACGCCGAATTTGCGCTGCTCTTTACGGTCTGAGGTGTCGATTTGAATCACGATAATGCGTTCCTGAAACCTGCCACGTCGCCCAAACGTGGAGCAAGTGTCTAGTTTAGTCCAGCTCGAATTGCTCCTGCCAGTTCTCGGTTTCCTTCCAAGGCTGCTGATTGCGCTTGTCCAACAGGAAATTCCCCATGCAGAGATAGTCCATGTTGGTGCGCATGAAGCAGGTGAAAGCCTCCTCCGGCGTGCACACGATCGGCTCGCCGCGCACATTGAACGAAGTGTTGATGAGCACCGGGCAACCCGTGATCTCCGCGAAGGCCGTCAAGAGATCATAGTAGGGCGCGTTCATGTCCCGGCTCACCGTCTGGATACGCGCCGAGTTATCCACGTGGGTGATGGCGGGCAGGTCGGAACGCACCACCTTGAGCTTGTCAAAACCTTGCCGCGTCTCGTCCTCCGCCGTCAGGGGCGTCAGGCGGTGCGGCAGCACATCGGCCACCAGCAACATGTAGGGGCTGTCTTTCCCCCGAAGGTCAAAGCATTCGTCCGCACGCTCCCGGATGACCGAGGGCGCGAAGGGGCGGAAGGACTCGCGGAACTTTATCTTCAGGTTGAGCACGGACTGCATGTCGCGCGAGCGCGGGTCGCCCAGGATGCTGCGGCCGCCCAGCGCGCGCGGGCCAAACTCCATGCGCCCCTGGAACCAGCCAACCACGTGTTCGCTCGCCAGTAGCTGGGCCACCTGGCGCGAACGTTCCTCCTCGCTCAATTCCGTGTAGGGAATCTTGTTCAGGTCGAGATAATCGCGGATTTGATCATTCGAAAACGAGGGTCCGAGGTAGGTGCCCTTCTGCCGCAGCGCGTCCGCCGTGCGGGGCTTGTCGAGCATTTTATGCCAGGCCAGCAGCGCACAGCCCAAGGCATTGCCGCCATCGCCGGCGCAGGGCTGGATCCAGACGTCCTCGAAGGGGCCCTCCCGCAGCAGCCGCCCGTTCGCCACGCAGTTCAGCGCCACGCCGCCCGCCAGCACCAGCTTCTTCTCGCCGGTCTCCTTATGCACATGCAGCCCGATCTTCAGCAGCGCCTCCTCGGTGATTTCCTGCACCGACCGGGCAAGGTCCATCTCCCGCTGGGTAATCTTGCTCTCGGGCTTCCGGGGCGGCCCCCCAAAGAGTCGCGCGAACTCCGCGTTCGTCATGCGGAGACCGCCGCAATAATCGAAGTATTTCATGTTCATCCGGAAAGAGCCGTCTTCACGAAGGTCAATCAGCTCGTTGCGGATCACGTCCACATACTTGGGCTCGCCATAGGGCGCCAGCCCCATCACCTTGTATTCACCGCTGTTGACCTTGAAACCGGTGAAATACGTGAAGGCGGAATACAGCAACCCGATGGAATGCGGGAAATTGATCTCCTTAAGGATCTCAACCTGGTTCCCATGCCCGGTGCCGTAGGTCGTGGTGGCCCACTCCCCCACGCCGTCAATCGTGATGAAGGCCGCGCGCTCGAAGGGAGAGGGGTAAAACGCCGAGGCCGCATGGGAAAGGTGATGCGTTGAGAAAACGATTTCGCCGTCGTAGCCGAGCTCCTTGCGGAGCGTGGTCCGCATGAACAGCTTTTCCTTCAGCCAGGGCGGCATCTGGTCATAGAACGACAGCAATCCTCTGGGGGCCACGCTCAGGTAGGTCATCAGGAGCCGCTCGAACTTGATGAACGGCTTGTCGTAAAACGCGACGTAATCGACCTCATTGATGCCGATGCCCGCTTCTCTCAGGCAGTACTCGACTGCATGCTTGGGGAATCGCGGATCATGCTTGGCGCGGGAGAAGCGTTCCTCCTGCGCCGCCGCAATGATTTCTCCGTCGCGCAGCAGCGCGGCCGCGCTGTCATGGTAATAGGCCGAGATGCCAAGGATATAGGTCACGATAAGCCCCTTGCCGAAATCGTCTGCCCGATAAAGTGGCATTCTATGCAACCGCCGTCAGGCTTTCCAAGCCGCGCGCGAAACCGGGCTCGCGCGGGGCTCGTCCCATCACGCGTGACAGCCCGGGGAGGGGTTTGTTACGCTGCTGGATGCGCGGGCCCCGGGCTCGCTGATGTATTGGAACGTGTGGGGTACAACGCTTCGTGGACAAAGCCTATCGGGAATTAAGGGAAGTCTTCCGTGGCAGGATGATGCCCTTCGCCTTCGTCGATCTCGACAAGTTCGATGAGAACGTGGCGAGCATCCTTCGGCGCGCCAAAGCCACCCCCATCTGTGTCGCGTCGAAATCGGTGCGCAGCATCGGCATGATGCGGCGCATCTTTGATGCCTCGCCGCAATTTCACTCGGTCATGGCGTATAGCGTTCGTGAAGCGATCCATCTCTCCCACCATGGATTCGACCCCATCCTTGTGGCCTACCCCGTCTGGAGCGAGGCCCGGCTGCCCGCTTTCGCCGAGGCGCTTCGCGCAGGAAAAACCATCCGTTTGATGTTCGATCTCGAGGAGCACCTCGAATTTCTCGAAAATCTAGCGGCGGAGCAGGGGATTACCATACCGGTCTGCCTGGATCTCGATCTCTCGATGTCCCTGCCGGGACTGCATTTCGGCGTGCGGCGCAGCAGTGTGACCACACCAGCGCAGGCGGTGCGCCTTTACGAAGTTGCGAAGGGTTGTCCGCACCTCCGCTTTGACGCGCTGATGGGCTATGAAGCGCAGATAGCCGGTGTTCAGGACGCTCTGCCGGGCGCCTTTGCCAAGACCGCCCTCATTCGCTGGTTGAAATCACGCTCCATCCGTCAGTTGCGTGCCCGGCGGCGGGAAGTCGTCGAGGCATTGCGGGGTGCGGGTTGCGACCTTCGCATCGTTAACGGCGGCGGCACGGGGTCCATTGAGACCACGCGGGAGGAATCCTGCGTGACCGAAGTCACGGCGGGTTCCGGCTTCTACTCCCCGTTGCTCTTCGACCATTACCGGAATTTTCACCACCAGCCCGCGGCTGGTTTCGCCATCGAGATCACGCGCCGCCCGGATGAGTCAACCTTTACTTGCCACGGCGGCGGCTACATCGCCTCGGGCCCCCCCGGGTGGGACCGTGTTCCGCAGCCCTATCTTCCGTCCGGGGCGAAATTGCTCCCATTGGAAGGAGCGGGTGAAGTGCAAACCCCCATCATCTATAGGGGGCCCGAAGCCCTCGAGGTGGGCGATCCCATCTTCATGCGCCATGCCAAGGCGGGCGAACTCTGCGAGCGCTTCGAACGGCTGATTCTGCTGCAAAGGGGGGAAATCGTGGGCGAGACCTCCACGTATCGGGGGGATGGCCTGTGCTTCCTGTGAAGTGTTTACCTTACGTTAGATAGGCTTGCCGCCCCTGCGGCAACCTGCTATAGTGCGGAAACTGCGGCGTCAGGGCTTGGCGCCGCGGCGAGGTACCCGGGACGGCTCCAAACCCGCCCCATGCAAGGAGTTTGCAGTCATGGCGCTTTCCACCCTGCCACCGCATGACGTCGCCCTCGGCGATATCCGGGTCTACAACCCGCGCACTGGCGACTATCTCTACTCCATTACGGAACCTGATGAAAGGGAGATAGCGGACATTTACCGCCGCGCCTATGCCGCGCACGAGGTTCTCAGCCAGCGCAGCGTGCGTGAGCGTGTTGAGGAGAGTAAGAAGCTCAAGTCCTACATCCTTAAGAATAAAGAGGCCATCGTCGATCGCATTTGCCAGGAAACGGGCAAGCCGCGCATGGAGGCGATGCTCACCGAAATCTTCCCGACGCTGGACCTCCTTGATTACTACGAAAAGAACGCCACGAAGATTCTTGCCGACGAGTCGGTGCGCACGCCCGTGCTGCTGATGGGCAAGAAGTCCAAGGTGTATTACGAGCCCATCGGCCCGGTGTTGATCATTTCGCCTTGGAACTATCCCTTCAATCTTTCGATGACGCCTATCATCACTGCCGTGATCGCGGGCAACTCGGTCGTCTTCAAGCCTTCCGAATATACGCCGCTGAAGGGGCTGCTCGAAGGAATCTTCTCTGAGAGTGGGTTCATGGCGGGCACGCCAGTCCTGCAGGTAGTGTATGGCGGCAAAGAAACGGGGCGTCTGCTGAACAACGGGCAGCCGAGAAAAATCTTCTTCACGGGCAGCGAGCGCGCTGGCAAGTCCATCATGGCGCACGCTGCGGAGTACCTTACGCCTGTGGAGCTGGAACTGGGCGGGAAAGATCCCATGATCGTCTTCGACGACGTGGACATGGAGCGCACGGTAAATGGCGCCCTATGGGGCTCGATGACCAACACCGGGCAGACCTGCACCTCGGTCGAGCGCATATACGTGCAGGAGAAGCTCTATCCGGAGTTTGTGAAGCGCATGAAACAAGGCATGGAGCGCCTGGCCCATCCGCTCACCGAACGCGGCCGCCAAGGAGAGACCAGCCTTGACATGGGCTGCATGACGACGGACTTCCAAATCCACAAGGTCGAGCTTCAGATTCATGACGCCGTGAAGAAGGGAGCGACGATCGAGGCCGGCGGCAAGCGCCTCGACGAATCTCACGTCTTCCCCCCCACGCTGATCAGCAACGTGACGCCGGACATGGCCATTTACTACGACGAGAGCTTCGGCCCCATCACCACCATCGCGCCTTTCAAGTCGGAGGACGAGGTGATTAAGCTGGCGAACGATTCCCCATACGGCTTGAGCGCCAGCGTGTGGACCCGTGACGAGACTCGCGCCGAGCGCGTGACCCGCGCCATCCACACGGGCAATGTGTCCATCAACAACGTGCTTGCCACTCAGGGCAACTCCGGCCTGCCCTTCGGCGGCACGAAGATGAGCGGCTTCGGTCGTTACAAGGGCCCCCACGGCCTATACTCCTTCTCGAACGTAAAGGCCGTGATGTATGACAAGCAGGGCCCCAAGCAGGAGGTGAACTGGTACCCTTACTCCGCCGAGAAGTACGCCCTCGTGTCCCGCATGATCGACGGCCTGTACAGCGGCGGTCTGTGGAATTTCATCCAAGGCGTGCTTGTTGGATTGAAGCTGGAGAAGCTTTGCCAGAAAGACCGCCTGTAGCCGCTGCCATGAAGTACCTGCGAGATGTACAGCCGCTGTTGGGGCTGGTGAATATCGGGCCAACAATTGCTGGTCGACTGTCCAAGGTGGGCATCCGGACCGTGGGCGACTTGCGGACGACCGGGGTGGCAAAGGCCTACTTGCGCGTGAAGGCAGCCGAACCTGGTCTAACCTTACCCGTCTGTTACTATCTCTATTCCTTGCAGGGCGCACTCGATGGAAAACATTGGGACGACATCCCGGAGAAGACCAAACAACGGCTGCTGCTGGAGGCAGGGCTTCGAGAATAGGCCCCATGTTTGCTGGAAACACCAGAAATTGGCTATACAGCGATTTTTTCCGATGCCCGAGACGGTGCGACGATTGGACCCGGCTAGCGCGATAAACAATGCGGTAGTGGATTGCGGAACGGTATCTGGCACGCCCGTTTGGTAATGCAGATGACTGGGGCGAAATGATCGCCACAACCATTAGGGGCACTTCCCTTGACGTACGACTTCATCATCATTGGTTCCGGCTCATCGGGCGGAATGGCCTCGTACATCCTGCAATCCGGCGGGGCGAAGTGCCTGCTGCTGGAGGCGGGGAAGCGCTTTCGGCGGGAAGACTTTCCCCTCCCCGAGGTGCGTTACACGCCACAGTTGTTTTGGGGGGGCGGCGCGGACTTCACCACCACGGCTGAAATGGCCATCCTTCGGGGGAAATGCGTGGGCGGCGGTTCGATCGTGAACCAAGCCCTGATGGACCGGTTTGACCAGATCGCCCTCGATGACTGGCGGTCGGACTCGGGCGTGGAGTTTTTCACCCCCGAGGACATGGCTCCCCATTACGAGTTCGCCGAGAGCCAGATCACGCTGCAGGAGATTCCGGCGGAATGGCGCAACCGCAATCAGGAACTCTTTATCAAGGGCATGGATGCGAACGGATTCCATTGGCATCCCTTGCGGCGGGCACAAAGCAATTGCGGCAGCCCCGAGGGCAACGACTGCATATGCTGCCTGGGCGGGTGTCACCGTGGTTCCAAGCAGAGCACCATGGAAGGCTACATCCCCCGAGCCGAGGCCGAGGGGCTTGAGGTGCAGGCAGAGACCCAGGTGACGCATGTGAAGCACACACGCGAAGGCGTGGAGGTGTACGCGCGTCAGGCGGGCCGCGAGGTCTCGTATCAGGCGAAACACGTGGTGGTGGCCGGTGGCGCCCTTGGTACCACCGAGATTCTACTGCGCAGCGGTTACGGAGAGAACTATAATTCGCTGGGCAAGAAGTTCGCGATGCACCCCCAGTTCATGAACTTCGCGGTATTCAAGGAGCCGGTCAACGCGCACCGGGGAGCCCTTCAGGGTGTGGCCTCCGAGGACCCCAATATGCGCCGCGAGGGCTACAAGCTGGAAAACGTCTTTGCACCGCCCATTGCCATCGCCACGGTTACCAAGCGTATCGGCCCCGACCTTCAGCGGCTAATGAGCAAGTACCGTCACTTCGCCTGCATTGAAGTAGCGATACGCGATGAGAACGTTGGCGAGATGTTCCTGTCGAAGTCGGGCCGACTTCAGATAAAAAAGCGGCTCACCGCGCAGGACGAGTCCCGGCGCGCCAAGGGCTTCGAGGCCATTCGCAAGGTCTTCGCCGTGCTTCAACCCGAGGAGATCGTCTACGGCCCGATGGGCTTCGGGCTTCATGCCATGGGCGGTTGCTGCATTGGGGTTGATGGAATCGACTCCGTGGTGAACCCGGAGTTTACCCTGCACGATCACCCCCACATCCACGTGGCGGACATCAGCACCTTCCCCAATGCCCCTGGCATCAACCCTGCACTGACGGTCTATGCCCTCACGCATCGCATGGCCACCGGCCTGCTGAACAATTAGGAACGCGCCCATGGCCCCGCTTCCCAAGAATGCCCAGTCCAAGGTGCTTTCGCGCAATCAGCTTGACGCGCTCAACCGCATCGGCGACATTCTCATGCCCCACAATGGCGAGCATCCCTCCTTCTCTGTGTTGGGCTGCATCCAGCATGTGGACATGCTGGTGACCTTCGCGCCCGAAGAGGACATGAAGGATCTCAAAGGGCTGCTGGACGCCCTCTATTGGCTGCCGGCTCCGCTGTTGCGTTGCGTTGTCTGGGTCAGCCAGAACGGCCATGCCTGGCCGGAGCCCCTTGGCACACTTTGCCGCAAGCTGGACATCGCGTTCCGCAGCATCCTGCTCGGCCTTTACTACTCCGGCAAGTGTTCCGACGAGTACGCCGGAAAGACCCCCCTTGAAATCATGGGCTACGAGACCACGGCCATCCATCTGGATGGACGGGTGACCAACACGGGGGCGCGTTAGGCTCTCCGTCCGCCGGCTTGGATTGGCCGGAGCGAGTCTGTACTCTCTTTCCTGATGGGGAGGAACCGGATGGGAGTCCGGTGAAAAGGAGAGCGCATGCGGAGCCTGTGTATTGCGGCAACGGTGGCATTTGCCTGTCTTTCAGCGGGGACAGCCATCGCGGACATCAACCTCGAAGCCGGGGATACCCTGCGCTGGTACAAGGGCAACACCCACACCCACACCCTGTGGAGCGACGGTGAAGCCGCGCCTGAATACGCCGCCAAGTGGTACAAGGATCGCGGCTACCATTTCCTGTGCCTCTCCGACCACAACATCCTGTCCAGCGCGGACGCCGAAAAGTGGATGGTGGTGGGCGGCAAGAGCCGTCTCATGCCGGAACAGGTGGAGTTGCTGAAGCAGGAATTCGGCGCCGATGCCGTTGAGCTGCGCGACGTGGGTGGGGTGAGCGAAATGCGCCTGAAAACCCTCCCCGAAGTGAAGACGCACTTCGAGGAACCCGAGAAGTTCCTGTTGATTCAGGCCGAAGAAATCACCTGCATGACTCCCAAGGTGCACGTGAACGGCATCAACGTCCGGGATAAGATTACCCCGCTGAACAGCAGCGCCGCCGAGAAGTCCATGCAGCATGCCTTCGAGGAAATCGCCGCCCAGGAGGCGAAATATGGCGTGCCTATGTTCGGCCACCTGAATCATCCCAACTGGAGCGATGGCGTCCCGGTGCAGACCATAGTGCCCACGCTGGAAGTAACCAGCTTCGAGGTGTTCAACGGCCACCCGGGGGTGCGCAATTGGGGCAACGAGTCGCGCGGCATGGTGAACACCGATCGCATCTGGGACATCATCTTGGCGATGCGCATCGCCAAGAATCCCGCGGCGCAGTTTCTTGGCTTCGCCACCGACGATACACACGACTACTTTCAGGAAGGTCCGGAGTTCTGCAATGGCGCGCGCGGGTGGGTGATGGTGCTGGCCGATAAACTGGATGCGGACACCATCACGGCAGCGATGAAGGGCGGCCGTTTCTATTCAACTTCCGGCGTTACGTTGAATTCCGTAAAGACCGACGTGGAAGGTTACAGGGTCGAAATTGCCGCTGAAGAGGGCGTGACCTACAAGACGCAATTCATCGGCACGCACCAGGGCTTCGACGACCGCGTGACTCCCGTGATCGATGCGGACGGCAACCCCAACCCCAACATGAACCACCTTCATAGCGACAGCATTGGCGTCGTCCTTCAGGAGACGGAGGGCAGCGAGGCCGATTACCGCTTCACCGGCGATGAACTCTATGTGCGGGCGAAGATAATCTCGTCCAAGCCAAAAGAGAATCCTTTCGCCATCGGTGACGTGGAAACCGCCTGGACGCAGCCTTACGTGCTCAAGCGCTAATCCTATCGATGCTCACCCTCTTACACGAAAGACGACTGGACCTTTCCGAGAACATCGTCTTGATGGTCCATCCGCGTGGCATTCTGCTTGCCGATCGCCGGCCGCCGCACATCTGCGGAGAGGCCCCCTTCTGGAGCTATCAGCCGGAGGGCAGCGATGCCAAGGTGGCCGCCTATGCTTTC
>JBJOID010000243.1:0-9681 GCA_046047315.1 Candidatus Hydrogenedentota bacterium | reverse complement strand
CGGTGCAGGGTTTCGGTAACGCGGGCCAGGCGGTCGCGCGGCTGCTGCATGCCGACGGCTACCGCATAGTGGCGGTGAGCGATTCAAGTGGCGGCGTATACCAGGCCGATGGATTCGACGTGCACCGATTGATTCAGGTGAAGGAAGAGAGCCGGGCGGTGACCGCAATCTACGGCGGCGCGCTTCGTGACGTGGCGCCCGCCCAGCCCCTGAGCAATGCGGAACTGCTGGAACTCGACGTGGACCTGCTCATTCCATCCGCGTTGGAGAACCAAATCACGGCTGAGAATGCGGTGCGCGTGAAGGCACCCTATGTGGTCGAGGTGGCCAACGGACCGTGTTCCAGCGAAGGCAGCCGCATTCTGGACGAGCGCGGCGTGCTGGTTGTGCCCGACATCCTGGCCAACGCGGGCGGCGTGACCGTGAGTTACTTCGAATGGACACAGAACAAGGCGGGCTTTTACTGGACCCTGGAGGAAGTTCACCAGCGGCTGCATGCCATCATGGCGCGGGAGTTCGACCTCGTTTACCGCCGCATGAAGGAGAAGAACATCCCGATGCGGACGGCCGCCTACGCCCACGCGCTGAGCCGAATCGGCGGCGCCATTGCCGCCAAAGGCACCCACGCGTACTTCGGCAACGGGCGCTGAACCCCGGTCCACCTGGTCATCGGCCCGGGTGCGGCGTCCGTTCTATCGTTGATTGAGCGCGGCGGTGCCATTAGAATGCGGTAGACCACCGCGGAATGGCTTGATTCGCAAGGCGATACGCGGCAAATCCCGGTTTGAGAGCCTTATTCATGACACGCTATCAAAGTATCTTCCCGCTGTTTTCGCTTTTGCTGATGGCGGTATGCGCTTTTCCCGCTTTCGCTTTGGACGCGATCTGGGTTACCAGCCCATGGCCTTTTGTCAGCGAAGAAATTCGGCTCACGGTGACCGCTCCTCCCGAGGCACCCGGCGGCAGCGTGGTTCGCCTGGATTGCCTGGTGGAAAGCCGGCGCGAACGACAGGGCCTGGTGGCGACGCTCCGCCTGCTTGACGCGGCGGGCGCCACGCTTGCGGAGAACCAAATCCCGCTGGACCTTTATCACGGTGCGAACCATTTTCACTTCGACGTCGAGACGGCCACCCTGCCCGTGGGTCAATACACGGCTGCGCTGACCATGACATACAGCGAGCGTTTCGCCCCCGCCGAAGTGTCGGTGCCCTTGCGGCGGGTATCCTCCGCTGCCTTGAACGACACCCTCGTTCGTCTTGAGGCACGACTTGAGCAGTTGTCCACGCTTTCGGCCGAGGCTCCCTCCGACGCGCGCTTGAGCCTTTGCCGCGAGATTCTCGGGATGGCCCGTGCCGATCAGGCCGCAAGCCTCTGGCCGCAACTGGTCGCGAAGACCGATTATCTGGAGACGGCCACCAACCGCATCGCGGCGGGCATGGTCTTCGCGGGCAGCGCAGGGCCGGATCGCCTGGCCACCGCGCCGGGCACGTCACCCGTTTCGTTGGGCGCACAGGGCTTTCACGGAGAAGGTGGACCAGTTTTTCCGTTTGGTCTCTCGCTGAAGGGAGTGGATCCCGCCCAGATCGACCGCGCCCGGCGGTTGGGCTGCCAGTGGGTGACGCTTGATCTGGGTCCCGCGGATATCGCGGGTCCCGACGGCAGCCTCAACCTCGCCGCACTGGAGGCGACACTGGGCCGCGCCCGCGAGTTGGGGATGGCCGTCACGGCCCGCCTTCGTCCCGACCGGCTCGGACCGGAGATGCTCCAGCGGTACCCGAACATCTCGGCCAAGGGCTTTGTCGACATCGCCCACCCGGATGCGCGCGTGCTCTTTGAGCAGCATGCCCAAGCCCTGCTTCCCGTGCTGGAGCGTTACGGTGTGGCCGCTGTCGAGCTCATGGCCGCGCCGCGTTTCCAGTTCGAAGAGGAACGTTTCCGCCAGCTTTTCGTGGAACACATCGAGCGCATCTATCCCGACCGCATCGACCTGAACCGCGCGTGGCATTCCCACCTGGCTGACTACAGCGAAATCACCCTGAAGGGCGAGTTCGAGCACAGCTACCAGAACCGCCGCGCCTTCCAGTACGACTGGCAATCCTTCCACCGCTCGCTTGCGCTGCAATACGTGGAGTGGGCGGCGCAGCTCTCGGCCACCATCGCGCCCACGTTGCCGCGCTATGTCACCTACTCCGAAGACCTCTTTGGCAAGGGCGCGGCGCGTATCGAGCCCAACCGCGAAGAGGGCGTGAACTACTTCATGGCCTCGGGCGTTTCGGCCTCGATGTCGCGTGGTGACGGCGTGTACATTTGCGACTATCCCGGCCAGACAGCCGTGGCCGCGCTGACGAAGTCTTTCGCTCCCGACAAGCCGCTGTTGGTTTCCGATTACGTGCTCGGCAGCGACACGGCCACGGGGAACGATGCCTCACTGTTTGCGCAGACACGCACGGCGATGTGGCAGCTGGCCATGAGCGGGGCCGACGGCGTGGCCTTCGATACCGCGTCGCCCTGGCTGGACGACCCCAATGCGCTCGAGGCGCTGCTGACCGCGCGCGCGGAGATCAACGCCTGGGGGCCGGTGCTCAACGCCTTCCAACAGGCTCCCATCGAAATCGGCATCCTTTACAGTAATTCCTCGAAACTCTTTGACGACGGCGAACCGCATCTCGAATCCGCGCGCTTCGCCTTTGAGGGCGCTTCGTTCAGCGGCCACAAGACCGGCTTCATCACCGAGAGCCAGTGTGTGTCCGGCGCGCTTGCCAATCTGCCCTTGCTGATCATTCCCGACACTCCGGCCCTTTCGGACGAAGCCTTCCAGGTGCTCGCTGAGCATGTGCAGGGCGGTGCCGCCGTGGCCCGCACGGGCCGCCCCATCCCCTACAACGAACACGGCATGTCGCGCCATGACGTGGTGCGCAACACCGGCAACACCGTGCTGGTGCGCGGCCTCAACCTCCCCACCGAATACCTGCACGCCATGGACGCGCACATCGATCGCGGTTCCCTTGGCCGCATCCCCCGTCCGGTGAACGGCTTCGCCTTCCCGCTGGAGGGCGTCTTCTCACGCTACGTCGAGCATGACGGCCAGCCCTACCTCTACCTCGTCAGCCTGCGCAAGGACGGTGTGGACTGTTATCTTGCGGGCGGTCTGCAATCGGGCGTCAACGTGCTGCTCAACCAGCAAGTGCGCTTCCCGCTGCGCCTCGTTCCGCTTGAGCCCATGCTCATTGCCCTCGACAAGGAAAGCAACGCCGCCACCGTGGCCGCCGCGGAGTAGTCCAATCCGGGCAATCGCCCGAGGACATTGATCAGGGAGCGGCCAGCGCGAGGTCGGGGCGGTCGGTGGTGATTGCGTCCACGCCGAGCTCGTGCATCAGTCGTTGCGACTCGGGGGAGTTGGGCGTGTAGACCCAGAGGAAGCGCCCAGCTTTGTGCACCATTTCGGACACCGCGAGGCTCACGCGCTTGTAGTGCATGTCGATGCCGCTGCCAACGGCAAGGGCCTCGGCCAGCAGCACGTCGTCCACGTTCCACAGCAGCGCGGCAAAGCGGGCCTTCGGCTCGATGCGCTTTAAGGTATCGAGATTCCGCCAGTCGAAATCGATGAAGGTGGTGTCGTCCAGCAGCCCCGCGCCGCGCACGCAGGCCACCGCGGCTTCAACCACGGCGGGCGTCTTGAATTCGCACACCAGTTCCGCGCGGCCCTTCACCAGATCGATGACTTCGCGCAGCTCCGGTATCCGTTCACCGCCACCAGCGTCGAGTTTTCGGAGGGCCTCAAAGGGGTGTCGCTCCACGCGTCCCGCGCCATTGGTGGTCCGCTCGAGGGTGGGGTCGTGTATCACCATCACGCGGCCGTCGGCGCTGGCATGCACGTCGCACTCGACAAGGTCCACGCCAAGGTCGAGCGCGCGCTGCACCGCAACCAGCGTGTTCTCCGGGGCAAGCCCCGCCGCGCCCCGATGCCCGCATACGCGCATGCCGGTCAGATCTCCGGGTAGTCCGCGCGCGGGAAGGAGCCCAGCACCTTGAGCGTGCGCGCCTGCTCCGCCACTTTCTCAATGACTGCCGCAATCGCGGGGTCCGCCGCATGGCCGAGAAAGTCCACGAAGAAGACGTACTCCCAGGCCTTTTGCTGCGAGGGGCGCGACTCGATGCGGGTCAGGTTGATGCCGGCGTCGGAGAAGGGCAGCAGCAACTGAAAGAGTGCGCCGGGCCGGTCGCGCACGGCCAGCAGCAGCGAGGTCTTGTCGTCGCCGGTGGGCTTCACTTCCTGGCGCCCCACCACGAAGAAGCGCGTGAAGTTGTGGGCGGCGTCTTCAATCCGCGCGGCGAGGATGTCGAGCGCATAGGTCTCGGCGGCCAGCTTGCTGGCCACAGCCGCGGCGCCGCTTTCCTCCGCCGCCATGCGTGCCGCTTCCGCCGTGCTCGACGTGGGAATCTGCTCGGCGTGGGGGAGGTTCGCCCGCAGCCAGTTGCGGCATTGCAGCAGGGCGTTGTCTTTCGAGTAGACCCGCTGGATCGATTCCATTGGCCCCTTGCCCAGGAGGTTCTGGGTGATGTGCAGCATAATCTCGCGGATGATCTTCAATTCCGAGGTGATGAAGCGATCAAGCGTGTCGCTGACCGCTCCTCCCATCGAACTCTCCACAGGCACCACGCCGTAGTCGATCCGTCCGCGCTCGACCTCGGTGAAGATGTCGGCGAAGGAGGGCAGCGGGTGATACTCGGCCGACTTGCCAAAAACGCTCACGGCGGCCTGGTGGCTGAAGGTGTCCTTCGGGCCCAGGAAGGCGACGCTGGTGGGTTTCTCCAGCGCGCGTATGGCGCTGATGACCTCGCGGTAAATCTCCTGCACGGCGCGGTTGTCCAGCGGGCCCTCGTTCAGGGCGGCCAGTTTGTTGAACACTTCACGCTCGCGCTCCGGCACGTAGAACGGCGCGTTGTCATTGCGCTTGATTTCGCCAATCTCGCGCGCGCACTCCGCCCGCTCGTTCAAGAGCGACAGCACGTCGCGGTCAATGGCGTCGATCCGTTGCCTCAGGTCGTCCAGCGACACAGGCTCATCCTCCTTTGGGCTCATCCGCGGGGCTTCTTCACCACTTCCACCGGGGCCACGCTCATCATCAGCATGACGGTGCGCCCGCTGTTGAAGCGCACCTTGGCCTTGAGCGAAGCGCCGCTGCCCGAGCTAAACAGTACCACGCCGTCGCCGAAGCGCGCATGCCGCACCACCGTGCCCGTGGGCAGCGAATCCACGGGGGCTGCCTGCGGGAGCGGTTGCGCGGGCCGCCCCGCGCGAAGCGTAGACTTTTCCTCCGGCGGCACCGCGGCCTTGCGGGCCGCCAGCACCCCGGCTTCCCGCACGAAGCGCGACACCTCGCGGTGCTCGTCGGTGCGGCCGTAGAGCATGCGCGCCCGTGCCGCCGTCATCACGAGGCTCTTTCGCGCGCGCGTCATCGCCACGTAGCACAGCCGCCGCTCTTCCTCCACGTCGCGGTCGCCCTCGAACTCAAGCCCGTGCGGCAGCAACCCCTCCTCGCAACCCACAAGGTAGACGTGGTCGAACTCAAGGCCCTTGGCCGTATGGCAGGTGAGCAGGGTCGCCGCGGGCAGCGCGGGGTCGTAGTCGTCCGAGTCCGACAACAGCGCCATCTCCTGCAAGTAGGCCTCCAGGGTGGCGTTCTCGTTCCGCTGCTCATACTGCTTGCAGGCGCTGATAAATTCCTCGATGTTGTCAATCCGGTCGCGAAAATCCTTCTCGTCGCTCTGCTCTACCGCCTGGCGGTAGCCCGTGCGATCCACCACCTCGCGCACCAGCTTGTGCAGCGGCTCGGTCTTGGCGAGGATGGCCAGGTCGTCGATCAACTGCACGAACTTCCCCGAGGCGTCGCGCGCGCGCGCGGGCACCGAGTCGTCGTGCTCGATGTCACGCATCACGCGCAGCAGGGCATGACCCCGTGCCCGTGCGTATTCCTCGATGCGCTCCAGCGTCTGCGCGCCCATGCCCCGCGCAGGCACGTTCACGATGCGCAGCAGCGCCTCGTCGTCGTTGGCATTCACCAGCAGGCGCAGATAAGCGATGACGTCTTTCACTTCCTTGCGGCGGTAGAACTGGATGCCGCCCAGCACGCGCGGTTGGATGCCCTTGGCCATGAGGGCTTCTTCGATAACGCGCGACTGCTGGTTGGTGCGGTACATGATGGCGACGCCGCGCGGCTCGAGGCCCCGCTTGGCCATGTCCTCCACCACGAAACGCGCCTCGTGCAGGCCATCGTCCAGCTGTTCAAAATGCACCGGCGGTCCCTCGGGATTCGCGGGCGTCAGGGTTTTGCCAAGCCGCTTGGCATTGTTCGCCACCAGCCGGTTCGCAGCATCGAGAATTTCCTTGCTGCTGCGATAATTGACCTCAAGCCGGAACACGTTCGCGTCGGGGAAGTCCTGCGCGAAATCGAGGATGTTGTTGATGTCCGCGCCGCGCCAGGAGTAGATGCTCTGGTCCTCGTCACCCACCACGAAGAGGTTGCCGTGCGCCTCGCTCAGCCGCCGGGCAATCAGGTATTGCGCCCGGTTGGTGTCCTGATACTCGTCAATAAGAAGGTGGCGGTAGCGTCGCTGGTATTTCTCCCGGGCGTCCGGGAAATCTTCCAGCAGACGCACGGTCAGCACCAGCAGGTCATCGAAATCCACCGCGTTGGCCTTGTGCAGCGTGTCGTGATAGGCGTGCCACAAGTGGCGCAGGGTCGCCTCCTCCGGCTCCAGCTCTTCTTCCAGTGGCGGCGGCGCGCCCACGTCCTGCTTCAGGCGGCTGATGTAATGAAGCGCCGAGCGCGGAGACACCTTCGCGAACTTCGAGGGCATGTCGCGCACCAGGCGCTTCATCAGGGACAGCTGGTCGCCATCGTCGAAGATGGTGAAATGGCGAGCCCGCCCGAGTCGCTCTATCTCACGCCGGAGCAGGTAAAGCCCGAAGGAGTGAAAGGTGCCCATCCATGCGTCGAGCCGTTCCACGCCCAGGCGGGCGCAAAGCCGTTCGCGCATTTCCCCGGCGGCCTTGTTGGTGAAGGTCAACGCCAGCATGCCGCGGGGGTCCTCGCCGCGCTCGTCAATCAGATAAGCCAGCCGCTCGATAATCACGCGGGTCTTGCCGCTGCCGGCGCCCGCCAGCACCAGCGACGGGCCATCCGGCGCCGTCACCGCCGCGCGCTGCTGCTCGTTCAGATTCACCCGCAAGGTCGTGCTCCGCAATGCCTTGCCGCCCGCAATGTTGCCCGGCGGCCTCCACAAAAACGCAATGGCGACGCGCATCGGCCCGTCGCCATTGTTGAAAGCAGGTTGCGCCGCCCACGCATGGCGGCCCGAGTTTACTGCTCCGCCGGGGTCTCCGCTGCCAGGGCTTCGGTGGCTTCCGCAGGGGCTTCCGCGGCGGGCGCCGGCTCGGCGGCAGGGGCCTCGGTGCTTTCGGCGGGTGCGTCCGTCGCCGGGGCCGCTTCCGTGGGCGGGGCTTCCGTCGCGGAGTCCGTGGTCACGGTCGTATCCACCGCCGTGTCCGTGGCCGCCGCGCCAGCGGGCGCCTCTTCGGGCAGCGCGGGTTCATCCTCGCGCCCGATAATGAGGCTGATCAGGTCGTTGTCCATCGACACATAGGTGGCAGGAATCTTGGTCTGCCGGAGGTAGAGCGCGTAGTCCTCGATAATGTCCATGCCCTTACGCGAGGCGATCTGCTCGCGCAGGCGTTCCTTCTCTTCCGGCCACTTGGCCTTGTCTTCCTCGGTGGGCTCCTGACGGTCCGCCAGCTCCACGAAATAGTAATTGTTGCGGAAATCCTGCAACGCCTTGCTGACCGAGCCAATCGGCTTGCGGCCAACTTCCTCGTAGATCTGCGTCGGCGCCACATAGAACTGCTGCTGCCAGAGCATGTCCTTGCGCGTGAAGAAATCGAGCTCGGCAATCTCCGCTGTCATGTCGGGGAACAACACCTTGGCCTGGTCGAGCGAGGTGATAGCCGCCTCTTCCAGTTGCTTGGCGTATAGCTCCACCTTCTCACGGTATTCCGCCGCGTCGCTGGTGTAGCGGTTCTGCACCGCTTCCCGCACTTCCTCGAAGGGAGGAATTTCACCCGGCTCCTTGCTGTCCAGCACCGCCACATAGACGGCGTCCCGAGCCGCGATCACGTTGTATGGCGCAATCTCTGCGTCGGTGAAAGCCCGGCGGAACTCGAATACGTCCGCCGTGGGGATGCCCTCAATTTCCGTGCTGCGGTCGGTGAACGGTCCAATCTGGGCCACCGTCACGCCCGCTTCCGCCGCCGCCTGCTGAAGGCCTCCCAGCTCCGCCGCGCGGTCGGCCAGCGCCTGGGCCTGCGCCTGGCGCGCGGCCTTGTCCTCATCGGTCACCGTGGCCTGCACGAAGATCTGGCTCACGCGCACCTCGCGGGTGCCGGTGGGCTCGCCCTCGGCGGGCTGCGCCTCGGCCGGAATCACGTTGCCGGCATCATCCACCCGGCGTTCTTCCAGCACCTTGTAGATATAGAAACCGTTCGGGCCTTCGATGGCATCGCTCACTTCGCCCGGCTGCATGGCGAACATCGGCTTGCGATGCTCCAGCTCGTTCTCACTCTGCCGGCGCCAGCCCATGTCGCCGCCGTTTTCCGTCTTCAGGTCTGAATTCTCATTGGCCAGCGTGGCAAAGTCGGCCCCGCCGCGCGCCTGCGCCACCAGCTCGTCCGCCTTCGCGGGCTTCTCGGCCCGAAGCGAATAGGTCACCACGCTCGCCCGCTTGTTCTCCGGGTTGCGGAATTCCTCGACGTTCTTGTCGAAATACTCCCGCATCAGCGCCTCGTCAATGGGGGGAGAAACCTGCAGGTAGCGCACTTTGATCTTGGTGTAGTCGTCGGTCAGCTGATAATCCAGCTCCGACTCCAGAATGCGGCCGGCGGGCTTGCGGATCAGGTCAAGATAGGTCTGGTGCCCGAGGTCCTTGCGGTAATCCTCGTAGAGCGAATTCCAGTTCAGGCCGTTGTCCTGTTGGTTCTTGACCCAGGTATTCCAAGCCTCCGGGTCGAAATTGCCTTCCTCATTGAGGAAGATGCTTTCCTTGCGCAAGTGGTTGATGAGGAATTCCTCGCTGACCGGGAATCCCCGCTCTTCCACCTCGGCGCGCAGCAGCGCGGCGTTCACGAGATTGTCGAGCACCTCGCCCACCGCGCCGTCCTTGTCCAGCTCCGCATAGGTGGGGCGTTCGCCGCCCATCGCCCGGGACTGCGCCACCGCGTCCAGATTGCGGCGGAATTCCGAGGCCTTCACCTCGATATCGCCCACCGTAATCACGGTCGGATCCTGCATGTCGGTGCCGTCCATGAAATTCGGCACGCCGAAGAAGAGCATCGGGATGCCGATGATCAGGAAAATGGCCGAGCCAAAAAGCACACGGTGCTTGCGGATAAGGTTTTGCACGTCCCCAGTTCTCCGAAAATCAGAAGGAAAATAAAGCCCGGTCCAGGCAGGTCGCGGCGCGACAGGCGGAAATAGCCCGGAACAAGCCCCGAAATCTAGCATAGCCATCGCGCCCCCTGCAAGCGCTTGCGCCAAACGTCGCTCCGAAAAACTGCGTTAACCGACATACCGTCAATTGAATACTCATGCGGGTTGACGGGGCACGGGATAATGCAGTTTTTCGGAG
>JBJOID010000242.1:0-3352 GCA_046047315.1 Candidatus Hydrogenedentota bacterium | reverse complement strand
TGGCATCTGAGGTGTCAGTTCTCACTATTGACAGCAGCGGATGGCCAATTAACCATGCCCCGCATGGCCCGGAAGCATCGGATTCAGTATGAAGGTGCGGTCTATCACGTCATGAACCGTGGCGATCGGCGCGAGCCCATCTTCAAGGACGATCAGGATCGGGAGACCTTTCTGGAAACCCTCGGCCAGTGCTGCGCTCGCACGGGGTGGCAGGTGCATGCCCTCTGCCTGATGCCCAACCATTTTCATCTGATCGTCGAGACCCCCCAGCCCAATCTGGTGGCGGGCATGAAGTGGTTCATGGGCGTGTACACCGGACGGTTCAACCGTCGGCACAAGCTCTTTGGCCACCTCTTCAGCGGCCGCTACAAGTCGTTGGTGGTGGACGGGTCGAGTCCGGGCTACTTCAAGACGGTGTGCGATTACGTGCATCTCAATCCCGCCCGGGCCAAGCTGCTGGGACCGCAGCAAGCATTGCGGGAGTATCCGTGGAGCAGTTGGCCGGAGTATCTCAAACGTCCCAAGCGCCGGTGGCCTTGGCTGCGGGTGAGACGGTTGCTCGGGGAGTATCGAGTGTCCCAGGACAGCAAGGTGGGGCGGCAGTATCTTGAACGGTGTGTGGAAGAGCGGCGTACGGCGGAGGATTCGGCGACCTACAAGCCGTTGCGGCGGGGGTGGTGTCTGGGGGACAAGCGGTTTCGGAAGGAATTGCTGGCAGAAATGGCTGGCGGGATGGGGGCGGAACACTACGGGGAGGAGCGGAGGGAAACGGAGGCGGAGGAGGCGGAACGAATCGTGAGCATGGAGCTACGCAAGGCACGCTGGAACGAGGCGAAGCTGAACTCGACCGCGAAGGGGCACAAGGTGAAGATGCGAGTGGCGTTGCGGTTGCGGGCGGAGACGACGGTGAGCTATGGCTGGATTGCGGACCGGTTGAGAATGGGCAGCCGGTCGAACGTCTCGAATCTGGTGTATGCCAAGCAAAACTGTTAAAAGTGAGAACCGACACGAATGGCGGTTAGTTAAGGGCTCGATAATTGCGGGGTTTCTTGTTCCAGTAGCGGTTACGGTGGGGCACCTCGACAAAGCGTCGTCGAGGTTGATTGAGCAGCGGATAGGGCTTGGGCCTACGTTTCACGGCGCGGGGTTCACTCCGGTTGAGTCGCCAAGGTACTTCATCGTGCACCAGGTTCAGCAGCAGATCCTGCCAGAGTTGACGCCGCAGCTTGCGTGAGCGTGCCTGTGCAAGGGCCGCACTGTATTGGCGCAGCGCGTCCAGGGTGCCCTTGAAACTGAGCCGGTCCAGCCGGGCGTCATGCACCAGGGCCGCCTCGGCCATCACACCGCGGACCAGGTTGTGCGCGATCAGATACGCCAGCACTTCCTTGCGCGCCATCGCCGGAGACTGGCAGCGCAACGCCTCCATGCCCAGGGTGGTTTTGACATCGCGCAGACACAGTTCCAGCCGCCAACGCCGGCCGTAGAGCGCGGCCAGTTCCTCGGCCGGATAGGCCACCGGATCCAGCAGCGTGGTCACCAAGGTGATCTTTCGCTGCCGAAAGCCCCGCAGGGTGGCGTGGAAGCGCACGATCCGCACCGTGATCTCCTCGGGCAAGGCCCGCCACTGCGCTGCGGAGAAGATGTGGGATTGCTGAGGGTTCTTGCGCCAGACAAACAAGCCGTCGTGGTGGCCCAACCGTTTGGCCCGGCGGAAGTCCACCTTGCGGCGCTGATGCAGGCGGGCCACCACATCCACCCCTTGCAGGGGCAGGCGGGCCAGGGTGGGGAAATTGCCGAACCCCCGGTCGCCCAGCACAACATCTCCGGCGCGTAGCACCTCCCACAACAGGCTGAACACCCGCAGATCGTGGCTGTGCAGGTTGCCCATCGCCACGTCCAGCAACGCCCCACTGGCCAGGGAAAACAGCACCACCAGGCGCATCACCGGAAAGCCGCACCCGCGCTTCTGGGTGGAAGGTTGGGGATAGGCTTTCTGATTCTGGGGCGTGTCGGGCAACTGCACGGTGGTGCCATCGACCACTTTGACCGGCCGTCCGGCCAAGTGGCCGAGGCGGCCCGCACGTTGATCGGCCGCTTGGGCGGTCGCGCTGAGAATACGCTCCAAGCGTTCAGGGGGCAGGCGGAGGCGGGCTTGGATGTAGGCGGAAGTGCCTTCGTCAGGCGGCGCCTTACCCTGCAGCCGGCACAGGGCCTGGACCTGGCGGACGACCTCCCGGCAAGCGGTCCCCGGATTGAGCAATTGCCACAGGAAGCATTCGCACGTCAGGCGCAGGGAGTAGAGGCGATCTCGGCTGCCGGGGCCTTCCTCCTCGGCGGCCAGGAGGTGGGTGGGGATGAGTTGGGTCAGATGCTCGCCCAGTTGGGCGAGGGTGCTTTGGCGCAGGGCCTGAGTGGTGCGGCGACCCAGGACGGCCAGTTGGGCGCGCCAGGGGGAGAAGAAGGGTGTGTGCATAGAGCGGTAGCTATACCGCCCTATTGACACGTCTGCTACGCTCTCTGTTCAATGAACGTGGATGCCGAACAACTCCGGGCCGAGTATGCGCGGTTGTGTCAGCAGTTGACCCAAGTGGGCTGGATCAGTCAGGGCTACGTGCAGGACCGCGGTCCGGGAGCCGGCGGACCCTGCTACCAGTGGACGCGCAAGGTTAAAGGCAAAACGGTGAGTGTCGCTCTCTCAAAGGAACAGTTCGAAGCCTTACAGGAAGCGATCGAGAACTGGCGCCAACTCCAAGACATCCTCAACCGCATGCAAGGGCTCAGTCGTTCCATGATCTTCGGAACCCTGCCCGACACCCGCCGCCGCAAACGTCTCACCAAGAAAGTTTTGGGCCTTAACTAACCGCCATTCAGAACCGACACCTTTTTTTTTTCCGCTAAGGCTGCAAACATGCGTGATTGAGAGCATTGGCGGAGAACGATTCGATCCAGATCTGAAGATTACATGGCTGCCCGAGGCGGCTATCTCGATTCAAATCCAGAGGGGGGGAGGGTGACACAGCCCTTCGGCCAGAAGGTAGGGGTTAAACCATGACATTGCTTTGAATGCTCCGAATGACGCGGAGGTTATTTATGAAATCCCGCTGTTTCTGCCACGTCGTTCTCATCAGCGCTTGGACGCTAATGCCGTGTCTCCCTTCGGAAAGCGGCGCTGGGCAGCTGACCAATACTGTGCCAATCGGCAAGGATCTGTATTTTCAGTTGACCAAAGAGTTTGGCCCGCCCACAAATCGCTTTTCGGCAACAGAACCGATATACTACAGCATCGAGTCCTTTATCAGTAGCGAATTGTCGAACAGGAACATATTCTATCGCTACTTCCCGCCAGAGGAGT
>JBJOID010000241.1:0-10137 GCA_046047315.1 Candidatus Hydrogenedentota bacterium | reverse complement strand
CGGCCTCGCGGCGGCCCTTGAGGGCGGCGGCCCCATCAGCACCGAATACACCGTAGGCGAGGATGGCGCCTTCGCCTTCGAACGCCTGCCCGCGGGCAGTTACGTGATCAACGTCGAGCATCCCACCTACGCACGCGCCAGCAGCGAGGTCATCACGCTGGCCGAGGGTGAAGTCCGCGACGGCGTGGAGATCACGCTCGGCAACGGCGGCGTGCTCACGGGCACGGTGTGCCGCAGTGACGGAAGCCCCTGGCCCAATGCACAGGTGTTTGTGGGCAGTGCGGACTCCAGCACCCTGCGCGACGCCACCACCGATGAGAGCGGTTACTTCCAGATAGACGGTCTGGCCACCGGGGAATACACCGTGACCGCCGCCTCCTTCACGGGGCTGGACGTGCTCGGCTCCGAGCGGCCCGCGCGCTCCGTCTATGTACAGGACGGGCAGACCGCGACGGTGGATTTCTGCTCGCCGCAAATTCGTCTGCAAGGCGTCTGCAACCCGCCCCCGCCAAACGTTCTCGGTGGCGGACAGGTCATCCTCACCCCCGTGGGCAGGCCCTCGATCGGGCAGCTCTACGGCGGCAACGAGGCGGAGTTGCTTCGTCTGGTGGTGGGCGGCGGCAACAGCGTTGATTCCCAGGGCTTCTTCGATGTCGGCGTGGACGCGCCCGGCGTCTATCAGTTCGAGGTGATTTATTTCTCGCTCATCCCCGGCGGCGGCGGAGACGGCGGCGCGGTGGAGATCGTATTCTCCACCCTCATCGAGTTGACGGGCGATCAACCGATTGTGCAGTTTGATGTCAACGTGGAGACCAGCGACTGAGTAAGGTACAGCAGCTTTGTTTGTTGCAGCCTGCCCTTTGATCGAATGCTGAAGCGGGTTTCCGCAATCCATTGCGGCATGTCGCTGACCCGAAGATTGGACAGTGCGGGAGGAGAACGTGTCCGTTATCGAGATTGATAACGCCGAGGTCTGGTATGGGGGATTCCAGGCCCTGCGTGGCGTTTCCATGCGCATCGAGGGTGGCGCCGTGGGACTGCTGGGACCCAATGGCGCGGGCAAGAGCACGCTGATGAAGACGCTGCTCGGCTTCAACCGGGTGCGCAGCGGCAGCGTGCGCATGTTCGGCATGGAGATGCCCCGCAACGCGCTGGCGGTGCGGCAGCGGCTGGGCTACATGCCGGAGCGCGAAGTGCTCAGCCCGCAGGTTAGCGCGGTCACCTTTCTTTGTTACTGCGCGGAAATGTTCGGCATGAACCGGATCGACGCGCTTGAGCGCACGCACGAGGTGCTCAATTACGTGGGACTGGGCGAAAGCCGCTACCGGAAGATGCAGACCTTTTCCACGGGCATGCTCCAGCGGGTGAAGCTGGCGCAGGCCATCGTGCATGACCCATCGCTGCTGCTGCTGGACGAGCCCACGAACGGCCTAGACCCGGATGGCCGCATCGAGATGCTCGACCTGGTGCGGGAGATCGCGTCGAAGCGCGGCGTCACGGTGTTGCTTTCATCGCACCTCATGCCCGACGTTCAACACACCTGCGAGCGAGTCATCATGATGAAGCGCGGCAAGGTGATCCGCGACGGCCTCATCAGTGAGATGACCGAGGCGATGCCCTCCAGCTATGAGGTGGACGTGCGCGACGGCCACGATCGCTACCAGCAGGGACTGGCCCAGGCGGGCTGCCGCTGGCAGGTCACGCAGGAGGGACGCATCGTCGTCACCCTGCCCGACGGCGCGCCCCGCCGCCTGCTCTTCGAGGTGGCCCGTGACCAGGGCGTGCAGGTGCGTCGCCTGGCCGCCGGTCGCCACAGCCTCACCGATGTGTTCATGCAGGCGTTGCAGGCCGCTCCCGGCGCGGAGGAGGACTGATGCCCGTCTATCGTAGAACCTACCGTAATTTCGAGGGGAGCTACCGGCGCAGCTTTCGCTGGGCGCTCGTCTTCGCGCAGGAATGGCGGCTGCTGCTGAAGTTCAAGATATTTATCGTGCTGATGCTGGTGGCGCAATTGCATACGCTGCTGCGCCTGCTGCAGATCGTCGCCTATGACGTGATCATGCAGGACCCCAACAATGTATTGACCCCGATCCTCAGTCAGGTGCAGATCATCGTGGTGAACCAGCGGGCCTTTTATGACTTTGTCCAGCTGCAGGCGCCGATGGTGCTGCTCATGACGCTGTATGCCGGGGCGGGCATGATATGCAACGACGCGCGCAATAACCTGCTGGACGTCTATTTTTCCAAGCCCATCTCCTGGCGGGATTACGTAATGGGCAAGGTGCTCGCCCTGGTGTCCCTGGGCCTGAGCATCACCGCGCTGCCCGCCGTCGTCCTGGTGTTGATGCATAACATTCTTCGCCCTAGCTGGGAACTGCTCTACGAATCCTGGTGGTGGCCGGGCGCGCTGACCCTCTTCTCGCTTATCATCGTGCTGCCCTGCGCCCTGACGGTCCTCGCCTGCTCGGCCGTGCTGCGCAGCCAGGGCTTCGCAGCCATCACGGTATTCATGACGATCATCGTGGTGTCCGCCATGGGCGGTCTGCTCGCAAACCTGTTGCGTGATCGCGACTACGTGCTTGTTTCTTTCCCGGCCACCGTGTACCGGTTGGGCACGGAACTTTTCGACGTGCCCAAGCTGCGCTTCGATGTGCCGTGGGAGACGAGCGCGATCTACGTGGCGGTGGTTTGCATCGTCGCGCTGCTGGTGATTGCCCGCGTGATCCGGCGGGCGGAGGTGGCCTCATGAGCGCGCCCATCATCGAGGCGCGGTCTCTCTCCAAATGGTTTGGCGAGGTCGTCGCTCTCAACAATGTCGACATCGAGATCGGCCCCGGGGTGACCGGGCTGCTGGGCCCCAACGGCGCGGGCAAGAGCACCTTCATGCGCCTGACCCTTGGGCTTTATCAACCCAGCAGGGGCTACATCAAGGTGCTGGGGGAATCGCCCCGCAACAACGCGGGCATCCTGGAGCGCATCGGCTATTGCCCGGAGACCGACCACTTCTTCGACAACACGACCGGCTACGAGTTTGTGTACCACATGAACCGTCACTGGGGCATGACGCGCAAAGAGGCGGACATTGCCGCGCGCCACGCCATCGAGCTGGTGCACCTCACCGACCGCATGGACGACTTCATCGACGAGTACAGCAAGGGCATGCGGCAACGCATCAAGATTGCGCAGGCATTGGCCTCCGAGCCGGACCTGCTCCTGCTGGACGAGCCGATGTCGGGCCTCGACCCCAAGGGGCGCGAGGAAATGTTTGCGCTGGTGCGCCGCTTGGGAGACGAGGGATACTCCGTGGTCATCTCGAGCCATATTCTCTATGAGGTGGAGCGGGTGACCGACAATGTGGTGTTCATCTACAATGGGGCGCTGCTGGCCAGTGGCCGGGTGCGCGAGATACGCGACCTGCTGGACGACCACCCCCGCACCATCACCATCGGCGCCCCCAATCCCCGACAACTGGCCACGCATTTCTTTGGCATGGATTCCATCCTCAACATCGAGTTCTCCGACGAAGCCCTAACGCTGCGAACCAAGGATCCCAACGCCTGCTTCGATCTGCTGAACGACATCGCCCGCGACGAGCGCGAACCCATCGACAGCATCACCTGCACCGACGACGATCTCCAGTCGGTGTTCGACTACCTGGTGAAGTGACATGACCTCATCCGCATCCACCGGCCTTCGCCGACACGAGACCCGCCCGCCGCGCGGCGGCTACCTGCTATACCTTTGGGCGTCCTTCGGACTTGCCCTGGCCATCATCCTGAGGCGGCAGCGCCTGATTCTTGCCACCGGGGTGGCCATGCTTCCCGTGGTCGTGCCGCTGATGCTGGCCTTCTTCTCCACAAGCGAGTTCTCCGAGAACGGCAATGAGGTCTTTGTCAGCCTCGTGGAGCGCTTGCACATCGACGTGCTCTGCGCCCTGCTTGCCCTCTTCTTCGCCTCGATGCAGGTGGGCGAGGACGTGGAGACGAACACCCTCATCTACATGCTCACCCGGCCAATATCGCGCTCGGCCTGGGTGCTGGGCCGTTTCCTCGCCTACGCGCTCGTCACCAGCCTCATTGTGCTCAGCTCGATCGTGTTCACCTTCGTGGCCTGCAGCTCGCTCGAGGGGCTGGGCATGACGGCCCGCGACCTCACCCTGCTCGCCCATTATTGCGGCGTGGCCGTGATGGCGGTGGCGGGCTATGGCGCGGTGGCCATGTTTCTCGGGGCGGCCACCCGCCGCCCGATCGTCTACGGCGTGCTGCTGCTCTACTTCTGGCAGGGCCTCGCCATGATCGTGCCGGGACTTGTGGACTTCCTCACCATCAAAAAATACACCGATGCCATGCTTCCGGCCCTGGCCCGCGCACGCGGCATCGTCGAAATCGAGACCTCGATGGGAACCTTCCAGAAGGAGGTGCTGATCATCGAGGGCGTGCCCGCCCTATTCACGCTGATAGGGATTATCGTGGCCTTCCTGCTGTGGACGGTGCACACGGTCCGGAACAGGGAATACGTCTCCGGTCGCGCGGCAGGAAGCTGAGACCTTGGCCCGCTCGAAACGGCGCAGTTCCGTTCGCCGCAACCTGCTGCTCACCGGCGGGGTGGTCGCCGCGTTCGCGGTCCTCGCCGTATCGCTGAACTTCATCAATCTCAAGCCTACGCTGGTGCTGCCCGAAAAGCACGACCCCACCTTTGACATGGCCCGCCGCGAGGCGCCCGAGAACGCGTACAACGGGCTGCGCGAAGCAGAAGAGCTCCTCCCCTCCATGCCCGACGCGGTAGCCGAGGTCATTCGTCCGCTTGCCCGCGACTATGATCCCGACCGAAACTTTGACCCCGCCCTCGGCGACTTTCTCGGCATCACCTACGAGGCCGTACCGGGTCCAATGGCCGACTATCTCGCGCAGTGCGGCCCGGCCGTGGAACGCATGAGGGCGGCCCTGGGGCAGCCTTACTACCTGCAGTGGGCGCCTCCAAGCTTCTTGCGCTGGAGCTGGCCGGAACACGAGACGCTGGGGCTTTCCGCCGTGGGGCACGGCGCGTGGCTGCTGCACGCCCCGGACACCACGCGACGGGGGCTCAAAGTGCTGCTCGATGCCGCGCGCATGGCGCGAATGATTTGGCGGGAAGAGGGCGAGATGCTCTTCTCCCGCGCCACGGAAGAGCATGCCATGCGCGTGCTGGCGCTGGCCGCCCGCAAACCGCAGGTTGCCGCGCACCTCGACTGGCTGCAAGGCGAGTTGGAGAAGCTTGGCCCGCCCTTCGCCGATCGTGCTGCCCTGCTCGAACAATTGTGGCGCAAGCTGGACAATACACTCACGTTCAAGTCCGACCGCTTCCAGTCTCCCGGCCGCGTCATTCGTAACGTGGGCAACCTGTACGAGTCGCGCGCGCGCGCCAAGGTGTGGCGCGCCCACCGCGATGCCCTCGCGCCGTTGGCCGCTTTGCCGCCATCGCGGCATGAGACCCATCTTCGTGAGCAGCCGGGCCTGGCCGAAGCCCTGCAGGATGAGCGTGCGGCCATCGGCTGGAACACCGCGATACTCCTGCGCGGCGCCCAGCAGGATTTCTACTTCCAGCGCACCGTGTTGACCGTGGCCCTTCGGCGCTGGCAGGAGCGGTACGGCGGCGGGTTCCCTGAATCGCTCGAAGGGCTCGCGCCGGACTTCCTCGCAGCCGTACCCCTCGACCCGATGAACGGCCAGCCCTTTCAGTATCGGGTCGAAGAGAACGCCGTGCGCATCCATGGTGTGGGCATGAACGAGCGTGATGAAGACGGCAGCGGCGACGACATGCTGCTGCTGTCGCTGCCGTGAAGCCTAGAGCTGGCTCCGCTGCTCCGCGATGACCGCGTCGAGAATCTCGTCCAGCGAAACCCTCGGCTCGTACTGAATGGCCGCCTGCACCTTCTTCAGGCAGGGCTCGCGGTGGCGCATGTCCTCGTAGCCCTGGCCATAGGCCTTCGCATACGGCACGAAGACTATTTCCGACGTGCTGCCCGCACGCGCGATGATCCGCCGGGCGAGATCCGCCATGCTGATCTTGTTTGCGCTGCCAATGTTGAACACCTCGCCGTTGATGTCTTCGCGATCCATCAGGGCGTTCAGGGCAGGCACCACATCGCTCACCGAGGTGAAGCAGCGCGTCTGTTCGCCATCACCGAAAACCGTGACCGGTTCATTGCGCAGCGCCTGCCGCACAAAGTTCGGAATCACCATGCCGTAGCGTCCCGTCTGCCGGGGACCCACCGTGTTGAAGAGCCGCGCAATCACCACCGGGTGCCGCTTCTCGCGCCAGTAAGCCAGCGCCAGGAACTCGTCTATCGCCTTGCTGGCGGCGTAGCCCCAGCGGTGCAGGTGGGTCGGCCCGATCACCCGGTCATCGTCTTCCGCGAATTGATCCCGAACGCCCTTGCCATAGACCTCGCTCGTCGACGTGATCAGCATCCGGCGGCGATAGCGGCAGGCCTCGGCCAGCACCACCTCCGTGCCACGGATGTTGTTCACGATCGTCTCGACCGGCTTGTCCACCACCAGCTGCACCCCCACTGTCGCCGCCAGGTGATAGACCACGTCGCAGTCGCGCACGAGATCGCGCACGATGCGCTCATCGAGACAGGTGTCCACCACGCATGTGAGCTTGGTCTTCAGGTGCTCGATGTTCTCAAAGCGGCCGGTGCTCAGGTCGTCCAGCACGGTCACCGTATGCCCCTGCGCCACCAGCCGGTCGCACAAGTGCGACCCGATGAACCCGGCGCCGCCCGTGATCAATACGCGCATGTATCCCTCCCCGGCTGCTAACGGCCTTCATGCCGCACAAGCCCTGCCTTAGTGTCAGAGTCGATGGAGGAGTATAGCCGCACGGGGATTTTCCTGCCAACCCGCCGCGCCGGCCTTATCGGCACTCGATGTTGTACCAGTAGCAGACCAATGCCTCATCTCTAGCTGGCCTCCGGGGAACAAAATAGTTCCATTTTAGTACATTTGATACGCGACTCGCGGGCACTTCCCGTTGCGATAATCATCCTTTTATCGCTGAATGACCCCCATCGCCCCAAATTCATCAATCATTATGACAGGATACCGACGAATATTTGACAAAAAGTGGGATTGCAGGTACGCTTTGCTCGACGGTATTTTCGGAACTGAACGGCAAATTAAGAAGTCACGACTCACAACGTGGAGCACATCGGTCTCCGGTGGGGTAAATTAGGGACCAACAGGCAAGGGCAAACGCTGATTGCGCAACGTGTGGTCGTGGTCTTCTTGGTTTTTCGCAGGCTCTTCTCCGTGCGCGGAGGCCCCTCCCCCTGGGTCCTCCGCGCCCCACTGTTGCCAGAGTAACGGCGCAGGGTGCCCATGGTAGATTAGACATGGGCAATGCCTCGGGCATAGGAGAGATTCGCGATGAAGAAGGTACACCCGCTTACCCGAACCCTGTTCATTGAGGAACTGGAGCGCCCGCTGCCCGCCGACACGGGCGGACTGGTGACGACGCTCGCGATCGGCGAAGAGTCGGACAAGGGCGACATGAAGGTGACCACGCTGGCCGTGGGCGAGGAGTCCTCGTCGGCCTGATGGCGGTCGCCTTGGTGGGGTCGCCCGGCGACCCGCAGCTTTCCCGCGTTGCCGGGGCGTTGGAGCGTCTCGGCAGCGCGCACTTTGTTTTAGATGCCGCGACCTTTCCGGGCGAGACTCGGCTCGCCTTTGGGTTCGAAGGGCTTTCCATCGCGGGCCGCTTGACACCTCTGCCGCATGCGGCCTACGTGCGGGGTCTGGCCTGCCACCCGCTCATGCCCAGCTTGGCTGAACTGCTCGAGCAACGCCCGAGGCGCGTGATTGCGGCGATGGAGGAGAAGCGCGCGCTGCTGGAAAGCCTGCTGCTGGATTGGGAATCCCAGGGGGTTCGCCTGGTGAACAGCCCGGCGGCGAACGCGCAGCACAGCCGCAAACCGCTTCAATTGGCCATGCTGGAACGGGCGGGACTGCCCGTGCCGCGATGGCTGGCTTCGAATGATCCCGCGACTCTTAGGGCCTTCACCAAGGAAGTTGGCGCGACGGTCTACAAGCCCTTGGCGGGCGGCGCCACGGTGCGCCTGGTCGAGACGGAGGATTTGCTCCCCCAGCGGATGGAGCATCTTGCAGCCGCGCCGGTGCTCTTTCAGCAATTCATTGAGGGCACATCGGTGCGCGCCTATGCGATTGATGGGGAAGTCGTTGGCGCGGCGGAGATTCACTCGCCCGAAGTGGACTACCGCCGGGAGGAGGGCGAAGTCGTGCCCACGGAACTCACCCCGGAGGAAGCCGCTATCGCAATCTCCGCAGCCCGCATCTGCGGCATGCCCTTCAGCGGCGTTGATCTCATTCGAACGCCGGACAAAACTTGGCTGCTGGAGTGCAATCCCTCCCCCATGTTTGCCGTCTTCGAAGACAAGACTGGCATTGACGTGGCCACACCGCTGGCTGCACTGCTCGCCCGTACATAGGGAATTTATCCGCCACTCAACGCAACAATCCCCGGCGCATGTTGTCGTAGCGCATCCAGAACCTGCGAAGCCGGTCCTGCACGCGTGGCTGGATTTCGAGGTTGGAATACTCCGCGATGACGAAGAGCCGGGTGAGGTCCTCGGCTTCGTCGCGCAGGGGCGCGAGACGGTCGGGAAAGCTGGCCATGAATTCATGGGGTGTGCGATCGGGATCGCGCGGCTGCCCCATGTCTTCGGCGAGCGCGCAGAGGGCGTCGTAGGAATAGCGCACCTTCTCGCGCAGGGGCATGGGCCCGTCCATCGGATTGCGAAACGCGGAGCAGCGGGCGATATCACGGCTGACGCGCACGGTCCACGGCCGGGCGCCGGGCATGCGCGCGGCGGCCTTGAGCCCTTCGAGGAAACGCCGCAGGGCGCTCAAGCGCTCCGCATCTCCCCCGCCTCGTCGCGCTGCAAGCGACTGCAACACAAAGAGGCAGGCGACCACGAGGGCCAGCGCCACGGCCACGCCCACGATGGCCATGACTGCCACGCGCGCAACGTCGGAGGCCTTCATCAATTCCATCAAGGGGCTTGCGGCCCCGCCCTCGGTTGTGGTGCCGGAAGGCGGCGGTGGCGGACTGGCGGAACGGGGCTGCCCTTCGCGCGCCGCGCCGCCCTCCTGTTCCTCGGTGCCCGCCTCGGCGCCGGGCGCGAGTTCACCCTGCCCCTGCGCACCCGCGAGGTTGGGGTCCAGTTCGCCCGTGTGCTTGGTGGGGGCGCTGCTCTGGTATTCGCGGTAATCCCATGGAGCGCTGTGGCGAGCGTTGTAGTCCAGTTCGCGAACGCCCACGCGCATCATGGTTGGCACGCCGGGCGCGGGCCCCAGCAGCCCGCCCAAGAGCACGAGCGCAACGAGGAGTCCGCCGAAGCCCATCCAGAAGCCGCTCACCCCGGTAGGAATGGGCACGTTGCGCTCCTGGCAATAGCCGCGCAGGCCCCGCAGACTGGTGAACATCAGCAGCCCCAGCGCCGCGAGGGTGTAGGTGGCAACGAATACATAGCCGGCGGTAATCATGCTGGGGCCGCCGTTCAGCAGCACGGGATAGCCAAGCGCGAAGACCGCCATGACGGGCAGGGAAACATAGAACACCGAGATGCCGGGGTGCTTCGCGGGCAGGCGTTCCTTCCACGAAGGCGGCGGTGCCGCCGCGGCGTCGAGCGCATGGGCCAGTTTCATCGCCTCGTCGCGATCCCGGTCGAGCGGATCATACGCCTCGATGGTGTTGCTCAATATCCACGGCTCATCGGGGTGCTTCTTCGCGGAAGCCTCCTTCATTTTGGCGGGCAACTCCCGCGCTTGGGCACCCGCCTTCTGCAGCGAGAGCAGCGTACCCTGCACGATGCCGATTTCACCCGAGGCCGAGGTCTTGTCCACGCAGCACTCTTGCGTTAGCCGGTGAATCACCCACCAGAGAAAACCCGTTATGGCGAGGTTGATGGGCAGATCGACCCAGGTGCGATCGGTGAAGCCGACCACATAGGAGCCGCTGCGCCCCGCCGTGGCAAAGGTGAACAGCACCACCACCATGACCATGAAGAGGATGTAGACGACCGACTGCTCCTTCCCGTCGCGCGCCACCAGCCGGTTTAACGCAACCACCCCGAGC
>JBJOID010000240.1:0-6186 GCA_046047315.1 Candidatus Hydrogenedentota bacterium | reverse complement strand
GCAACAAGGCGCCGAGAGTATACCCGTTGAATACGTCACTTGCAATAAGCACGCCTCATTGTTTTCCACCCTGCTTGAATTGGTCGGTATGCTGATTACTCCGCTTTCGTGACCTAAGACGTATATTGGAAACTTGCTCGTGACAATTTTTGTCACCTGCCGCCGCGCCACGACGCCGTTTCACCCATTCTTGATGCCATGCAATCAATGTAAAAATCGACAAGTATCTAAAAAACAAGCACTTAAAAGAATTGGCACGCCCTTTGCATTAAGCTCTAC
Source organism: Candidatus Hydrogenedentota bacterium (assembly GCA_046047315.1). Taxonomy (GTDB): domain Bacteria; phylum Hydrogenedentota; class Hydrogenedentia; order Hydrogenedentales; family JAEUWI01; genus WGMK01. The sequence continues at coordinate 5,907 of JBJOID010000240.1, read as the reverse complement.
TGTCAGTTGAAAACGAGTCGGGCCCATGCGGGTTCTACTCTGAGTTAACAACGGTCGCGATGCGGCCAACTGGAGGGCTTTGCCATGAAGAAGAACAAGGGTTTCACGCTGATTGAACTGATGATTGTGGTTGCCATCATTGCGATTATCGCGGCGATTGCCATCCCGAACCTGCTGCGTTCGCGCATCCAGTCGAACGAGTCCGCCGCCATCGGCAACCTGCGCACGGTCGTGGGCGCCCAGACGTCCTACCACTCTGCCAACAACGGGTACGCGACCGACTTCGCCACGCTTACCGGTGATACCCCCCCGTACCTTGACGGCGCTTGGGATGCGACCAAGAGCGGCTACGACTTCGCCATGGGCGGCAGCGCGGCCAACTTCACCTGCGCTGCCACCCCGGCTGAAGCCGGGACCACCGGCGTGCGTGAGTTCTTCGTGGATGCCAGCGGCGTGATTCGCGTCGGCACGGACGCCACCGGCACCCCGATCGGCGAATAAGGCCCGACAACGGGCCTAGGCCCGAGCAAAGATGCGCGGCGGCGGGAGCAATCCCGCCGCCGCGATGCTTTTTAATGATGACTTGACTCAGACCTTATTGATGGAGCGAGGGAAGCCAAGGCAACGCAAAACCTGGTATTCCGGCTGCCAACACCCCAGCGAGATTCCCACTACGCCGAGGCCGGTGACACGGCGCGACTACGCCCAGATGCATCCGGGCACTACAACGCAATGCGGGGATCTTCTAGGCATAGTGCGTTGAAATGACCTAAGAGCGCGAGAGGATGTTCAGGATGCCCGGCAAGAGATGACGTGGATTAGAGCGAAGCTAAGCGACTCTAACGGAAACAGAGACGCATCTTGCCAGTCGTGATATTCCCGCGTTTAGTGGGAAGCGAAGGGATCGAATTTCACCACTGACGATGCATCTCCTTGTGCCGTAGTCTGCTCCACGGCCTCAGAGACAGATTCCTGGACCACAGGCGCGGGAGCGCTCTCTACCACCGTCATTTCCTCCACAACGACTGGAGCAGGGGGAGGAGTCGCTGAGGAAGCTTCTGGTGAGGACTCAGGTACACTCGGTTCATCAGAGATGACTGCTGGGGCGGCGAAAGGATCGAGTGGCGCCGCAGCGGCATTCCCGGCGGGTTGCGGCTCAACCACGGGGACTTGGGTCTCAGCAGCAGGCTCTTGGGGAGTCACGGTCATTTCTTCCACTGGAGCGGGAGTGATCTCCTCAGGCGCAGCTTCCTCCACAACCTCCGGCATCGGAGATTCTTCTTGCACTGGCGCCGTCTCAACCGGAGCAAGGGCCGGCTCGCTCGGGGCGGCCTCGGGGATCGCTGCCTCCACCGCTGGCATTTCCACAGGTTCCGGGGTGGGCGCGGGAAGCGGCGCTGCTTCAACGGGCGTGGAAACAGGTTCCACCACAGGGGCCTCAACCACCGAATCGTCCGCGGCGCCAGCAGCTATCCACAACCGGATCAGGTGCAATTCCTCTTCTGGCAGGGGGGGCTTGCGTTTGGGCATGCGAGGACGCAGCTCGCCGCGAATGAATTTCACCACCGGGCTGCCGTCTGCATCCCCAGGAATAACTCCCGGGCCATGTTCTTCCCCGGCAGCCAGCAGCGAGGCAACCGTGCGCACGTCGTAGGCTCCATCGGCATCGGGGCCGTCATGACAGTCCAGGCAGCGGCTTTCCATAATGGGGGCAATGTCGCGGGTGAAGGAGACTTTCTTGGCCTCTTCCAAGTCGATGGGACGAATAGGCACCAATTCCTCGTCCTCGGCTTTTTCTTCAGCTTTGCTATCAGTTGGCTTTGCCACGAGGCTGTCCTTCAGCAGTTTGGTTCCCACGCCGTGCGTGTAGACTAGGTCCCCGCCGTAGTGAGCGGTCACCCCGCACAGGATGCTGCCGGCCAGCGCAGCGCACAAGGCAAGCAATGCACCACCCTTACGGAAGAAATCGTATGGGATAAAGGAAATCAGCAAAAGCCCCGCCCCGGCGGCGGCGATGAACTTCAGCAGCTCGGCCAGCTGCTCATGCTGATGAATCTGATCCCACACGGCCTGGCTCAACTCTGCCGGCACCACACCATAGGCCTTCTCACCCGTTTCTTCCGCCACATAGCTGGCGCCCGCAAGCAGAACGAAAAAGAAGAACACTCCCGCTCGAAGCCAGGTATGACGCGGTAGGAAGTAAACGGCCGCCGCCGCTGGCACGGCCATAAGGAAAAGAACGATGGGGAAATGCACCACCGCTGCGTGCATCATGGAAGGGTTTTCAAGGGTTTCCAGCAGGTTCATCGAAGAACTCCTCGTTTACGGCTGAGCCCGGAAGGGCGTCGGGGAGAGCTCGTAGTGTAGCGAATGGAAATGTGTGGATAAAGCGCGCGCGCTATTCGACGGGTAAGCTGAGAAGATTCTCACCTGTGGCCGCCTCGAGTTCCTGACGCGCGAGGAACAATCCCACGCGTGCGAGCGCAAGCCGGGAAGTGGCGGAAACCAGATCGCGCTGCGCTTCGTTCAAGCGCACCAGTGCGGCCTGTCCGGCGGCAAACTCCTTTTCCACCAAGTCGCGATTACGCTGCACCAGTTCCGCCGTGGTGCGCTGCAGCACCAGCTGTTGCTGTGCTTCCCCCAAGGAAACCCACGCCTGACGAACCTCCGCAATCGCATCAAGCTCCACCTGGTCAAGTTCACGCTCAGACTGCTTCGTTGCCAGCTTGGCTTCCTTCAGTTGCGACCACTGCCGTCCCCCGGTGAACAGGTCCACAGAGGCATTTATCCCAACCGTTGTCGAGAAGTCGTCTCCCTCGAAGTCATGCTCGGGCAGGCTGGCACTTCGCGCGGCGAATGCGGCCACACGGGGAAGAAACGAGGCGCGGGCCTGCCCCACGAAGGCCTTGTTCCGGCCCACCCCATAGCGCGCGCGCTCGAGATCGGGGCGATGTTCCAGAGCCGAGGCAATCACCGTATCCGGCTCGGGAAGTTCCAGATCCTCGACCGATTCCTCGGCGAGAGGATCGACATCCACACCTTCGGGAAGGGTCGAGCCCTCCATCCCGAGCAGGGCCGCAAGCGCGATCCGGGCATTCTCAAGCCCAGCTTCGGCCGCGATCAGGTTCGACTCCGCCGCGCGCATGCGTACTTCGAAATTCAGCACATCGCTTAACGATGCCACACCGGCTTCCTGGCTCACGCGCGCTTCCTGGAGGAGCCGCTCGTTGAAAGCCGCGTCGGCCTTGGCTATCGCGATGTTCTCCTTGGCCAGCAGGATGCCGAAGTAGCTTTGCGCCACCCCGAAGAGCAACAACCGCTGTGCGTCACGTCGGCCTGCCTCGCTCTCCTGCTCAGCCAACTTTGCGGCTCGAAGCGTGTACTCCCTCGCGAAGCCGTCGAAGACAAGATAAGAGAGTTGCAGGGAGGCCTCGAAAGTCTCGACTTCGGTGGGAACATTCAACGCCGTGCGAATTCCCTGCCCCAATGTGTACGCCGTGGTGCTGCCCACGGTGAGCAGGGAAGGAGCACCACCGATCAGAAAGGCGCTGGAGCGCGCCGCATTGGGGCCAATGTTTAGCCATGCCTGATTCCGCAGGGAGTCCACCGTGTTGTCCGGCAACTCCGTGCGCGTCGCGGAGTACTCGAGGGATGCCTGCGGAAAATACGCCGAGCGGGCCTGGATGATACGCTGACGTGCCTGCTCCACACGGAGACCCACAGCCGCCAACGATGGGTTCTCCCGCAGGGCTATTTCCTGCGCTTGCCGCAGCGTGAGAAGCTCGGCGGTGGGTGCGGGCGCGGTGGTTTCCTCCGGATCACTCGATTCCGAGACCGTCTCCAAGGGAGCCGCCTCGATCGGGGAGTGCTCTGCGACGCTGGCCTCTTCCGCCACGAGGGCGGAACTAACCGTTAATACTGCTACGAATAAGAATGCGGCAAGTCGCATCGGATTTTCCTTCGTCAAGATGAAGTGGCGGGGGAGAGCGCGGCCGCTTCGTCAGTCTCCAGCGAATCGGGATCGAAGCGCCGCCAGCGCGCGGGCTCCACTTCTTCCGGAGTCGGCCAGGCGCCGGTGCGCAGCCAGCACACCCAACGCCTGGCATCATTCATCATCGCCATCAGGCAGGGCAAGATGACCAGCGTAAGGAAGGTTGCCGCGGTGACACCCGCCGCCAGAGAAATCGCCATCGGCACCAGGAACTGCGCCTGCAAATCCTTCTCCATGATGAGCGGTGACAGGCCGCCCACAGTCGTGACGGAGGTAAGGAAGATGGGGCGCAGGCGGCGCGCCCCCGCCTTGCGCAACGCGTCGGATAGCGTCATGCCTTCGGCAAGCAATTCATTCACGCACTCAATGAGTACGATGGCATCGTTCACCACCACGCCGGCCAGCGCCACCATCCCGAATATGCTCATCATGGAAAGGTCAAAGCCGAGCACCACATGCCCAATAATAGCCCCCATAAGACCAAACGGAATGGCAACCATCACGATGATGGGTTGCAGGTACGAACGGAAACTGGTGGCTATGATGACATAGATGGCAATGAGAGCCATTGGGAAAGTGAGCGAAAGTGGACCGAAGGATTCATTCATCTTCTTGATCTCGCCCTGTTGCGAGATGCGTATTCCCGGATGCTTGCGCATGAGTTCATTGAAGAACCCGGTGTTAAGGTCCTGGAAAATCTCCGCCGGATTCGCTTTTTCAGGATTCACCTCGGCAGTCACGGCCGCGCGCCGCATGCCATCGGTACGCTTGATGTCGCTGAAGCCGGGCACGTACTGCACCGTGGCCACGCTCATCAATGGCACCTCCACCCCCTGGGGCGTCCGGATACGCACTTGTTCCAATTCGGAAAGGCGGTTGCGTTTCTCTTCCGGATAACGCACGCGCACGCGCACGTCGTCACGGCCGCGCTGGATGCGCACGGCCTCCTCACCGAAATAGCCCGCATATACTTGCCGCGCAAGGTCGGCCACGGTGATCCCCAAGGTGCGCGCTTCGGGCTTTAGCTCGAACTGCACCTCGCGCTTACCCGGACGGAAGTCATGCTGGATCTGGTACACGCCCTCGTAGCTGGCAAGTTTTTCCTTGAGCTCGTCCGCAGCTTCGCGAATGACCTCGGTGGAAACGTTATCTCCACCCTGAACCCAAATCTCGATAGGGGCTCCCGGAGGACCCGCCTGGATGCCCGCGAACTTCATCGCCTCGACGCCGGGAATCGGACCAATCTCGCGTTCCCAGTCCACCATCAATTGTTCTGATGATATGCCGCGAAACTGGGTCGGCAATAGTTCCGCGCGGACGGAGCCGAGGTGATTGCCCTTGCGCGGCTGGTTGTCCTCGATGGTTTGGCCGGTGAGGGAGAATGCATGGATGAGAAGGGGATCGCCCGAGGCCGTTTGGCTGCGCTCGGCAAGCCGCTGCAAGGCCTGCTCCGCGCGGAGAATAGCGTCTTCGGTCACCGCGATGGGGGTGCCCTCGGGGAACTCGATGGTGGCCGTCATGACGTCGGAGTCGATTTTCGGGAAGGTCTGGAACTTGATAAAGCCACCAGCGATGTATCCCGCCGTGACAACGCAGATGGCAATCGAAAAAGCCACCGTCGCATAGCGATAGCGGATGAGCGGAACGATGGCCCGGCTGTAGATATGCTCGGCAAAGTATTCAAGGGAACCGTTGAAGAAGTGGTGAATCTTTCGCGCAATCGCGATGAAGATATTGCGCGGTGGCGCGTGCTCCTGTATGGGGCCTGGAAGATGGTTGAGATGCGCGGGAAAGAGCACAAGGCACTCAATCAGGCTGAAGAAGAGGCAGGCAATCACGACCACCGGCATGATGGCCATGAACTTTCCCATGATGCCGTCAATGAAAAAGAGCGGGGCAAACGCCACGATGGTGGT
>JBJOID010000239.1:0-3186 GCA_046047315.1 Candidatus Hydrogenedentota bacterium | reverse complement strand
GCCCCTTCGCCAGGGGCGGATTGCACGTCGATGACACCGCCATGCATGGCTACGATGCCGTGCACCACGGCCAGCCCCATGCCCGTTCCTTCGCCCGGCCCCTTGGTTGTGTAAAAGGGGTCGAAGACACGCTCGCGCACATGCGGAGACATGCCGTGGCCGTTGTCCGACACGGTTAGGCGCACGTAAGTCCCCGGCGACAGGCGAGGATGTATCGCGCCCGCGCTCTCGCCCAGTGAGAGGGACGAGACGCTGACCCGCAGCACACCGCCGGATTCGCGCATCGCGTGGATAGCGTTCATGCAGTAATTCAGAATCACTTGGTGCATCTGTGCCGGGTTCGCCAATATGCGCCCGGCATGGCGGTCGAGAGAGGACTCGATGCGAATGGTGGGCGGCAGCCCCGCCTGAACAAGCCGAAGCACTTCTCCCGCGATCTGGTGCAGCTCCACGTGCGCCCGCTCGACGCCGCTCTGCCTGCTGAAATCCAGAATTTGCCGCACCAGGTCGCGCGCCCGGTTGCCAGCCTGCAGCACCTCCGAAAGATCGCTGTGCAGGTCGGAGCCTTCTTCCACGTCGCGAAGGGCTAGCGAGGTTAAGCCAATGATCGCGGCGAGTATGTTGTTGAAGTCATGGGCGATTCCCCCGGCCAGCACGCCCAGGCTTTCCAGCTTCTGGGAATGCAGGCGCGCTTCCTCCGCTTTTCGGTAGGCAATCTCCTGCTCAACGCGGTGGCTGATGTCGCGGATGGTGCCCAAGACCCGCGAGGTGCGACCGTCCTTGCCGGGAATGCAGACCCCGGTATCCTCGACATGGATGTAGTGCCCGTCCTTGTGGCGAAGCCGGTATTCCATTTCATATTTGGTCACGGAATCCACGGCGTCGCTGTAGCGTTTGACCGCGCGGGGGCGGTCTTGGGGGTGGATGAGAAACATCCAGCGCCCGCTCTGGTAGGCGTCGAGTTCCTTGGCGGTGAAGCCCATCAATTCCTGCACACCGCCACCGAACTCGATGGTGGTTTCCCGGACATCCACGTCGTAAACGGCCATGCCCGTGCGGGCAGCCATCAGCCGCAGACGCTGGCTGTCGGTGGCCCGACGTTGCGCGCGCTGGCTGTCGTTCTCTGCCAGCGTGCAAACGAGCACGATCTCAATGCTGTCCCCCCGGTGCAGGGCGCGGGCGGTGGCCATGGTGCGGATGGGCTCCGCGTCGCGAGCGCGGAACTTCAGTTCAAAGGCATCCTGAAGGCGTTCGCGCAAGCGGCCGATGATGTTCGCGAATACCTCCTGGGAATCGCCAGCGAGGTATCGGGAGAGCGGGGTTCCGGGCTGGATACCGTCATGCTCCTGAAGCATTCGTGCGGCGACATTGCTGGCCCGAACAATGGGATACTCCGGTGGCTCCGGTCGCACCATGAAGACCATATCGGACACGAAATCCAGCAGGGCCTGGGCGTCCTCCCGCGCGGCATAGAGCTCGCGTGAACGCACATCCGCCAGCTTGGCCAAGCTCATGTCCGCGGCGTGTAGGCGGTTTTTTGTATGCGCGAGGCAGGATGCTGCTCCCACGGCCGTGGAAAACTCGGTATCATGGCACCCCTCCGACAGGCAGAAGAAGGCACCGTCGGCGTAGGCTGTTCCGCGTTCGTCGAGCGTCCAATGGTCCGGGGAAATTACCACCAGCGCGGGCGGGGCATCCGAAGCGTTCAGTCCGTGAAAGCGCGGATAGTTGGCAAGCTCGTCGGGCTCGCTCGCCCAAAGCACCCATGCGGCGGCGCTCCATGCCAAGGGGTCCCCAATCGCCGCTTTCAGGTTCGCATAGTTTCGAATCCTGGCCTTAGGCGCGTGGCCCAGCAATCGGGCGGTCAAGGAATCAACGCGGTTCTTTGGGCAAACAAGCGCATAAAGCGGCTCGTCGGTCGATTCCTGAGGAAAGAGTACGGAGTTCATGGCTCCAGCTTGCCCAATAGTATCGTTTCAGGTCAATCATGGAATACATCAGTTTGATTCGATTGTTACCATAAGGAGTGATAAAATTGGCAGGCGTGGCAGTTTTGGGCTGTCCGCGCGCGCTTGCAAATCAGGAGATATTGGCATGCCCCCTCTGTATGATCCGGATCAGGTCCGCCCGATGTGGGAAGAACTGGCGAACGTCGGCGTTCGCCCGCTGACCACGGCCGAGGCGGTGGACGAAGCGCTCTCGCGAAAGGAGGGCACCGTGCTCTGCGTGGTGAACTCGGTCTGTGGATGCGCCGCGGGTGGCGCCCGGCCGGGCGTCACGCTGTCGTTGCAAAACGACCTGATCCCCGATGAGCTTGTTACGGTATTCGCCGGGATGGACCAGGAGGCCGTGGCCGCCGCGCGTGGCCACATGACGCAGGTCGCTCCGTCCTCACCGTGCATTGCCCTGTTCAAGGATGGCCAGCCCATACATATCCTCGAGCGACGTCACATCGAGCGCATGAGCGCGCTCGACATCGCCAATAACCTGACTCAGGTTTATAACGCCACCTGCACCCGGAAGGGGCCCTCCGTGCCGCCCGAGGTCTTCGAGGGCAACACCTCGGTCAAAGTCTGCGGCTCAAGTATTGCTCCGTTCGAGGGTAACTGAGCTTTCAGCGGCGATATAAAACAATAAGGCCCGGCATCGTGACTGATGCCGGGCCTTTTCGCATGTAGATATTGTCGCCTGGATTCAGGCAGTGGGCGTGGTGAAAAAAGATGGTCGGGGTGGCGGGATTTGAACCCACGATCTCCAGACCCCCAGTCTGGCGCCTTATCCGGGCTAGGCCACACCCCGACGAAAAAGATTCACTGTTCCTTTACGGACTCAACCAAGCGGACTATGTCCCTCGCTTCACGCTCAATCTGTCGGGCCAGTTCGAGGGCTTCACGGTTGGATCGCGGCCTGCCAATGCCATGGAGTTCTTCGGCCAGCTTCAGGCGGGCTCCAGCCACGGTCATCTTCTCGTGCCGCAACAAGGTCTTGATTCTCATAAGAATCTCGATATCCTTGTCGAGGTAATACCGCCGGTTGGCGCGATCACGCTTGGGTTTCAACTGTGGGAATTGCTGCTGCCATTGGCGCAGGGTATGAACGGGCAGATCCGCCATTTCAGCCACTTCGCCGATACGGTACCGCCGCTCAGGAACGCCGGGCATGGTAGCTAATGAACCTTGGGTAATG
>JBJOID010000238.1:0-4007 GCA_046047315.1 Candidatus Hydrogenedentota bacterium | reverse complement strand
GGCCGCAGCCTGTGGAGTCGCGTGCAGGGAGGCCCGCCCTTGCCGGAGCGGCCCGTCTTTGCCCAATGGCACCGGGGCGATGAGCCGGAAGCCCACAAGAACGCCGCGGTGATCACGTCGCGCTACAAGCTCGTCAATGGAACCGAGCTCTATGATCTCGAGGCGGATCCTTCGGAGTCGAACGACATTAGTGGGGCGAACCCGGAAGAGGTGGAACGCATGCGCGAAGCTTACGAGCGCTGGTTCGCCGAGGTCTCGGCGTCGCGTGGTTATGCCCCGCCGCGCATACCACTCGCCCCCATGGCCGCGCCCGACACCCTGTTGACCCCGCAGGATTGGCGGGGCTCGCCGGACTTCGGCGCAAGCGATGCTTCCTACTGGGAGGTCGCGACACACGAAGGGGGGACGTTCCGGGTGACGCTGGACTTTGGGCGCGCGCTGGAAGCGGGTCGCGCTGAATTGCGTATCGGGGGAGAGCGGCACCAGGCGGAGTTCGCTTCCGGTGCAGAGATGGTGGAATTTCTACTTCACCTCGAGGGCGGCATCGAAGACCGGCTTGCCTTTGCGGTTAAACACGCCAGCGAAGGCAAGGCTGTCCGCTATGTGCGGGTGCAACGCGCGAGCGTAAGTAAGTGAGAGCGGGTAACGCAGGATAGCGCACGCGGGCGAGTTTACGAAGTTTGGCAAACACGCCAGCGAATCGTCGACCCCGCTTTCATCATTGTGCTCAAGTGGAGCCGGTCGTCCTCAACGCGGAAGTCCGCCGTGCTTTCTACGTGAATCGATTTGCCTTGCAGCGCTTGGGGCAAGGCTAGGCGGATGCGGAATTCACCGTCGACCTGCGGGGCGTAATAGCCCTCGCAGGAATCGGGGGCGTAAGTGCAGCCCATGAGGGGGGTGTTGACGCTGAAGGTGTCGAAGGGGAAGCGGGGCTCGAGGACGATCTCACCTTCGCACGCGCCGAAGCCGGCGAACTTCACGAGATCGAGCAGGGGCAGGGCGTGGCGGTTGGCATTCATGATGGGGAAGAGGTGCATGGGGGTGGCGTTGTGGTTGAAGGTCTCGGCGGGCTTGGGGTGGTAATGCGCGTTAAAGGCATCGGGACCGGACCAGATGCCATACCAGTTATCAGGATAGGCCTCGGCGCGGGCGGCCATGGTGGTGTGCAGGAAGAAGCGCCACGCGGCGGCAGGGTCGTGGAGCATCCAGGCCCAGGTGGTCCAACCATCGACGGCGGCCCAGGTGCCGCCATTGGTGTCGGAGCCGGGCACGAGCAGCGGACCGCGCATGGGTGGATACAGCGCCAGCGCGCCGGCGGGCTGCGGGTCCACACAGATGCGCTGGATGTTGTCGAAGAGGATGGAGCATTGCTCCTCGTTCCACACGCCACCGAGCACTCCGAAGGCCTGGGTGTCGAGGAAGATGCGGTCCACGCCGAGCTTGTTGTCGCGCCAGCCCGTATATCCGCGCGCCACCCATTGCCCGGTCCAGAGGGAGCGCAGCGCGCGGGACTGCTGTGCCGCGAGGGAGCGCATGTCGGCGGCGAGTTCCGGGTCGGCGTGGGCGATGGCCTCGGTCATGGCGGGTAGCGCCACGGTGGCGAGGCCGGCGTTGAGCGAGCTTTCGCCGCGCCAGATGGTGAACGGCGGCACGCGCGAGAAGGCGATGAGCACGTCGTTCCAGTCGCCGGTGCCGGAGCGGATGAGGCCGTGCGGCCCGAGGCCGATCTTCGTGGTGAGGTGCTTCCAGCTTGCGCGGACGTGGTCGAGCACGGTGCCGTGCTTGCCGTCGGCCTTCGGGTAATAAACGGCGTCCTCGTCGAGGAAATCGAAGTCGCGCGTGACGTTGAGGTATTCCGCCAACGCCCACATCACAAACAGGTCGAGGTCGCTCGACAGGCTGTGCACCCCGCCGCCGCTCGCCTTGCCGTAGCCAAACGTCGCATACGGAAAACCGCCGTCCTTGTGCTTCTGCGTGCGGAAAAGAAAGCGCAGCGTCTCCTTCGCCAGGTCCGGCCGCAGATACACCAGCGCGAGCACAAACAACGCGTAGTCCCGAGGTGCCCCGCTGGCCCCCTGCAAATACCCATACGCCGAACCCTGATCCACAAAGTGCGCATCGAAGTATTCGGAATACAGCGTGCAGGCTTGCAGGTAGTAGGAATGCCACTCGGTTTCGCGGGAGAGCCAGTCGAGGCCGGGCACGGTGGCGCGGATGCGTGGATAGTAGGAGCGTAGTTCGCTTTCTGTTTGGTCATACTCCGGAGGCGGCTGATTTGGGACGCACGGCGATGGAAAGTGACGGATACTAAAGCCGGACTCGAATTGCCGTGACTCTCCCGGTCCGATCCAAAGTCGCCGCAATGAACCCAAGATTGGGCCTTGAGGGTAAGCTGGGCACCGGTTCTCTTCAGAGCCCGGACTGGGGTCAGCCATGCCCGCTGGCGCGGCCACACCACCATCCCCGAAAAAAGTCGTAGCATCCGTAATCAGTCCAGCAAGGGTATCATCCCGCTCGGCAAAGTCGCCCAGCATGATTTGGCACGGATGATAATCTGCAAAAGATGGGAGTTCCCTTGCTCTGCTCTTTCCCTTCCGTTCGCAATAGAGGTGCGCAAGCACGATCTTTTCACGGGCTTCCAAACGATATTCATATTTCCGGTTCATGCGCGCACGCAACCATTCCACCGGAACGGCCCAAACACCCGTCATGATCGGCGCGACCAACAAGTGGTGCATATTCACTTGCCAGAACGGGGTGAAAGAGACTTCGATCGCCTCGGTCCCGGAGTTGGTCATCTGGGTATCGCAATGCACAAAGCCGCTGTCACCCAATGGAACCGAGACTTCCTCCTCCACCACCAGCCCCCGCCAGCGGGTCACCTTCTTGAAATAGCCCTGCCCGAAGACACGCTCCATGGTGGCGCCCTCGGGGAGCCAAGGCTTGAGCGTGGGAAAGGTGACTCCATGGGCGCGGATGTAGACGAAGCCGCCGGCGTAGTTACCGCTCTTGGGGTGCCAGCGGTTGAGGATTTTGGGGCCGCGGGTGAAGTCGTAGATCTGCACGTAGCCCGTGTTGTGACAGGTGACACTAATGCGCTCGTTGCCGATGAGGTGCCAGTGGTCCTCGTGGGGAGCATCGCGCTCGGGGGGCGGGTTGTAGTGGTAGCAGGCGCGGCCTGCCTCGTCGGTTCCCCAATGGCCGAAGTTCCCAGCGCCATGGCGGTTCATGTCGGTCGATTCTCCGGACAATGCCCCCTCCCTTGCTCGCATGCGCGGCTGCATGCCGGGCCATTGTTTCGCGCGGTCCTCATCCCGGTCAACCGTGAGGTCACGTGCTGTGCTGCGTCATGCTCAACCTGCTATGGTAAATGCCTCAAACCCGGCGGGAGGCAAGTTGCGTCATGAGGTCGCTTGAGATTCTGTTGTTGCTGTTCGCCGTCATCGCGGTCGTGCAGGTTTTCGCTTTCCAGCATCCCCAGCCGCAGCTCGGCCGGCGCGTTGGCGTTGCCCTGCTGGCCGTACTGGCCCTCATCGCCCAGGTCTTGTTCGAAAGCGCGCGCTGGCAGCTCTATCCCATCTATGCCGTCGCGGTGTTCACGCTGCTGTTTGCCATCGTTCGCAGCGGGGCGCCCGTCACCGCGCTGTCGCGCTGGGGCGGACTCGCGGTCGCCCTCGTGTTACTCCTCATCGGAGCGGGCCTGGCTTGGACCATGCCTGTGCCCTCGCTGCCACGCGTCTCCCCGCTCGGCACCTTCAACCATTTCTTCAGAGACGAATCCCGCACCGAAGCCTATGGCCCACAGCCGGGCGGCCCGCGACGATTCGTCGCACAATTCTGGTATCCAGCGGATCCCGCCGCCGTAGCCGGCCAGGCGCCGCAGCCCTGGTCGCCCGAAGTGGGCGCCTTTGGGGCGGCCCTCGCCGGAGAGGCGGGCTTGCCATCCGTGTTTCTCGGGCATCTCACGCTGGCCGGCTCTGGCGCCTATGCGGATGCTCCGCTGGGCG
>JBJOID010000237.1:0-5350 GCA_046047315.1 Candidatus Hydrogenedentota bacterium | reverse complement strand
CGCCTCGCGAACATGAAGACGTGGTGGGACAAGGGCCGGATGGCGGTGGTGCAGAACGTGGGGTACCCTAACCCCAACCTGTCGCACTTCACCTCGACAGACTATTGGGAGCGGGGCACCTCGCCCAACTCGGCCCTGCACACGCTTCAGGGCTGGGCCTCGCGCTACTTCGACAACCAGTGCGCGGGTATGCCCGAGGAAAGCATCAACGCGCTCACCATGTTGGGCGCCGGCCTCGCCTACGTGCCCAACGCCATCGACGGCAGCGGCCTCTATCGCCCGCCCGCAGTGCCGGATTTCGACGCCTATGTGTTGCGCGCACCGGACTCGGCGATAGGCGACCTGCGGCTGGAATACATCCGGCGCGTGAACGAGGTGGCCACGCTCAACCCCGATATCGATTTCCTCCAGCGGTCGGCGTCCATCGCGCGCGCGTCGGTGGCGGACATGATCACCGCCTCCACCATGCCGACACTCAACCCCTATCCGGCGGGCTCGCTGGGCACGGGACTCGACATGGTGTCCAAGGTGATTCGCGCGGGCTTTCCCACGCCGGTGTTCTATGTTACGCAGGGCGGCTACGACACCCACGCCAACCAATGGGGTAGCGACCCCGCCACGACGGGGGATCATCCCGCGCTGCTCGACACGCTGGACAAGGCCGTGCATGCCTTCCTGTCCGACATGGAGGCGACCGGCAACCTGGACGACGTGATGGTGCTGACCTTCTCGGAGTTCGGGCGGCGGGTGGCCGAGAATTTCAGCCACGGCACCGACCACGGCGCGGGCAACAACCTGTTCGTGTTCGGCGGGCAGGTAAAGCGCGGCGTCTATGGCGGCCAGCCCGACCTGTCCGACCTTATCCTCGGCAACCTCAAGCACCGGATCGATTTCCGCGCGGTCTATGCGCGCGTGCTTCAGTTCTGGATGGGCGTGGACCCCAAGCCCATTTTCGGCCTCGCGGATTTCTCGGACCCGCGCTTCAACATCCCCGAGGGTATGCGGCAGATTCCGTTCATCGGTCCCGATATTCTGGGCGACATCAACGGCGACGACGTCGTAAATTCCGCCGATGTGCAGCTGGTGGTGAACAGCGCCCTCAAGCGCTCCTCGTCCGCCGTGGCCACCGACCTTACCGGCGACGGCCTGACCAATGCCGAGGACATCCAGAAGATCGCCAATCTCACCTTGGGCCGATAGGGCTGGTCAAGCACTCGGCTGCAGCTACCTAAAACAAATCGCCCCCCGGAAAACTCCGGGGGGCGATTGTGTTTGACAGGAGCGCGATTACTCGCAGAGTTCGAAGATGCCCGCGCCGCCCATGCCGCCGCCGATGCACATGGTGACGAGGCCGTACTTCACGCCGCGGCGCTTCATCTCACTCAGCAGCGTGGCAGTGAGCTTGGCGCCCGTGCAGCCCAGCGGGTGACCCAGCGCGATGGCGCCGCCATTCACGTTGACGATGTCCTCGCTGAAGCCCAGCTCGCGCACCACATGGATGGTCTGCGTGGCGAAGGCTTCGTTGCACTCGACGAGGCCAATCTGGTCCGGCGTGATGCCAGCCTGTTCGCAGGCCTTCTTGATGGCGGGAACCTGCGGGGGGCCGAGGTATTTCGGATCGCCGCCCTTCACCACCCACGAGCGCAACTTGGCCACGGGCTTCAGGGCGTTGGCCTCCACGGCGGCCTTGCTGGCCAGCACCACGGCGGCCGCGCCGTCGCTGGTCTGGCTGCTGTTGCCCGCCGTGCACACACCCGCCTTGGGGTTGGCGGCGAAGGCGAGGCGCAGCGCGCCCAGTCCTTCCACCGTCGTGCCCGGGCGGGGGCCCTCGTCGGTGTCGAAGGTGATGGTGCCGCTGTCGGTCTGTACTTCCACCGGGACAATCTCGTCCTTGAACTTGCCTTCCTTGATGGCGGCCAGCGCGCGGTCCACGCTGCGGGCGCCCCAGGTGTCGGCGTCAAGGCGGCTGATGCCGAAGTCCTTGGACACATTGTCGCCGCACTGGCCCATGCCGATGTAGACGGCCGGGTGCTCTTCCACCAGGGTGGGATTCGGCGAGGGCTTGAGACCGCCCATGGGGATCATGCTCATGCTCTCGACGCCGCCGGCGACGGCGGTGTCGAGCATGCCGCATTCAATCTTCGCGGCGGCCACGGCAATGGCCTCGGTGCCGGAAGAACAGAAGCGGTTCAGCGTCATGCCCGGCACTTCCTCGGGAAGGCCCGCGCGAATCAGCGCGATGCGCGCCACGTTCATACCCTGCTCGCCCTCGGGGAAGGCGCAGCCCAGCACCACGTCGTCGATCTTCTCCGGCGCCAGGCCAGAGGCCTCGACGGCGCCCTTGATGGCGGCGGCGGCAAGGTCGTCCGGGCGGGTGCGCGCCAGCGTTCCCTTGCCCGACTTGCCCACCGCCGTGCGCTTGGCGGCTACGATGTATACGTTTTCCATCTCAGGAATTCCTCTCTTTTGGCTGTCCACTCAGTCCATTCGATCCATGCCGTCCATGGACCCAATGGACCCGATGGACGAAATCGACAAGATGTCAGAATTAGTTGCGCAGCGGCTTGTTGAACTGGAGCATGTGGCTGATGCGGTCGCGGGTCTTCTCGGTGCCGCAGAGGCTAAGGAAGCCCTCGCACTCGAGGTCCAGCAGATCCTGCTCGGTGATGGGCGTGCCCGCGAGGCGGTTGCCGCCCACCAGCACATGCGCCACCTTCTCGGCGATGAGCGCGTCGTGCTCGGTGGCCCAGCCAGCCTGCACCATGCCCCACACTGCGCTCTTGAAGGCAGCCTTCGGGCCGTCGCCCAGCGCCTTGAGGCGCGGCGGGCGCGGGCGCGTGTAGCCCGCCTTGATGAGGCCCTGGCAAACCTGCTTGGCCACGGCCACCTGGTGGTCATAGCTCGGCAGGATGATGTCGCTCTCTCGCCAGTAGCCCAGTTCAATCACCTCGGCGGCGCTGGTGCCCACCTTGGCGGTGGCGATGTTCTCGAAGGCGCGGCGAATGTAGGGGAAGGGATCGACCGCCACGTTCTCCGGGCAAAGCTCCATCGCGCGCACGTGCATTTCCTTGGTGCCGCCGCCGGCCGGCAGCACGCCCACGCCCATTTCCACGAGGCCGGCGTAGGTTTCGCCCGCCGCCACGACCTTGGCGCTGTGCTGGCAGATTTCCACGCCGCCGCCGAAGGTGTAGTGGTGCGGCGCAGCCACCACGGGACGCGAGCAATACTTCATCTTGGCGCCAACGCCCTGCAGGCCGCGCACGGCCGCCTCGATGTTGGCCCAGTTGCCCTGCATGATCTCGCCGAGGATCATGAAGATGTTCGCGCCCGCGCAGAAGTGCGGGCCCTGGTTGGCGATGATCATGCCCTCGTACTTGCCTTCCTCGAGCAGGTCCACGCCGTCATTCAGCATGTACACGAGGTCCGCGTCGATGGCGTTCATCTTGCAGTGGAACTCACAGCAGAGGATGCCGTCGCCCACGTCCACCAGGCTGGCGCTGTCGTTCTTCTTCACCACGGCGGAAGGATTGCTGCTCTTGATGTTGACCAGCTTCACTTCCTTAGGGTTCTTCGGCACCGGCTTGTAGCCCTTGCTGGCCACGTCGAAGTACATGTCGACGCCGCCCTCGGACTTGTAGAACGAAGTCGCGCCCGCCTCGCGCATCGCCTTGGCGATGGCCGGCAGCTCGACGCCGATCTCTTCCATGCGCTTCGCGGTGGCCTCAAAGCCCAGCGCGTCCCAGGTCTCGAAGATGCCGATTTCCCAGGCGAAGCCCCATCGGCAGGCGTTGTCGATGTTGACGATGTCGTCGGCAATCTCGGGCATGCGGTTGCCGGCATACTGCGCCAGGTTCGCAAAAACCTTGAAGCCAAACTGCGAGCCCTTGTCGGTGCCCGCGTTCATGATGCGCAGCTTCTCGTGAAGGTCCTCCACGCCACGCACCGCGCCCGTGCACTCGAAGCGCGGCTTGATCGGATCACGGTAGTCCGCCGTTTCCGGATCGATGGCGAGGAAGATCGGCTTGCCTTTCTCGTCCTTCTTGTCGGACTTCTTGTAGAAGCCGCCCTTGGTCTTGTTGCCGTACCAGCCGTTGGCGATCATCTTATCCACCCAGGCCGGGCCCTGCATGATGTCGCGGCGCTCGTCGTTCGGGCAGCCGTTGAAGACGTTCGCCACCACCTTCTGGTAGGTGTCGAGGCCCACGAGGTCCGCCGTGCGGAAGGTGGCGGAGCTGGCATGGCCGATGGCCGGGCCGGTCAGCGCGTCCACTTCCTCGATGCTCAGGCCGTCCTTGGTCATCTCATGCAGCGTGTACTGCATGGCGAAGGTGAGCAGGCGGTTCGCCACGAAGTTGGGCGTGTCCTTGGCATACACGATGCCCTTGCCCAGCACGTTCTCGCCGAAGGCCGCGATGAACGCGATTACCTCGGGCTTGGTCTTCGGCCCGGGGATCAGCTCCAGCAGCTTCAGGTAGCGCGGCGGGTTGAAGAAGTGCGTGCCCAGGAAGTGCTCGTTCATCTCGTCCGGCATGCCCTCGGCGATCTGGCCGATCTGGATGCCGCTCGTGTTCGACGAAACGATGGTGCCCGGCGTGCGGTACTTCGCCACGTTGGCGAACACCTTCTGCTTGATGTCCAGGCGCTCGACCACCACTTCGATGATCCAGTCGCACTCGGCAATCCGGGGCATGTCGTCGTCGAAGTTCCCCACCTCGATCATGTCCAAATAGGACTTGCGGTAAATCGGCGAGGGCTTCGTCTTCAGCAGGGCCTGCTTGGCCGCCTCCGCAATCGAATTGCGCTTGGCCTTGTTGCCCTTGTCCGCATCCGAAAGATTCGGCGGGACGATGTCCAGCATGAGGCTGGGGATTCCGCAGTTCGCCAGGTGAGCCGCAATGGCCCCGCCCATGACTCCGGACCCCAGTACCGCGACGCGTCTAATCTCCTTCATCGCTTGAGCCTTTCCCTTCTTCTGTTGCGTCTAACCCAAACCTTACTTAACGGTCGTTAGGTTTCGACCGTTCATGATATACAGCCACGCTCCGCGCGTCAACAGCCGGAATCCTCTGGGGCTGGAGCGGGGTCCAAGCGGGACATGCGGTAAGACCCAGGGCGGGCGTGTTCCGGTTTCCGGGCTTGCTACGGTCCCGGCTCGCGTGGCAGTGTGTAATATCCCGTAAGCATCGCGGGGGGAGGACGACAACATCATGGCATGGCGAATGTTCTGTCTGCTGGCGGGGGCGCTGCTTTACGGCGGCGTGGCCCTGGCGCAGCACCACGGGGGGCATGGAGCACCGGCGGCGAGCCCGGTTCTGGAGTTCCAGAAGGGCGATCGGGTGGTCTTTCTTGG
>JBJOID010000236.1:0-41462 GCA_046047315.1 Candidatus Hydrogenedentota bacterium | reverse complement strand
GGGCGTGCCGGTGCTCGTCAACACCAGCTTCAACGTCATGGGCGAACCCATCGTCAACACCCCGTCAGATGCAATCCGCTGTTTCCTCGGCACGGGCATCGATGCCCTGGTGATGGGGAATTGCCTCGTGCGGAAGGGATAGCCCGGACGAGACCAGTGGAAACTTCTTGCGCGCTTCGAAATACACGGTCGCTGGTAGGACGCTACTTTAGTTGCTGCACCTTTTTTTCGGGGTACTCACTAGTCAGTGGTTTCCATGGTGAGGAATTCGAGCAGTTGGGGCTGGAACTCCGGGGCAGTGGTGGTGTTCAGATGATGCCGCCCTGGTAGCACGATGAGCGTGTGATGAGGCATGAGATCATGGAGTAACTTTGCCTCGGGCAGAAGACCATCGCCCTCTCCGATAATCGTGAGGACCGGAACCGTGTTGTGGCGCAGCTTCTCCGAGGTGACGTTCAGGTTGTTTGAGGCGCGGGCGACGGCGGCAAGGGCGAGAGGATCGTTGAACCACGTCAGGGCCATGCGCGCACCCATGCGGCTCAAGAATGACGTCGAGGTTCGAACGAGGCCGAGACGCTGCATGACCGGGCGCGCATCCCCCTGTTCGAAGCCTTCTGCGGCGGCCTCGGCAAAGGCCAAGTTCCTTGGGTTGGTCTCGATCCACCCGGCACCGCATACACCGGCACGGATGATTCGGTCGGGATGGTTGACCACGAGATTGAGCGTGATGAAGCCCCCCATGGAATATCCAACGATGTTGGCCTTGGGGAGCTGCAGGTGGTCAAGCAGGCGCACGATATCCTCGGCCATCACCACGCCGTATTGCTCAGGATCGCGGGGCTTACCGCTGTGTCCGTGACCCCGGCAGTCCACGGCGATAACGCGAAAGTCCTCGGCCAGCTTATCGATGATGCCTTTGCGGTGCCATTGCTGATTGGCATTCCCGGCGATGCCATGCACCAGCAGCAGTGGCATGCCGCTGCCTTGGTCGATGTAGTGGATGCGTACGCCGTCGGAGACGAAGTAATGCTGCTCCGGGCCGAGGAAGACGGACTTGGCCTGAAATGCCATCACCACCAAGGCAACGCTGGAGACCAGCAGCACGACGCCGAAGCCGATAAGGTATTTCACGCCATGGCGCCTGAACATGGAGATCTCCGGAGGCATTCACTTGGAGCGAGGCCACTCTAGAGCACGTGGATTTCGTGTGCAACTGAAAGTTTATGGGTATCGATCCAGTATGTCGATGCTTGCCACCGCGGGATTGGCGGGCGGATGCTTGTTTCATTATGCTTGCTAAAGTTTCGCAATCCTGTGCATACTGCGGAAAGAGACCCGGGAGCGGGGGAGTTGGCCCATGGGGCTTCGGACAACGCGATTTGGCGAGATCGAGGTGGCGCCCGATGCGATCATCACGTTCACGCAGCCCATCATTGGCTTTCAGGATTACCGCCGTTTCGTGACGTTGCCGGGGCCGGAGGGCAGCGGGGTGACTTGGCTGCAATCGACGGACTCGGGCGATCTCGCTTTCCTGTTGATGAACCCGCGCGACGTGGTGCCGGACTATAAGGTGCCGCTGGGCCAGCATGAGCTGACGGAGCTGGCGGCGCGGGAGGCGGCCGCGCTGGAGGTGTACACGTTGCTGGTGGTGCCGGAGGACCGGCGCAAGATCCGGACGAACCTGCGTGCGCCGATTCTCATTAACCGCGCGCAGCGGCTGGGCAAACAGACGGTGCTGGAGCGGAGCGACTACCCGATTCAATATTACCTGTCGGGGGCCAAGGGCGAATCGCGGCCCAGGGAGGAGGTCAGCAATGCTGGTGCTGACGCGTAAGGAGAACGAGAGCATCATGGTGGGGGACGAGGTGGAGGTGAAGGTGCTCGACCTCAAGGAGAACCAGGTGAAGCTGGGGATCGTGGCGCCGCGCTCGGTGGCGGTGCACCGAAAGGAAGTGTACCTCGCGATTCAGGAGGAGAACGCCCAGGCGGCGACCGCGCCGGCGGCGGGCGATTTGACAGGGCTGTTGCCTTGACGGGATTCCAAGGATGGATGTGACAGTGGACAATGCGCCGCGCCTGATGCCGGAGGCGCCGGACATGCTGACGCTGGTGGCGGACCTGAACGCCGCGCTGCGCACGGAGGGTCGCGCGCTGGTGGGCCTGAGTATCGACGGCGAGGCGGTGTCTCCCGAGGCGCTGGGCGAGCGCTTCGCGGGGGTGTCCGCGGCGGGCCGCCGGGTGGAAGCCTCCAGCCGCCCGATAGCCGAGCTGGTGCTGGAATCGCTGGATGAAATCGCGGCGACCCTGCCGGAGCTGCCCTCGGCCTGCCGCAAGCTGGCCGAAGTTTTCCAAAGCGAAAACCCCAACGATGGCTTCGAGCCCTTCGAAGAACTGGCGACGATTTGGGACCACCTGAAGGCGCGGCAGCGCATGGCGGCGGAAGCGCTGGGAATTTCGCTGGAGACCATCGAGATCAAGGGCCAACCGGTGTCGGCGCACCTGGCGGAGTTCAACGCCTTTCTCGACGAGGCAGCGCAGGCCCTGCGCGACGGCGACACGGTGCTGCTGGGCGACCTGCTGGAATACGAGCTGGCGCCGCGCGCCGAGCTGGAGAGCGACATCGTGGCGGAACTCAGGCGGCGGGCGGAAGCCGCCGCGCGCTGACGCACGCATGGCCCTGCCGCGCATTCTCACCTTCAATTTCCACGAACCCTACCTGTGCCTGATGGCGAAGTCCGGCCTGCCGATGGATGTCGGCGTGTACGAGTCGGGCGATCTCGCACGCACATGGCACACGGCCTACCGCCCGATACCCGGAAACCTGCGGCTGGTGGCCGAGCAGGACTGGCGGACGCGGGTGGAGACCGGCCATTACGACGTGATCATCGCGCAAAACGAGATGAACGCGCTGCACCTGTGCCGCTCCCCCTCGCCCAAGTTGATCGTTTTCCACAATCGCCGCAACTTCATGGAAACCACGGCGACCACGCACAGCGGTGATGCGGTGGAGGGATACGCGAAGCTGTTGCAGTTGATCGCCGCGACCTTCACGCCCGTGTATATCTCGGAAACCAAAAAGGCCAGCTATGGGATGCCGGGACACGTGATTCCGCCGGGCATCGACCTGGACGAGTTCCACGGTTACACCGGCGAGATGAGGTACGTCATCCGCGTGGGCAACACCATGCGCCCGCGCAATCTCATGTTTGACGTGCCGTTTCAGGAGGCCGCGTGCGATGGGTTGCCGAACCGGGTGATTGGGGCGAATCCGGATATCGCGGGCTCGGCCATCGCGCAATCCTTTCAGGAATATCGTGAACTCTTGCGCCGCAATCGCTGCATGCTGCACGTGACGCGCGAAGCTTATGAAGACGGTTACAACCTGGCGCTGTTGGAAGCAATGGCCACCGGCATGCCCGCGGTGGCGCTGAGCAACGCCACATCTCCCCTGATGGATGGGGTGAATGGCTATGTGTCGGACGATGCGGCCACGCTGCGGGAGCGCTTGTCGAGCCTGCTGGAGGACGCCGAACTGGCGCGCCGCCTCGGCGTGAAGGCGCGCGAGACGGTGGGCGATTGCTTCCCCATGCGCCGCTTCGCCGAACGCTGGAGGGAGGCAATCACCGCCACGGTGGAGCAGCACGCCAACTTCGCTGGTGGGCAGCTGCAGCCCAGCTCGAGGGAAGAACCCGCGCGCATCCTGTTGCATTACCTGAGCAGTCCGTTGACAACCGGGCGCTATGTGGAAGAAGCCCTGCGGGAGCGGCACCGCGTTGTCACGGCGGGCTTTCGCGTGCCGGAGGAGGTGTTGCGCCTCTGGGGATTCACGGCCACGCCGCCTGCCTATCCCGCGCTCGATGTGGACCTCCCCCATGCCGCGCCCTACGCGCAGATGAGGGCCGGGCTGCCCCGGGACTTCACGCCAGATTTCTATCTCTACATCGACTCCGGCCCGGAGCGCATCGAGCCCGACATCGACTGCCTGGAAGTGCCCCGCGCGGCGTGGCTGATTGACACCCACATCTCCCCGGAGCTTCGGCTGGCGATGGCGCGCCATTTCGATTGGGTGTTCCTCGCGCAGAAGGGGCAGGTGGAATCGTTCCGCGCGGCGGGCATTGCGAACATCGAATGGCTGCCGCTCGCCTGCTCGCCGGGTCTGCATGCCGTGCCCGCGCCGGGCCGCCATTACGACGTGGCCTACGTGGGAAGCTTCAGCGCCGAGGAAGGCGACCGCCGGGGCGCAATCTTGAGGCGTATCGCGGCAGCGTTTCCCAACAGCTTTATCGGGCGCGCCTGGCCTGGGGAGATGGCGGAAATCTACGCACAGGCGAAGATCGTGGTCAATGCGGCCTACAACCGCGATGTGAACATGCGGATCTTCGAGGCGATGGCCTCGGGAGCCCTGCTGATCACGGATGACGCGGAGGGGCTGGAGGACTTGTTCGTTGACGGCGAACATCTGGTGGTTTACCGGGATCCCGAGGAATTGCCGGGCTTGGTGCGCCGCTTTTTGGACGACGAGGAAGCACGCGAGCGCATCGCCGCGGCTGGGCAGCGCGAGGTCCTGGATCGGCATACTTACGCCCACCGGATGAGCACGCTCGTGGAACGCGTGCGGGAGAAAGCGAACATCGTGAGCAAGCCTGTCGTCGAGCACGAGGTCAAACACGACACCTACTACCGGCACGTCCGCCGGGAGCTTTTCCCGTTTGTGCCGCGCCGGACACGTCGCCTGCTGGACATTGGCTGCGGCGCGGGGCAGGTGGCGAGCACCCTCAAGCGCGAGCGGGGACTGGAGTTTGCGGCGGGCGTGGAGATCGTGGAAGAGGCCTACCAGGTGGCGCGGCAAGTGCTGGACGCCGCCGTGCTGGCGAACATCGAAGAGACCGACCTGGATTTCCCCCCGGCTTCGTTCGACTGCATCATCTGCGCGGACGTGCTGGAACATTTGAAGGAGCCGGAGCAGGCGCTGCGCAAGCTGGCCGCGCTGCTTCATGAGGATGGCGTGATCGTGATGAGTCTGCCGAACGCGCGCTATCGCGACGTGATCGACATGCTCAGCCATGGCTATTGGAGCTATATGCCCGAAGGCATCATGGACTCGACCCACCTGCGCTGGTTCACGCGCCGCAACATTCCCGCCTTTGTCCGGGAAGCGGGAATGGAGGTCTTGCACTATCAACCGCTAAGCCTGCTCGACGCGGATCGTTTCCCGCTGGGAACCCAGGGCGAGGCCCGCATGGGTAAGTTGACGCTGCGCGACGTGACGCCGGAGGAATACGAGGAACTGCGAACTTATCAGCATTGCGTGGTGGCGGGTCATCCAGGGCGTGATCGGCTCGCAACCGCTCGCGCTGCGATGGAGCAGGGGCAGTTCGAGTCCGCCTATGTGTTGGCCGAAGACGCATTCGGCGCACCCGACCGCGACCGCCAATTCATCATGGCACGCGCGCTCGCGAAACTGGGCCGGCTCGACGCGGCCGAGGAACGCTATCGAAGCGTCTTCGACCTCGACCACGATCACGAAGCCGCCGCCGAGTATGGAATCCTGCGGCTTGCCATGAACGACCCGGCGACTGCTCGGCACTACCTCGAGCGGGCGATTCCGCATCTGCCCGGACACAATCGCGCGCGTGGCGCGCTGGGTCTGGTGTGCCTGCAAGCGGGCGACCATGAACTGGCCTATGCCCTTCTGAAAGAGGCCGCGGAATCGAGCTTTGATCACGAGGGCCTGATTGCGGCGCTGGTGGCGGCGGCCGATGGCGCGGGCCTATTGGAAGAAGCCTTGCCCGTGGTGGAACGCTATGTGGACTTCTACCCCGCGAATCCCGCGCTGGGTTGCGTGTTGGCCTCCACCCTGATAGCGCTGGAGCGCGGCGCCGAGGCGCGCGAGCGGCTCGACACCATCCTGATATTTCATCCCGGTCATGCGGAAGCAACGGCCCTGCGGGAAAGCCTGGACCGCCACGGGACGGACGCGCCATGAAGCCCGCGCCCGAGTGGGCAGCGACCCTGGCGGCTCGCGTGCCGCGCGATTCGGTGCGGCTGATGGAAGGCCGCCGGGGCCTCTCCACACTGAGCGTGGATGGCGCGCTGCTGCACAGCAAGTACGACCCGGAGCAGGAGGCCCAGCGTCTCGTTGAGTCCGCCTCGCTGGACCCCGGCCGGCCGGTCGTCGTGCTGGGCTTGGGGCTGGGATACCATGTGGCGGAGTTATTGAAGCGTGGCTTCGAAATCGCGGTGGTCGAGCCGGACCCCGACGTGGCCGTGATGGCGCTGCGCGAAGGCGTGGCCCGTGATGGCTATCCACTTTGGGTTGGTCCCGTGGATGGCCTTCGTGGTGATGCCGGCTTTGCCTCCCTTGCCCAAGGTTCGCCGCAGGTCTTGTTGCATCCGGCCACCGCCCGTCTTCATTCGCAGGCGGTGGACGCCCTGAACAACCAGCTGGCGGCCGCCGCCCTGCGGGGCAAACGCTTCAACATAGCCGTGGTGGGCCCCATGTATGGCGGGTCGCAGCCGATTGCGGGATACCTGCAACGCGCCTTTGCGTCACTCGGGCACAATGCCGTGCTGATCGACAATGCCATGGCTTGGCCGCTCTACCAGGCGGCCA
The DNA here is from genome assembly GCA_046047315.1 of Candidatus Hydrogenedentota bacterium. Taxonomy (GTDB): domain Bacteria; phylum Hydrogenedentota; class Hydrogenedentia; order Hydrogenedentales; family JAEUWI01; genus WGMK01. The sequence continues at coordinate 34,849 of JBJOID010000236.1, read as the reverse complement.
CCGCAGGGGAATCGCGACAAGCCGCTGCGCAGTTGGGCGGCATGCTGGCCCACTTCCTGTCGGAGTGGACCTACGCCCGCGTTGCGGAATTCGACCCCGAGATATGCATCGTGCTGGCGCAGGCTCCCGTGGGAGACGCCTTCCCTGCGAGACTTGCCAAGCTCGGGATCGTATCCGTGTTTTGGTACGTGGAGAACTGGCGGCACCTGCCCTATTGGCAGGAAGTGGCGCCTCGATACGACGCCTTCTTTCATATCCAGCCGGGAGAGTTCGAGGCGCGCCTCGATGCGGCGGGATGCAGGCACCATGCGTTTGTGCAAACCGGTTGCGATCCCGAGCTGCACCGCCCGGTCGCGTTGAGCGAGGAAGAGCAGGCGGAGTTCGGATGCGATGTCTCCTTCGCGGGGGCGGGCTACTACAACCGTCTTCAGCTTTTTAAGGGACTCACCGATCTCAACTTTAAGCTGTGGGGCGTGGACTGGCCCGAGCGGGAGCTCGCTCCGCTGGTGCAGGGCGGCGAAAGGCGCTTCGACTTCGAGACCTTCATGAAGATCGTGGCAGGCAGCCGGATTAACCTGAATCTGCATTCGAGCGCCACGCACGATGGAGTGGACCCGAACGCGGACGCGCTCAACCCGCGCATCTTCGAGATAGCCGCGGCGGGCGGGTTTCAGCTTTGCGACCCCTGCCGGGGACTTGATTCGCACTTCTCAGAAGACGAGGTGCCCACCTATCGTGATCTTGCCGAACTTCGGGAGAAAATCGCGTGGTACCTCGCGCATCCGGAAGAGCGGCAGGCGGCAGCCGCTCGCTCGCGGAAGCGAGCGCTTGCCGAGCACACCTACGCGCACCGCGCGGCGGAGATGCTGGAGTTCCTCCTGGACCGCCATGCCGGGACGATTCAGCGCAAGGGCGTGCGCGAACAGTTGAGCTCGGCCGCCATGGCGGCGGAACTGGAAGACGGCGATCCACTGCGCGACTGGCTGCTGACAATCTCCCCGGAAACCCCTTTCACGCAGGACGCCATCAGCGCCCTGATCGGCGGCGAGTTCGCCCGGCGTAGTTATCCAGAGAACCTCTTCTGCTATATGCGCGAAGTGCGCGGCTTCGCTGAAACGCTGTTCAAGGAGCAGCGCTAAGCCATGAACATCCTCGTCGTTCAGACCACACGCATGGGCGACATGCTGCAAACCTCGCCCTTGATACGGATGATTCGCAACCAGTATCCGGGAGCCCGCATCACGGCGATGGTGCGGGGAATGGGAAAGATCATCGCGGAGCGTCACCCCGACGTCGACGACGTAATCGTCTACAACGAGGATGCCATGTTCCTCGACATGCGCGCGCGCGACAGCCGCCGGCTTCTACGGGCTTACCGGCATGCCGACGCCATCGTGACGGACCTCCGTGCACGGCGCTTTGATTTGGCCTACAACACCACCCACAGCGTGGCCTCCGCGATGCTGTTGCGCATGGCGGGTATTCCGCGCGTCATCGGTGCGGACATCGGGGAACAGGGCGAGTTCGTGCTGCGCGGGCGCTGGGTCAATTACTTTTTCACCTCGGTGATGAACCGGGACTACAACGACCTGAACCTCTGCGACATCACCCGCCACTTTGCTGAGGGAGCGCAGCCCTGCAGGGAACTGATCTTTGAACTGCGCGAGGAGGACCGCGCTTTCTCGGAGTCGTTCTGGAAGGAACACGACATCCAGCCTAGAGACTTCGTGGCGTGCATGCAGCTCGGCGCGAGCGAACTGAACAAGCGGTGGTCGCAGGAGCGCTTTGCCGAGCTGGGCCGCATGCTGCGCGACGATCGCCGCGCGCGCATCCTGCTGGTGGGCGTCAACGAAGAAGCGCCGCTGGGCGAGGCCTTCGAGCGGCATGCGCCGGGCGTCGCCATCCATCTTTATGGCAAGACGAGCGTGCCCCAGCTTGCCGCGCTGCTTGAGCGCGCCAGCGTGCTGATCACCAACGACACTGGCACCATGCACATTGCTGCGGCGGTGAAATGCCCGATCGTGCTTGTCTCGGTTGGGCATGTGCACTACCGGGAGACCGGCCCCTTTGGGGAAGGGCACGCGGCCATAGAGCGCCGCAAGGAGCGGCTGGGCCGCTCGGACCAATTGCATGCGCAGTTGGAAGAACAGGCATCCATCACCGCCGAGCAAGTGCGCTTGGTCATGGACCATGTGCTGGAGAGGACCGTCCAATCCCTGGCGGATTCTCCTGTGTTGAAGCAGGTGGACGTCTACACCACGCGCTTCGCCCCGGATGGCTGCCTCGAATTCTATCCGGCCATCAGGCGCCCGCTGGAGGAACGCGACTTGGTGCGCATGGCCTACCGGGCCATGTGGCTGGAACACCTCGGAGCGCTGCCGGAGCCCGGCGCCAACCTGAGTTCCCTGCGGACGATGTTGGCCGCATTCCTTATTCCGGACAAACACATGATGTCGCAACAATGCCGTGCCCTGGCGTTGGATTTCGGCGAGCTTACCCGAATCGCAAAACTGGGTGTGGAAGGTAGCCAGGCATTGACGGACAGCCTGCGCGCATCGAAATTTCAACAGGCCCGGCAGCAGGTGCAGCACCTGATGGCCCTGGACGAACAGGCGCGCCTGCACAGCGAACTGCATCCGGCCTGTCGTCCTCTTGCCATGATGGCGCGTTTTGAAAGGGATAATCTGGAAGGGGCCGATGCCATGCATCTGGCGGCCGTAACCCTCGCCATCTACGAAGCTTGTGCCGACCGGGCCGAGGGCATGGCGCGCGCGCTGGATACGATTGCGCGGATGCTGGACGAAAGCCTGCCGAATGAGAGCGCTGGACACACCTCCTGAATAACACCACCCACAAAATTTTGTATCGCAACTGCGGATTCGGCTATATTCAACACAACCTGTGGGAGTTCGGAGGCTCTCGATCGTCAATGCGGAAGGGACGGGGTCACGTATGAAAGCGGCTGCTTGCGGCGCGCGCATTGCCCATCGTGGTTTGCGCTTCCCCTTGGTGCTACTGGCGGTATCCTTGGGCATCTGCACGGTGACGAGCCATGCGCAGGGGCAGACACCCACCTCGCCCAGGGAGCGCCCCACCACGCAGCAGCCCGGCACGGGGGGCACGAACAATCCCCCCACCGCCCGCCAAGAACCGACCACGCGCGCGCGAAGCGGCGGAAGCAACACCCAGGCTCCAATGGACCCCTTTGGTGGGAGCGGCTCGGCCGTGGCTCAGGAGGAGAAGCCGGAGACGAAACGCGGCGAGGACAACGCCCGCGAACGCCAGCCGCGCGAATCACGCGAGACGAGAGAGTCGCGGGAGTCCCGCGACAGCGAGGGCAAGACACCCGCCTCAAGCGCGACGGGCGACGCCGCCGCGACCAAGAACACAACGCAACGCCCCGGAGCGCCCACGACGCCGGCGACCAGCGCGCCGACCTCCGGCGGTGGCGGGGCCACTTTCAGCAAGGGCGGCGCCGCGATGGTGAATGCCGTCGGCGAAGGCACCTTCGAGCCGGTCAAGTTCAAGCCGGTCACCTATGGCGATCCTCCGGACGAGGGTGAAGTCATCACCTACCTCGAAGGACCGATGGCGCTTGGCGAGTTCCTGCAGGCGATTCACCTGGCGACGGAGTGGAACGTGCTCGCCACCGAGGCGGCCCGCCAGATTAGCCTTGAGTTCATCATCGCGAACAAATCCCCGAAAGAATCCCTCGACATCTTGAAGTTCCATGATCTCGTCTACGATTGGGACGAGGAGACCCGCTTCCTCAGCGTGCGCACCAAGGAGGAGTGGCAGCAGAAAAACTACGGCGATGCGCAGGCGCGCGAGTTCAAGGTCGAGCATGCCGATGTGACCTATATCGAAGCCTTGCTGACCTCCCTCCTGTCCGCCACGGGACGGGTCATCACGGACCAGCGCACCAACCGCATCTACGTCTGGGACACGCAGGACAACCTCGAGCAGATGGCGAAGGCGGTGGAGCAAGCGGACGTGCCGCTGCAGAAGCGGGAATTCCTGGTGCAACACGCCGACCTGCCCGATGTCGAGGCCGTCGTGAGCGGACTGCTCTCCCCGAACGGCTCGTTGCTCTCGGACGCCCGCACCGGGCAACTGGTGGTTTGGGACGGAGGCGTGGTGCTTGACCAGGTGGAGGAGGCGCTGGAGCGGCTGGACGTACCGGTGGAAACCCGCACCTATCAGATTTTGGAAGTCAACGCCGAGGACTTGCTTGAGGCCGTCGAGGCCATCCAGTCCGAACGCGGCATGGTTCAGGTAGACCCCCGGTTCAACACGCTCATTGTGACGGACCTGCCCACGCGCCACGAGCGTATGGCAGAGCTCATCAAGACGCTGGACCGCCCGCTAGAGGTGAAGACGTGGACGATCCTCTACGCGGACCCCGACTTCATCGCGGATCAAATCGAGCTGTATATCCCTTCCGAGATGGGCGAGGTGATCGTAAATTACGAGAATCACCAGGTCACGGTGTCTGGCTTGCCGGAGCGCATCGCCAAGATCGACGAAATGATCCAGGTGTGGGATATCCGCCGCCAACAGGTACTCATCGAGGCGTTCATCGTGGAAGTCAGCACCGATGTGCAGCGGGAGCTGAACATCAATTGGTCTTACTTTGACAGCTTCGGCAACTCGCCGATCGCCTTCAACCAGGGCGATGGCTCCGATGGCATTGCGGACCGCGACGAGAACCCGCTGACGATCGGACAGCTGCCTTGGAGCGTGCCGCTCTATGGCGGCCTGCAACTGAACGACGAGGGTCAGATTGAGCGCCCGGTGGTGACGAACCTCGACGGCGAGCCGGTGATTGACCGCATCGTGGGCACCAACGTGGCCGCAACGCTGAACTACCTGGACCAGACCGGCAAGGTGCGCATCCTGAATTCGCCGCGCGTGGTGGTGCAGGACGGCGAGGAAGCCCTCTTCCAAAACGCTACGCAGGTGCCCTTCGTGTCGGGCAGCACGAACTTCGGCGGCGTGTCCAGCGTCAACAACAATTTCAGCACGAGCAACCGCGTCGAGTTTATTGACGTGGGCACCATCCTCTCCGTGCTGCCGCGCGTGTCGGAAGACCGCAACGTTGTGCTGGATGTGAGCGCGGAGGATTCGACCTTCACCGAGAAGATCATCGTGTCGAACAACCTGCAGAGCACGGTGCCCGAGAAGACCACGCGGGGCGCGGAGACGCAGCTGCGCGTGCACAGCGGCGACACCGTGGTGCTGGGCGGCCTTCGCCGCGACCGGGCATCCGACACCGTAAACAAGGTGCCCGTTCTGGGCGACCTTCCCCTGCTCGGCCGGGTCTTCCGTTCGCCCGAGCGCGAAAGCCGCCAGAGCGACTTGATGATATTCCTGACCGCCACCATTGTGGGAGACAAGACCCACCCGGAGGCGGACATGCTGGTGAAGACCGAGCAGAGCATTTACGAGCAACTGCGGCATGACGAGAAGAATACCTGGGGCCGCATGAGCGACCGCCTCTCGAAGTACGAGAACGAGATTCTCGTCTCCATCGGGCAGAGTGGCGATCTTCACTCCGAAGGCGAGCCTTTCACGCTGGAGCAGCTCCGCGACCTTTTCATGGCGCTGGGACCCACGTCGGACAAGGTGGTCGTGATTCGCCCGCACCCGCGGGCGCCCAAAGGCGCCGTGAATGGCGTGACCGAAGCTGCCATGGAAGCCGGCCTTAAGATCGAGCACGACAACACCAGCTCTCCCTTGGTGCCTTCTTCACCACAACCCAAGCCATAGTGCATCCATAAACTACACGGGGCCGCGCGATGACGCATCGCGCGGCCCCGGGCTATAGTGGCGGGCTGTAAACGTTCACCCACCGTTGCCCCCAGGATACGTGCCATGTCTGGATGCCTCCGGCGCCTCGCGCTGATTGTGCTTTTCTTTGCGCTGTGCCTCGCGCTTTTCTATACGTTTTACATCGGCATCCCCATTCAGGGCTGGCTGTCGCGCGAGGCGCGCACCACGGGCCCCATACCGATAACCCCAGCTTGGGCGCTGGAGCCTTGGCTTTGGGAAGACGATGTGAACACGGGGGAGTTCGTCCGGGAACTGTTGGATGGTTACCGCGAGCATGACATCCCCGCGCGCACCATCCTGATCGACAGCCCGTGGACACTGCGATACAACGATTTCACCGTGGACGAGGCACGCTATCCGAATCCCGCCGAGTTCTTCACGCGCCTGCAGAACGAAGGCTATCGTGTGGTCTTGTGGACGACCAGTAACGTGAACCACACGAACAAGGACACCGCGCTGACGGACTCGCGGGATTGGTTCGAGGAGGCGAAGCGGAACGGCTACCTGCTGAACAACGGCAAAGACACGCGATGGTGGAAGGGAGCCGGGGGTTTCGTGGACTATCGAAACCCGGAGGCCATGAAATGGTGGCGGGGATTGCAGCAACCCCTCTTCGATTGGGGCATCGACGGCTGGAAGCTGGACGGCGCGGAAGTGTATGCGCTGAACGACTGGGGTCCCATCCCCACGCCGTGGCTGGAATCCCACGAGGGCACCATCACGCTACGGGACTACACCGATGACTACTACAACCACGAGTACGCCCACGGCCTGACGCAGAACCCGGAGTTCATCACGCTGGCCCGTTCGGTGGACAATGGCCCGATTGAGGAAGCCCGCCAGGGCTTGCTGCGGGAGCTTCCGGAATTCATGGCGGGCCTTCCTCTGCCAACACCCCACCCCGACGGCTTCGCGCCCTTGCAGTCGGCGCCCGTCACCTGGGTGGGCGACAATGACCACGCGTGGAAGGAAGAGGAAGAGGGGATTGAAGAGGCCCTGCGCGACATCCTCGAAGCGGCCCGGCTGGGCTATGGGGTGATTGGCTCCGACGTGGGGGGATATTCCGGACGCGACTTTCCGCCGAACGTCTACATCCGCTGGGCGCAGTTCTCCACCTTCTGCGGGCTGTTCCTGAATGGAGGCCACGGAGAGCGCCGACTGTGGCTGCATCCCGAGCCGGTGCTGGAAGAGGTGCGCAAGGCCGCCTGGCTGCATAGCGAGCTGGTGCCTTACATCTATTCGGCGATTGTCGAGCAGCATCACAGCGGCCCGGCATTGATGCGCCCGACGGGCAACGACTACCAGTATGAGTTCGGGCCTGCCTTCTTCGTGGCGCCAATTCACGAAGACCTTCCCACGCGCAGCCTGACCCTGCCTCCCGGTCGTTGGCGCTACTGGCACGATGACCGGGAGCTGCTCGAAGGAAACGCCACGTTGACAAGGGACTATCCCATCGACGAGTTCCCGGTCTACGTGCGGGAGGGCAGCATTATCCCGATGAAGATCGAGCGGTCCTACACGGGGATCGGCGAGCGCGACTGGAGCAATCACATCACTTTCAATATCTTCCCCGGCGAGGAGAAGTCCGAAGCCACCTACCACCTCACAAGCGGCAGGGGAAAAGTCACGGTCTCGGTGGAACGCTCGCAGGATGAGACGGTCATCCGTCTCACCGGCGAAGCCTTGCCGCACATACTGCGGGTGCGCATGGACGCCGCGCCCGCGACGGTAGAGCGGGACGGCAAGCCCGTCACGCTGGACACCGTGCGGTATGACGCTGACAGCCAGCGCCTCATCGTGCGGCAAGACGCCCCCGATCGCACGGCTACCGTTTACCGGATTCGGTGACTTTTCTGTCCCACCGAGGATGAAAAAAAAGAAACGGCCGGTGTGTTATCCACCGGCCGCTTCTCTGAAGTTTCTCGACATCTCTAGCTAAGCGCTGCTTCAATGGCCGTGCGCAATTCGGCGATCGGCGTCACGCCAACGAAGCGCTTCACTTCGGCGCCATCCTTGAGCACGATGAGCGTAGGAATACTCGATACGCCGTAATCCTGCGCCAGGCCGCCAGCCTCGTCCACGTCCACCTTGCCGACATTGGCACGGCCTTCGTATTCCTTGGCCAGTTCGTCAATGGCGGGCGCGATCATCTTGCAGGGTCCGCACCACTCCGCCCAAAAATCCACCAGCGTCACGCCACTTGCCACGCTGTTCTTGAAGTTTGCCTCGGTATAGGCCGTTGCTGCGCCCATGATTCATCTCCTTGTTTTGTACAGGGAAAACAAGTTTCAAGCTCTGTTATTCCCAAACCGCGGTCGCATTATAGTCGCCCGGACGGCCCCATGCCAGCGGGCCGCGTCCGTTCCTCCCACGCGCCATGCGCACCGGCGAATTTGCGGCGGCGGCACGTGGGCGGTAGACTGGCGGCAGGCAGGAGCGGACATGCCAAAGAGCCAGAAACCATCGGTCATTACCCCGGCTCAACGCCGGGAGTCGGGCGGACCTTCGCCGAACCTCGAGCAGTACGTCGAGACGATTGCCTACCTGTTGACGAAGGACAAGGTCTGCACGGTAAGCGACATTGCCGAGCTCGCTAATGTGACCCGGGCCGCTGCTTCGCGCGCGGTGAAGGAGCTGGCCGAGAAGGAGCTCGTTACACACCGCACGTACGGGTACGTGGACCTGACGGAAGACGGCCGCGGCCTGGCGGACCAGCTTGCGCGCCGGCACCATATCCTCCAGCGCTTCCTCGGGCAGGTGCTTGGCTTCGACAACGACACTGCCGACCGGGAAGCCTGCCGCCTTGAGCATCACGTGGATGACGAGCTGGCGCGCCGCATTCAGGGACTAAGTGAACTGATCGAAGGCGACGCCGCACTGCGGCGGCGCATCCACAGGCAACTCGGGGCTTAGGCCGAAATCGGGCGCTGGCGGCGGAATCGAGCCAGAACCAAAGTCGCCAGCAGCAGCCAGGTCGCCGGGTCGGGCATGGCCGCCCTTGGGGATTCTCCCCCTCGCCCGTGGCAATCCATGGCTTCCGCAGGCAGCTTCACGCGCGATTCGTACGCCCCCTGGTCGACCCCATCCAATTGCGGGCGGGAAGTTCCCGACAGGTCCTTCTCGGGAGCGCCGTTGGGCGTGCCAGTGTCGATGCTGGGAGAGTCTGGCAGCAGCCGGTAATCGTCCGCAGCGCGGTCCACAAAGCGCGGCTCGATGGCGATATTGTTGGGTCCGGGGTCACCGCCGCCCACATTGCTCCAGCGAATCTGGGTAAAGCTGGCCGCCGTGTTCACAATCCACTCGGGCGAGTTGTACCAGATGATTGCGTTGAGCACTTCGAGATTGGCGGCGTTGTTGAAGAAGGCGCCGCCCAGATTCTCCGGCGCGGTATTCCCCACGATGGTCGAATTGATCAAGGTCAGCGAGGACAGCAGGGTCGCAAAGGCTCCGCCGCCCTGCTCCGACACGTTTCTCGCCAGCACGCAATTTACCATAAGGGTGTCGGACGGCACCGCGACATCGGCGGCTTGGTTATTGAAGACCGCCCCGCCAAACCCGGTGGCGCGGTTGGCGATGAAGATCGAATTCTCGATGTACGGGGAGGCGCCCTCGTTGAAGATAGCGCCGCCGCCGGCGCCCGAGGTGTTGGCCTCGAAGCGGGAAGCATTCACGAGGATGTCCGAGCCCGGCGTGTTGAACAAGGCGCCGCCGGCCACGTCGGCGCGATTCGACACGAAAAGACAATTCCGGAAGATGGCGGGGGATTCCGTGTTGGCCACTGCTCCGCCGCTGGCCGTGGCCTTATTCTCCCGGAAAACGCAATTGGCGAATTCCGCGCGAGAGCCCTCGAGGTTCAGCACAGCCCCGCCGAACTGGGTGGCGCGGTTGTCTCGAAAAATGCAATTGCGCACCACGGGCGAAGTGCCGACATTGAGCATGCCTGCCCCGGCGGAACCCCGGCCGCCCTGGATGGTGAAACCGTCGAGAACCGTGTCGTTCGCACCGATGACGACAGCAGGGGCGCTATTGCCATCGGCTGCGGCGCTTCCGTCAATAATGGTCGGATTGGATGCGGGGTTCCGGCGCGTGCGTGTGGTTTCGGTGCCGGCGAAGCCACCGTAGACGTCCACCCCGCTGCGGAGCTGCAGGCTGCCATTGGCCGGGCGCGGTCCGCCATAAAAACCGCGAGCCACCCACACCTCCCCGCCAAAGCTGGCGCGGGCGCGCTCGATGCCCTGCTCGATGCGGGTGAAGGCGGTGTCCCAGGAGAGGCCATCCTCGTTGCCCGTGTCGTTCGCGGCGGACACGTAGAAGACATCGCCGGGCGCAGCCCAGGCTGAAGCCGATGCAATCAAACAACTTGCAAGAAAACCTAAACTGAGCGGCCGCAAGGTCATGTGGCAGGAACTCCCCGCGCATCCAGCGCGAACGCGAGTATAACGGGACGCATCCGTGGCGGCAAACCCCGGCAGCCGTTTGCACTATCGGCGGTTCTGGCCTACAATGAATAAGCACTGGAGGCTGTACCGATGCAGAAGAAACGCCTTTTGACGGGAACCGTGGCCGCATGCGCGCTGGGCTTCGCCGCTTTGTTCATGTGCGATGCAGCCCAGGCCCAGTCCGCCAAGGAAAAGGAAATTGCCAGCCGCAAGGGGGTGTCTGGATCGTTGGGCTCGAAGGAGATCGACGAGAAGAAGCTTCCCGGCACGATGGAGATTGGGCTGGCCATCGGCACCACGGTCGCATCGATTGCGGCCATCAAGTGGCTCTAGGCCCTGTCCAACTTGACGCACGGTTTTTTGGCCAAGGCATTGCCTTGCCGTCTCACCCTGCCCATTAACCTGGCAAGGATAGCTTGACCATGGGCGCGCGCGTGCTGGTAGTCGATGACGAGGAGAGCATCCTCGAGATTCTTGGGCACCATCTGTCCGAGGCCGGCCACACGCCGGTGCTCTTCCAATACCCCGCCGACGCGCTTGAGGCCTTGAAGTCGGACACTTTCGACCTGCTGGTGACTGACCTGAAGATGCCGTCCATTCATGGCATCGAGGTGGTTCAGCGCGCGAAGGAGCATGACCCGCGCATGGCGGTCATCGTGGTGACCGCGATGATGGATGTGACCAGCGCGATCGAGGCGCTTCGCGCGGGCGCGGACGACTACCTCCTGAAACCCTTCAACCTGGTGGAAATCACCATCTCCGTCAACCGGGTGCTTGAGCGGCGCCGTCTGATCCTGGAGATCGATCAGCATCAAGCTGAGTTGGAGCAGCGCGTGCGTGAGGCCACCGCCGAACTGCAGGCCGCGAACGAGGAACTACGCAAGACCAAGACCCACCTCGAGAACCTGCTGGCGAGCACCGTCGACGCAATCCTGACCATCGACACGGACACCATGGTGACCTTTGCCAACCCCGGCACGGCGGCCATGCTGGGTCTTGAGCTTGCCGACATCGTGGGAAAGCCCGTCGCGACGCTGGTCGTGGGCGGACGTGACGAGGTGGCGTATATCCAGACGATGCTGGGGGTGGATACGCCGCTTCAGAATTACGAGACGGAACTGCGGCACGCCTCCGGCGATCCGGTCCCGGTGAATGTGTCGCTGTCGATCGCCCGGGGCGCGGGCGAGGAGGAGTTCACGGTCTTTGCCATTTGTAAAGACATTACGCAGCAGAAGCGTTTGGAGGCGGAACTGAAGGAAGCTACGGTCAAGGATGCGCTCACCGGGCTCTACAATCACGGATACTTCTTCGATCGGCTGGACGCGGAAATCGAGCGTGCCACCCGCCAGGGACATCCGCTTTCGCTGCTGCTTTTCGACATTGACGACTTCAAGGGCTACAACGACAAGCATGGTCACCTTGACGGCGACCGCGTGCTGCGCACGGCGGGGCAGGTGATAAAGCAGTGCACCCGTGAATACGTGGACTTGGGCTTCCGCTATGGCGGCGACGAGTACACCGTGATTCTCCCGGAAGCGGAGGCATCCGAAGCCAAGGTGATCGCGGAGCGCATCCGACGGGAATTCGCGTCGCACCGCTTCGACAAGCTCACCCTGAGCATTGGGCTTATGCAGTACCAGAAGGGTACTCCAGCCCGGTCGTTCATCCGGTACACGGACTCGATGATGTACAAGGCGAAGCGGAGCGGCGGCAATCAGGTGTGCGTGTTCGAGCCGCGCGACCTTGCGGCGGCGGAACAGGAAGCGGGCGAGGCGGAAGCGTGAAGTTTGGGATTTGCTCCGAGATATTCAAGGACTGGAATGACGTGGGCCGGGCGATTGATTACGTCAAGGCCACGGGCTATGACGGCATCGAGATTGCGCCTTTTACCATCGCCGACTACGTGACGGACATCACGCCCGCGCAACGCGCCGAAGTGCGGCGGCGCGCGGAATCGGCCGGCCTGGAGGTGATAGGGCTGCACTGGCTCTTCGTGGGCCCGAGCGGCGTGCACCTCACTTCGCCCGACGAGGCCGTGCGCAAGTTCACGGCGGAGTACCTGCGCGCATTGACCCGATGCTGCGCGGAGATGGGTGGCGCAATCATGGTGCTGGGTTCGCCCAACCAGCGCAACGTGGGTCGCGACGTCACCTACAACCAGGCCTTTGGTTACGCGCGGGGCATCGTCGAGGAAGTGCTGCCCGTGCTGGAGGACTGCGGCGTTACCCTGTGCATGGAACAACTGACCCACCTAGAGACCAACTTCTGCCAGACGGTGGAAGATACGGTGGAACTGATTGACGCGGTGGGGCATCCAAATTTTCAGTTGATTCTGGACACCAAGGCGCTGGCCTTTCAGCGGGAGGACCGGCCGACGCTGTTGAAGCGATACGCGAAGTACCTCCGCCACTACCATGCGAACGATGTGAACCTCGAGGGTCCCGGCTTTGGCGATGTGGACTTCACCCCGATTTTCCAAGCCTTGAAGGACATCGCCTTCGAACGCTACGTTTCGGTCGAGGTGTTCAAGTTTGACCCCGGTCCCGAGGCCATTGCCAGCCGCAGTCTGGAATACATGAAGCGCATCGCGGGTTCCGTTGGCCTGTAAGACCGGCGTGAGGACACCATGGCGATTCCCCATCTCGACAACCCGATCGAACTATTTTCCCAGTGGCTGACCGATGCCTGCGGCTGCGATGGAATCCCCGACGCAACCGCCATGGCGTTGGCCACAACCGATGCGGATGGCGCCCCGGACGTGCGCATGGTGCTGCTCAAGAGCGCGGACGACACCGGATTCTGCTTTTACACCAACCTCGGGAGCGTGAAGGCGGGCCAGCTTGCGGCGAACCCGCATGCCGCCTTGTGCTTTCACTGGGCTCCCCTGGAGCGGCAGGTGCGCGTGCGCGGCGCGGTGACGCCCGTCACGCCCGAAGAGGCCGACGCCTATTTCGCGTCGCGCCCGAAGCAGAGCCAAATCGGCGCGTGGGCCTCGAAGCAATCGCAGCCGCTGGAGAAGCGATTCGAGCTTGAGCAGCGCGTAGCGCACTACGCGGCCAAGTATGGATTAACGCAGGTGCCCCGACCGGAGTTCTGGTCGGGATTCAGGCTCGTGCCCACGCGCATCGAGTTCTGGTTGAGCCAGCCCTACCGGTTGCACGATCGCGTGGAGTATGTTCGCGAGGGCGCGGAACAGCCCTGGCGCATCACCCGCCTTTACCCCTGATTCCGCGCATCCGAGCGCCCCGTTCGGTTATCATGGGGGGATACACGGGGACTTCACGCGTCACACGGGTGCGCGCAGCGGCGAGGAGCTTGTATCCATGTCTGATTTTATGGGAAAGAAGGTGTTGGTCACCGGGGCGGCCATGGGCTTGGGACGGCTTCTGAGCCTGCGCTCCCTGGAGCTGGGAGCCGACTTGGTGGTGATGTGGGACATCAATGGCGCGGCGCTGGACAAGACCGCCGCCGAGTTGCGGGAAAAAGGCTTTCGCGTGGGAACCCAGGTGGTGGATGTGTCGAAAGTGGAGCGTATCCGCGAGGCGGCGGCGCAGACGCTGGAAAGCGTGGGCGGCATTGATATCCTTTTCAACAACGCCGGTATAGTCAAGGGCGGCAGCTTTCTCGAGCACTCCCACGAGGACCTTGAGCGCACCATCCACATCAACACGCTGGGCGTGATGCACGTGACGCGGTGCTTCATCGACGCGATGGTGGAGAAGGGCAACGGCCATGTGATCAACATTGCCTCCGCGGCGGGGTTGATGCCTGTGCCGCTTCAATCGGCCTATTCCCCCAGCAAATGGGGCTGCATGGCCTTCTCCGAGTCGCTCCGCATCGAGATGGAAAACCTGCGCACGGGCGTGAAGGTGACCACCATCTGCCCGAGCTATATCGATACAGGCATGTTCGCCGGGGTGAAAGCGCCGCTGCTGACCCCGATACTCAAGCCGGATGATGCGGTCGCACGCATCATCTCGGCGGTGCAGAATGACCGTCTGGTGGTGTGCATGCCGTGGATCGTCAACTTGCTGCCCATGTTCTGGGGGGTGCTGCCCCGGCGAGTTTTCGATATTGTCGTCGGCCGGATGTTCCGGGTCTACACTTCCATGAATCAATTCGTGGGGCATTGAATCCGGGCATCGGGCCAAAGCAGGCAGGTTTTACAGCCTTTCGGCCGGGGTGCTACACTGCGGCCTGATGACGGCAGGCAGCAGTTCCGAGGGAAGGACGCTGCCCTTATGCTCGTCCTAACGCCTTCAGGAGGGTTGTCCGGATGCCAATACCGGTCGAGTTCACCGAGACGGAAATGCCCGGGGTGCTGGAAGTGCGTCCCAAGATTTTTGAGGACGCGCGCGGCTACTTCACGGAGACCTACAACCGTGAGACGTGGACGGCCAAGGGATTCAACTTCGACTGGCAGCAGGACAACCTGAGCAAGTCGTGCAAGGGCACGCTTCGCGGCATGCATTACCAGATCAATCCCCACCCGATGGGCAAGCTGGTGCGGGCCGTTCAGGGCGCGGTCTTTGATGTGGCGGTTGACCTGCGCATCGGCTCACCAACTTTCGGCAAATGGATTGGACGCGAGTTGCGCGGCGACGACAACCTCTGGCTGTGGATCCCGGCGGGATTCGCCCATGGCTTCGTGGCGCTGGAAGACAACACGCTCGTTTATTACAAGTGCACCGGGACGCATCATCCCGAGTGCGAGCGCGCCTTGAACTATGCCGATCCCGACGTGGGCATCGTGTGGCCGGTTCCACCCACGGTCATCACGGAGAAAGACGCCGTCGCCCCCATGCTGGCGGATGCCGAAACCAACATCGAGTTCGTGGCGTGAGCAGCGTGCCGCCCACGGCGGAGGCCATCGCGCCCGAGCACTGGCTGGTGACCGGCGGCAGCGGGTTGCTCGGGGGCGAGTTGAAGACCCTGATGCCGGGGGCGCACTTCCCCACGAGCGCCGAGTTCGACATCCGCGACTTCGACGCGATACGGGCCTGGGCCCAGGGCAAGACCCTGGGCGGCGTGCTGCACGCGGCGGCATTCACGTCTCCCCCGCGTATCAACGAGGATCCGGTTCGCGCCATTGAGACGAACATCATCGGCACGGCCAACCTCACGCGATTGTGCATCGAGTTCGGCTGGCGGCTCGTCTACATCTCCACCGACTATGTTTACCGGGGAGACGCGGGTCCCTACAAGGAAGACGACCCCGTGCTGCCGGTGAACAAGTATGCGTGGTCCAAGCTGGGCGGGGAGTGCTCGGCGATGCTGCACGATCAGGCCCTGATCATTCGCACGACTTTCGGGGAGAACGTGTTTCCCTATCCGAAGGCATTCACCGATCAGTGGACCAGCCGCCTGAGCGTGGCCCAGGTGGCGCCGAAGATCGTCGCCGCGGCGATGTCTTCTCTAACCGGCGTGCTGCATGTTGGCGGACCGCGCCGCACGGTGTATGACTATGCAAAAAGCCTCGATCCCGGCAAGGAGATCGGCGGCTTGAGCATTCATGATTTGAGTTTCGCAGTTCCGGCGGACACCTCGCTGGATACGTCGCGTTATGAGCGGGAAATCGGCTAGCGCATTGCGCCATACGAGGGAGAGCCACGGTGAAAATTCTGGTCGCGGGGGGTGCGGGTTATATCGGTTCGGTGCTGGTGCCACTCTTGCAGGACCACGGCTACGAAGTGGACGTGATCGATTCGCTGTGGTTTGGCAACCAGCTGCCCGAGGGCACCAAGGTCACGCAGCAGGACCTCTTCTCGCTCGGCAAGGGGGCGCTCTCCGAGTATGACCAGGTGATTTTCCTGGCCGGTCTCTCGAACGACCCGATGGCGGAATTCAACCCCGCGCTTAACTTCATTCAGAACGGGGCGCTTCCCTCTTACCTGGCTTGGCGCGCCAAGCAGGACGGCGTGCGCCGTTTCGTGTATGCCTCGTCGTGCAGCGTGTATGGCTACACGGTGAACGAACTCTACGATGAGAACTCCCCCGTCACCTGCGGCTATCCCTATGGCATCTCCAAGCTTGAGGGCGAGCGCGGCGTGTTGCAGCTGCAGGACGAGAACTTCTCGACCATCGCCTTGCGCCAGGGAACCATCAACGGCTACAGCCCGCGCATGCGCTTCGACCTGATTGTGAACACGATGTTCAAGGCGGCCATGATCGATGGTCAGATCACCGTGAATAACCCGGCCATCTGGCGACCCCTGCTGGATGTGCGCGACACCTCGTCGGCCTTCCTGCGCGCGGTTCAGGCGGACTATTCCATCAGCGGCGCCTTCAACGTGGCCTTTGACAATTACACCGTGGGGCAGGTGGCGGACCTCGTGCGCGATGAGGTGATTCGTCTGACCGGCAAGAAGGTCAAGGTCAATATTCTCGACAAGCAGGACTTCCGCAACTACAAGGTGACTTGCGACAAGGCGCGCACCTACCTTGGATTCAAGCCCAAGCACGACGTGCCCGACATGATCGACAGCATCTACCAGCACATTGAAACCTACGGCGACTTCTCGAACCCGAATTACTACAACATCCAGGTCTTCAAGTCGCTCAATCTATAGGGACGGAATCCGCCTCCCATGCTCGACTCCGCAGCATCGCTTCGGTTCGGCTTTTCGCCCTTGCCCGAGCGCCCGCTCGTGTCGGTGTTGCTGTCAAGCTACAATTATGCGAGCTTCCTGCCCGAGGCGATAGCCAGCGTGTACGCGCAGAGCTATGGTCCTTTAGAACTGATTGTCGTGGACGATGGGTCGAGCGATGATTCCCCGGCCGTCATACGGGAATGGGTGGCCCGCTCTCCCGTGCCCGTGGAAACGATCTTCCAGCCCAACGGCGGGCAGGCCAGCGCATGGAACGCCGGCTTCTCGAAGTGCCGGGGCGAACTGGTTTGCCTGTTGGACAGCGACGACACCTGGCGGCCTGGCAAAGTGGAGGCGATGGTGCACTTGGCTCAGGAGTACCCCGAGGCGGGACTGTATCAGCACCAGCTCGACAATGCCGCCGGGCAGTTGAAGAAGCCACGCCTGATCAGCCGGGATATCCTCCGGGACTGGATGTCGGTGGGCGCGGTGGACGTTCGACGCCGGGCCGATCTCGTGGCCGTGTATCTTCCCAGCACGGGGCTGATGGCGCGGCGCGAAGTGCTGGAGCATGTCTTCCCCATCCCGGAGCAACTCATCACCTGCCCGGACGCCTACCTGACGCGCATGTGCTGCCTGTACGGACCCCTGCAATCGTGCGACGAGGTACTGGGGTCGTGGCGCGAACACGGACAAAACGCCGGCAAATCGGTCCGCTTCAGCTTTGAGAACTACTGGCTTCCCACCGTGATGCCGGCGATTAACGAGGGCTTCGCGGCGTGCGGCGTCCCCGTAAGTTTTGTTGACGCCACGCCGCTCGACGATAAAGCTGGGTTGATCCGCAGGCTCTTGCGAGGACTACGCTGAGCGCTACGCGCCGCGTTTCCTCGCCGCGGGTTTTTTTGCAGCGGGCTTCTTCGCCACGGCTTTTTTCTTCGCCGCGGCTTTCTTGGCGGGTTTCCGCTCTGCCGCTTCGGCAAGCCATGCGAGCGCCTCATCAAGGCTGACGCTGGCGACATCGCGGTCCTTCGGAATGGTCGCATTGTGCGTGCCATCACTGACGTAAGCGCCATAGCGCCCGTCAAACGCCGCAATCTTGGGTGTGCCCTCGGCGGCCTCGCGCAGCACCCGCAGTGGCTCGCGCTCGGTCTTTGTGCCCCGGGCGCGTTTGGGCTCGCGCAAGAGTTCGAGGGCACGGTCCAGCGACACCGTCAGCACGTCGTCACTGCCCTTGAGGCTGCGGTAGTCTCCATCGTGCACAACGTAGGGGCCGAAAGGTCCGGTGCCCGCTCGAACGGTTTTACCGGATTCGGGATGCTGGCCCAGCGTTCGCGGCAGAGCAAGGTAGCCCAGGGCCATCTCAAGCGTCACCTGCCCCAGATCGGTGCCCTTGGGCAAGCCCGAACGCTTGGGCTTCTTCTCGCCGTCGGTCACCTCGCCCAGTTGCACATAGGGACCATAGGGGCCAATCAAGGCATACACATTGCTCCCTGATTCCGGGTCCACGCCCAGCGGCTCGTTGCCCTTGGACTTTTGGGCAAGTAGTTCCTGGGCGTGCTCCACGGTGAGATCATCAAAGGTGATGCCCTCGGGAAGCGTCACGGTATTCTCTGACCCGCCATCGCCGCGTTGAATGAAGGGCTGATTGCGACCGATGCGGACAACATACTCCTCGCCCTGCGCATCCCTACCAATCGAGATGGCGGGAAAGGGAATTTGATCCTGTTCCTTCTTGATCTTCTCCTGAAGGCTGTGCCCGAATTCACCATCTTCCGCACCGAAATAAAATGCCCTGAGGAAGTCGATCCAGTCCCGGCGTCCTTCAGCGATGTTGTCGAGTGCCTCTTCCATGCGGGCGGTGAATCCGAGATCCACGTACTCAGCGAAGTGGCCTCGCAAGAGTTGTGTGACGGCGATGCCGAGGAAGGTGGGCGCCAGATACTTGCCTACCCGCTCCACGTATCCGCGCTGCTGAATCGTGGAAATGGTGGGCGCGTAGGTGCTGGGGCGGCCAATCCCCTCTTCCTCAAGCCGCTTCACCAGCGTCGCCTCGGTGTAGCGCGCGGGGGGCTTGGTGCTGTGCTTCACGGGAGCGACTGCATTGATGGCAATGTCACCGCCCTTGCCGACGCTCATGCCTTCCTTCACCGGGGGAAGCTCGGTGTCTTCCTGCGCGGAATCGGCCACCTTAAGGAAGCCGGGGAACGTGACCACCGAGCCGTTGGCCCGGAACGTGGCGACGGCGGAGCCGGATTTCGCCTCGATATCGATGGTGGTGCGGAGCAGTTCCGCGTCGGCCATCTGCGAAGCGAGCGTCCGGTTCCAGATAAGGCGGTAAAGCTTGAGCTCATCGCCGCTGATGTGACGGGCGGCCTCCTCGGGCGTGCGGGCCAGATGGGTCGGGCGTATGGCCTCGTGCGCTTCCTGCGCGGATTTCGACTTGGTCTGGTACTTCCGCAACTGGTGATAGCGCTCTCCGAAGTTCTTGGTAATCACGGCGCGCGCTTCGGTGAGGGCCTTCTCGCTCAACGTCACCGAGTCGGTACGCATGTAGGTGATCAAGCCCTCGCGTTCGCCGCCCCCCAGATCGACGCCTTCGTAAAGACGTTGCGCAATCTGCATGGTCTGCCGGGGCGAAAAGCCCAAAAGTGAGCTGGCCGCCTGCTGGAGGGTGGAGGTGATGAAGGGCGGATAAGGCTTCATCCGCGTTTCCTTCTGCTCCACCGAGGCAACGCGCCAGGGCAGGTTGCCCTGAATCCCTTCGAGCAATGCGGCCGCCGAGGCTTCATCCAGCACCACCACGTCCTTCGTGGAAACCTGCCCGGTATTGGCGTCGAAGTCCTTGCCTTGGGCAAGGCGCTTGCCATCCACGGCGGCCAGCACGGCCTTGAAGGGCTTGCCCGCCGCTTCCAGCTCGGCCTCGATGTCCCAGTAATCCGCCACCACGAAGGCGCGGCGCTGCTCCTCCCGCTCCACCACCAGGCGCACCGCGACGCTTTGCACCCGGCCCGCGCTGAGCTTGGGCTTTACCTTTTTCCAGAGCACCGGCGAGAGCTCGTAGCCAAAGAGGCGGTCAAGAATGCGGCGGCTTTCCTGGGCCCGCACCAGTTCATCATTCACCTGCCGGGGATTGGCGATGGCTTCTTCAATCGCTTCCTTCGTGATCTCGTGGAACACGATGCGCTTGACGGGCACCTTCGGCTTGAGTATCTCCATCAGATGCCAGCTGATGGCTTCCCCCTCGCGGTCCTCGTCGGTGGCGAGCACCACTTCGCTGGCGTCCTTCATGTGCTTCTTGAGCTCGGTGATCTGTTTCTTGCTGTCCGCCTGCACCACATACACCGGGGCAAAATCATTCTCCACATCCACGCCAAGCCGCGCCCAGGGCTTGTCCTTCACGGCGGCGGGAATCTCGCTGGCCGACGAGGGAAGGTCTCGAATGTGGCCATAGCTCGCCTCAACACGGTAGTCTTTACCGAGAAAGCGGCTTATGGTCTTGGCTTTTGCGGGCGATTCAACAATGACTAATTTCACATCGGGCCCCTTCAGGATCGGCAACAGGCAGGCAGCATACGCTGGATGGTCCGGGCGGATGCAAGCCGTCGATCATTCCAAATTGCCGCTGCGTTGGTCAACCACCCCCTTCAGCCCGCCCATTTGTGGCGGGCGCTAAGCACCATGTCCGCGATTGATGTGCTCATGTTCATGAATCACCTGCGGGTGGAGCGCAACCTTTCGCCGCATACCCTGCGCGCCTATCTTTCGGACCTCGACCAATTCTGCGACTTCGTGCAGAACGGCGCGCGGGCCTTCGACCGCGAACCCGGGGAACCGCGCCCGCGCGCCACCCTTGACGTGATGCGGGGCGCAGACAAGAACACCGTGCGCGCTTTTCTGGCCCACGTGCAGACCAAGGGAGGCACCGCCCGCACAAGCGCGAGGAAGCTGGCCGCACTGCGCACGGCCTATGCCCACTTCGTGCGCACGGGCAAACTGGAAGAGAACCCGGTGGAGCAAGTGAAAGCGCCGAAGATGGCGCGCGGCCTGCCGGAGGTGTTGACCATTCCCGAAGTGACCGCCCTGCTTGAAGCGCCCGATCCCTCGCCCCCCCTGGGCCTGCGCGACCGCGCGCTGCTGGAGCTGCTCTACTCAAGCGGCGTGCGCGCGGCGGAGCTCACCGGCCTGAAGCTCGACGACATTGCCCTCGAGGAGCAGGCGATGCGCGTCTTTGGCAAGCGCCGCAAGGAACGGATCGCGTATATCGGCGGCCCTGCGGCTGCGGCGCTGCGCGACTACCTCGCGGTGCGCGGTAACCTTGGCGCGCCCGCGCACAACCGGCTTTTCGTCAATGCGCGCGGGGGGCCGCTGAGTGAGCGCAGCGTGCAGCGCGTGGTGGAAGCGCACGCGCGCGCCGCGCTGCCGCACCGCAATGACGTGTCGCCGCACACACTGCGGCACACCTTCGCCACGCACATGCTTGACGGCGGCGCGGACCTGCGCGTGGTGCAGGAGATGATGGGTCACGAGAGCCTTGCAAGCACACAGGTGTATACCCACGTCAGCATCGAACGCCTGAAGTCGGTTTATCGTGAAGCGCATCCCCATGGATGAATGCTGATCGCGCTGCGTGAGACCGCGAAAAAAATCGTCGAACATGAAAAAAGTTCTTTACATTTTCATCGTTGTTTGCTAAATGCACGATGTTACATTTGAATGAAAAGCGCCGCGCATGCGGCGACGAAAGAGGAAGCGCCGCGAAGTCTTATCCATGCTTGCCTTCGCAACGAACGCGAAGAAGCGCGGCGCACGTGGGGATGCTCATTACGGTGGGGACGCGAACGGCCTGTTGCTGTCGCAATTGGGAACCCTCACCGCTGGGATAGTGTGACCAATAAAGGAGAAGTCACATGGCCACTGCTGCGAAGAAGCCGGCTGCGAAGAAGCCGGCCGCCAAGAAGCCGGCCGCGAAACCCGCGGCCAAGAAGCCGGCTGCGAAGCCCGCCCCGAAGAAGGCGGCTGCGAAGCCCGCCGCCAAGAAGCCGGCTGCGAAGCCTGCCGCGAAGAAGCCGGCTGCGAAGCCCGCTCCGAAGAAGGCGGCCGCGAAGCCGGCCCCGAAGAAGGCGGCTGCGAAGCCTGCCGCGAAGAAGCCGGCTGCGAAGCCTGCGGCCAAGAAGCCGGCCGCCAAGAAGGCTCCCGCGAAGAAGTAAGCGCAGCCCCTATCAGGCTGTACCGGGCCGGAGATGCTTATCATCTCCGGCTCGTTGTATTTTGGCGGGGATTGCGAGGCCGCGCAGGCGCGGGAAGCCGGGAATCGAATCGTGCTGGATGATGTAAAACTAAGGCTTGCGCTTGAGCAAGCGGTGGAGCGCGCCAACGCGCCGGGGGCGGTGGCCTGCTTGGGGCAGGGTGATCGCATCGAGCATCTTGCCGCGACGGGCTTGCGCCAGCGCGAGCCAGAGCCGCTGCCCGCCGAGACGAACACGCCCTATGATCTCGCCTCGTTGACGAAAGTGGTGGCGGCCACGACGGCGGCGCTGAAGCTTTGGGGAGCGGGCGCGCTTTCCCTCGACGATGCGGCGACAAAGTACGTGCCGGAGGCGGCCTTCTCGGGGATCACCCTGCGCCAGTTGCTTACCCACACGGCGGGCTTCCCCGCCTACGACGATCTCTACCGCGAAGCCACAGGTGCGGGCGCCATGTTCAAGGCCATCGCCGCATTGCCACGCAGCGGAGCGCCCGCGTGGCGGGTGTACTCCGACTTCGGCTACATGCTGCTTGGCAAGATCATCGCGCAGGCGGCGGGCGCTTCTTTCGATGCCTTCTGCGAGCGGGAAATCTTCGCGCCGCTGGGCATGCGCGACACCGCCTTTAACCCGCCCCCCGCACTGGCCGCGCGCGCCGCCGCCACCGAGCGCTGCGCATGGCGCGGACGGCTGCTGGCGGGGGAGGCGCACGACGAGAACGCCGCCGCCATGGGCGGGGTGTCGGGCCATGCAGGCCTGTTCTCCACCGCGCCAGACCTTGCCCTGTTCTGCGCGGCGCTGCTCGGCGGCAGACTGCTGAAGGAGGAAACCCTGGACGCCATGCTGCGGCCGGAGCAGGTGAAGGGCTATCCATGGCAGGGGCTGGGATGGAAACTGGATGGCTGGATGGAAAGCAACGAGGGCTACCTGCCTTCGCGCAAGAGCTTTGGCCACACCGGATGGACCGGCACCTCGCTCTGGCTCGACCGGGAGACGCAGCGCTATGCGATCCTGCTGAGCAACACCTGCCATCCGTCGCGCGAACAGCGCAACAATCCGGCCCTGCGCAAGACCTTCCACATTCCCGTGGCGCGATGGTGGTATCCGCCGCGCACCAATGCCCACACCGGACTCGACCGCCTGCGCGTTGACGGATTCGACGCCTTGCGCGGCAAGCGCATCGGGCTGCTCACCAACCATGCCGCCGTGGATGCGCGCGGGCGACACATCCTGGACTTGCTGCGCGAGACGCCCGGCATGTCGCCGCGGCGGCTGTTCAGCCCGGAGCATGGACTGCGCGGTCAGGCCGAGGCGGGCGCGCGGGTGGAAGACGAGGCCGGCGCCGTGCCGGTGATCAGCCTTTACGGCAAGCGCACCGCCCCATCCGCGCAGGAACTCGAAGGCATCGACCACTTCGTGATCGACCTGCCCGACGTCGGCGCGCGCTACTACACCTACGCGGCAACCACCCATGCCTGCATCAAGGCCTGCAACGCGGCGGGTGTGGCGGTGTCCATCCTGGACCGCCCCAATCCGCTTGGCGGCGTGGTGCTGGAGGGGCCCGTGGCCGAGCGCCACGACTCGCTGGTCTGCGCCGCGCCCGTGCCGGTGCGGCATGGCATGACGCAGGGCGAGATGGCGCTCTTCATGCACGCGCGACTCGGCGCGGGCGGACCGCCCCCCGCGATTATCCGCGCGGACAACTGGCCGCGGGAGCTCACCGGCTATGCCGCCTCGCTGCCATGGATGGCGCCGTCGCCCAACATCGCCGACCTGGACTCCGCCCTGCTCTACGTGGGCAACTGCCTCTTCGAGGGGGTGAACCTCAACGAGGGGCGCGGCACTTATCGCGCGTTCAGTCTTTGCGGCGCTCCCTGGCTGGACCCGGATGCGGTGCTTGACGCGCTCGATGCGCGCCACGCGGTCGGCGTGGAGTTGCGCCCCGAGGACTACACCCCCCGGGCGATACCCGGCCGGGCCACCGCGCCCGCCTATCTGGGCGAGCCGTGCCGGGGGCTGGCCTTTACCCTGCGCGACCGCGCAACCGCGCGACCCTTCATGCTGGCGGTCGCCGTGCTTGCAGCCATCCGGCGGGTGCATGGCGCGGCGCTTCAGTTCAAGCCCTTCTTCGACACGCTCGCGGGCGGCCCCTGGCTGCGCGCGCAACTGGAATCGGACGCCCCGCTCGACGCGCTGGCCGCCACCTGCGAGGCGCAGCACCGCGCCTACCGCGCCGCCAAGGTGGAGCTATACCCCGACAGCGACGCCCTGATTCGCCAATACACGCAATAGCCCGCCTTGCCCTTGAGGCGTGGTCCGTGCTTTGATGGCGTCCACAAGCCAAGGCCGGGGAGCGCGCCATGCTGCATCGAATTCTTCTTCTCCTGCTGGGTCTCCTTTCCACGGCCTGGGCCGAGACCTTCCAGTTCCCCGAGGACACCAGCGAGGTCGCCTTCCGGCAGGCGCTCAAGGACATGTCCAACGACCTGCGCCTCATGTGCGTGGCGGCCCACCCCGACGACGAGGACGGCGCGACACTGGCCTACCACCGCTACAAGCATGGCATCAAGACCTATGCCCTCATCGGTACGCGCGGCGAGGGCGGCCAGAATGAGATCGGCCCGGAGCTTTACGAGGACCTCGCTGTCATCCGCACCAAGGAGATGATGGAGGCTGCGAAGATAGAAGGCGCGGAACTCCACTTCCTCGACATGCCCGACTTCGGTTTCTCGAAGACCATCGAGGAAACCTTCGAGAAATGGGGCAAGGACGTGCTGCTGGAAAAGATGGTCCGCAAGATCCGCGAGATTCGCCCGCACGTCATCATCACCCACCACGGCCGGATGAAGGATCACGGCCACCACCAGGCCATCGGCTGGGCCGTGCAGGAAGCTTTCGACAAGGCGGCGGACCCGACATATTTGCCCGACAGCGGTGAACCCTGGCAGGTGCAGCGCCTCTACATCCGCGACTTCTCCGGCAACAGCGAGACGGCCGCCGTCATCAACATCAGCGAGAAGGACGAGCTAAGGGGCAAGACCTACGCCGAGATTGCGGCGGACGCGCTAAGGGCGCACAAGTCGCAGGGTATGGAGTTTTTTATCCAGCGGCTACTGAGCGGGGACGTGAAGGCGTACTACGATTTGGTGAAGGAGGCGGAGGGCAACAAACTAAGCAACTCAATGGGCGGCGAATTCGGTTTGCTTTTCGAGCGATTGGATGCCTGGAACTTCCTCTTGGATGAAAGGTTTAAGGGTGTTTCAGATAGACCAACCCTAGCAAGAAAACTATGGGAATCGATCGACGAGGCGAGACATTTTGGCCGTCACGACCAAGCGGAGCGGCTGAGCGATCCGTTGCTCACCCTCGCCGAAATCACGACGAGTTTGAGAATCGCCGATCCTGTTGTCGTACCCGACCAGTCTGTTGACATTCACTTTCAATATGAAGATGCAGGCGATTTGGAAGGGGATAACTTAGAGGTCAATCTCACCTATCCCTTCGCTGGACCCCTGCGTTTCGTCAACTACAACGTCGGGGACTCGACACCTTTCATGAATGCCGTGAGATTCGAACTGTCCCGCGACAAGCAGACCATCGAAACATCGGTCGCAATGGACATACCGACTCTCCCCTTCACCGTCCCGAACAGTCGACACGTATTCGACACATCGTTACCACACGTCCGCGCGTATGTATATCAAACTACCGGTGGCGGCACTTTCGGATACCATGTATTTGCCGGAATATCCACGCAGTTCGACGTCGCTCCCCCCGTCCTCCCTGAATTCCTTGAAGCGCCCTATCTGGTGCGCACGGCGCGTTTGCGCCCGGTCGTGGTCCCGGTTCGGTTAACCAACTACACCCCCGGCGCCCATGCACAGGAAGTGCGCTTCACCGCGCCGGAGGGGTGGGGGCTTGCGCTTCATGGACTTGATGGACAGGATGGACTTGATGGACAGGGGGAGGCTTCGTCGGGTCCATTTGGTCCATTGAGTCCATCCACTCCATCCAGTCCATCGAACACGCTCACCTTCAACGCCGATTTCACCGAGGAAGACGAACAGCGCACCATCGAGTTGCTGCTGACTCCGCCGAAGGATGTGGTGCTGGGCAGCTATACCATCACGGCGGAGACCGAAGGTCTCGACTTCACACCCGAGGCGAAGATCCAGGTGGCTGAGGTGGCCCTTCCCGAAGGCCGTCGCATCGGGTTGATTGACAGCTACGACGTGACCTTCCGCGACGTGATGACGAAGATGGGCATTCCCTTCGAGCGCATCGGCGAGAACGACTTCACCGCCGAACGGCTCGACGCCTTCGACCTCGTCCTCATGGACATGCGCTCCTACCTCTACCGCCCCGACCTCAAGGCGAACAACTCGGTGTTGCTGGACTGGTGCAAGCGGGGTGGCACGCTCATTGTGAATTACCACAAGACCTTCGACTGGTCGAGCGACTTCGCGCCATACAAGCTGGTGCTGTCGAACAACCGCGTGACCATCGAGGACGCTCCGGTGAAGCATCTCGTGCCCGACCACCCGTGGTTCAACTATCCGAATAAAATCGTTCCCGAGGACTGGGACGGCTGGCGACAGGAGCGCGGACTGTATTTCGCGGGACAGTGGGACGAGGCCTTCACGCCGCTCATCGAGACCACCGATCCCGGGGAAGTCATCCCGCCGGGAAGCTGCCTCATCGCGGACTACGGCGAGGGCAAGTACTTCTACACCGCGCTCGTCTGGTACCGCCAGCTTCGCGAACTGCACCCCGGCGCGCTCAAGCTTTTCGCCAACATGCTCGCGCTGTAAGGGGGGCACGAAAAAACCGCCCTCCCCCAAGGGGAGGGCGGCCGTTAGAAACGGTTTACCTGGCGCAGGCTTAGCCCATCGCCTTCTCGAACTTCTCCGCCACCTTGTCCCACACGAACACGTTCCACGCGGCGGCGATGTAATCCGGGCGGCGGTTCTGGTAGTTGAGGTAGTAGGCGTGCTCCCACACGTCGAGCCCGAGGATCGGGGTCTGGCCGTTCATCAGGGGAGAATCCTGGTTGGCGGTGCTGAGCACTTCGAGCTTCTTGTCGGCGGTGACCACCAGCCAGGCCCAGCCGCTGCCAAAGCGCTTGGTGGCGGCTTCGCCGAATTTCGCCTTGAAGGTGGCGAGGTCGGTGAAGGTGTGGTTGATGGCGTCGGCCAGCGCGCCCGTGGGGTCGCCGCCGCCGTTGGGCCCGATGATTTCCCAGAAGAGGGCATGGTTGGCGTGACCGCCGCCGTTGTTGATGACGACCTGGCGCTTGTCCTCGGGCACGTCCTTGATGTTGATCAGCAGATCCTCGATGGCGTGGTTGCCGAGGTCGCTGCCTTCGAGGGCGGCGTTCACATTGTTGATGTAGGCCTGGTGGTGCTTGCCATGGTGAATCTCCATGGTGCGCGCGTCGATGTGGGGTTCCAGCGCGTCGAACGCGTATCCGAGAGCGGGAAGGCTGTAAGCCATGGTGGTTCTCCTCCTGTTTCCTTGAATGCCATGCCAGTGCGGGCCGCAGCGGCCGCAGCCCTAGACGATACCCGACGAAACATCTTGGCGCAAGGAAGTATTCGCGCGCGGGAAACGGCGACATTGCGCGGGTCGATGTCCTATAATCCGCGCTTCGCAGGATTTCGCCCATGCCGTCCGAACTGGAACAGCCCGCCCAGCCCGAATTGGAAGCCCAAGAACCACGCCTGCTGCGGCGGGGGGATGGCCCGTTAATCGCCCTGTTGCTGGCCATTCCGCTGGCGCTGTCGCTGCCTGTGCTGGGCACGCCGTTGCATGGCCCGGTCCTGGATTTGCTGGGCGAGGGAGGCGCGGCCACCTCGCTGGCCGGGGTATCGGACGCCATCGCGCGCTATCCGCACGCGCCGCTTTCCTGGGTGCTGATGGCGCTGGCGTGGGAATTCTTTCCGGGGGCTTTCGCGCAGCACCTGCTGGCGCCCATGCTCCAGGGCCTGGGGGCGGTGCTGCTGTTCCTTACGGCCACCCAGATTGCCGAAGTGATTTGGCCCGCGCGGGAGGCCCTTGAGGTGCGGCGCATCCCGCTGGGCCGCGCGGCCCTCGCGGCGCTCGCCGCCATCTATGCCGTGAACGACATCGTGGTGACGGCGGCGGCGTATCCCTTGCTGCTGCCGGTGCCGCTTGGCGGGGCACTGGCCATTGGCGCGCTGCTCTGCTGGACGCTGGCGTTGCGGCGCGACCGCCCGTGGACGTGGGCGGGCCTGGGCCTGCTGCTCTATGGCCTGGCCTGCGGCGCGAATCTACCCGTCGTGCTGCTGCCCCTGGCGGGGCTGGCGATCGCTTACCGGGTGCGCGCAAGCCTGCAAACGGCCACGGCAACCCTCGCCCCGCCGTGCCTGCTGGCGGGTATCATTCTGGCGGTGGTGCTGGGCGAGGGCGGCGGCGCGCGGCAGCCGCTCTGGGATGCGATCTCCCCTTTTCTCGCGGTTCCGTTTCGCGGCTTGATTGGCGGCACCATGCTGCCCGAGCGTTTTGGCACGCTGCCGGTGGTGCCCGGGGCGCTGGTGGCCACGCAGCCGCTGCTGCTGGCCGCCATCATGGCGCTGGCGCTCATCCCGGAGAAGGGCGTGCTTCGGGGCGGCGTTATTCAGGTGGCCAGCGCCCTGGTCTTCGGCGGCTTGGCCGTCGGCTTCGCGGCGCTTTCGTGGATGAAGGCGGGCACGGCGGCCAACCCGGAGCGGGTGTGGGCCATCGAGGCGGAAAAGGCCGCAGACCCCGGCCAGCGCGATGCGGCCGTGTTGCACTTGATGGACTATACCCTCGCGAGGACCGCCAGCCTGGAAGATCCGCAGGCGCGCCAGGCCTCGCTCCAGGAGAGCACTCCCTTTCTCGATGCGCTTCTGGAACGTGAACCGCTTCATGCGGAAGCGTTGGCGCTCGCAGCGCGTGCCGCGATGTTGCGAAGCGATCTGGATGCAGCGTCGAATTTGGCGCGCCGCGCCGCGGCGGCCAATCCCTTTTCACCGGAGGCCGCCGGGCTGGCCGCCATGACCGCTGCGCTGCGCACGCCCCAACCACGCACGCTGGAGGAGGCCCGCGAAGTTGCCGCCGCCTGCCGCCGCGCCGAGTCCCACGATGCCCTGCCTGAGGAGGCGCGTCTACCCTTCGCTGCGGCGCTTGGCTTGCTTGGCGATTTTTCAGGTGCGATGCGCCAGGTCAACGCGCTGCCCTCCGCCCTGCGCGGACAAGCCGGCCCGCTCGTGGAGCAGCTTCGCATGGGCGCGCGCACGGCGGACAGCGCGGCGCAACAGTTTGCCCAGGTTTCCGCCCAGGACCCCGCATCGAGCCAGCGCTTCGTGGCGGAGGCACAGGCGGCGCTTGCCGTGCGGGATTATCTGCGTGCCTATTACCGGCTGGAACGCCTGCTGTCGCGCGAGCCGTCGAACAAGCGCGCCTTCGAATTGATGGCCATGACCCTGGCGGGGATGGAGGACCCGGAGTCTTTCGTGTCGCAGTGGGGCGCGTACCACGCGGATGACGGCGAAACCTGGGCAAGGACGGTGGTGGCGGCGGTGTCTATCGGAAGGACTGATGCCGCCCTGCGCTACGCGGAGCATGCCTCGCAACGCCTGGGGCCGGCCTGGGGGGCGGTGCAGTCGGGACGCGCGCTGATGAGCGCGGGCCGCATGGACGAGGCCCGCACGCGCCTGGAATCCGCCACGGGGGACGGCGCCTTTGCCGGACCCGCATGGATCGCGCTGGCCGAACTGCACCTACGTCGGGGAGACGCCAGCGCGGCGGGGACAGCCCTCGAAAACGCGCGCCTCGCGGGAGCGCCGGAAGAGGCGCTGGCCCCCTTGCGGCAGGCGCTGCAAGGCCGCTAACTGACCCGGGCTATTCCTCTTCCTCGTGTTCGGAATCGTCTTCCTGCACGGGCGCGGCGCGTGAAAACTTCTCGTGGTTGCCCGCGATGACCACGACCACCTCGCCCTTGATGGCCTTATCCTTGAAGGCCGCGTGCAGCTCGCTCAGGTAGCCCCGGCTCACGCGCTCGAACTTCTTCGTCAACTCGGCGCACACGGCAGCGCGGCGATCGCCCAGGGCAACCAGGGCATCCGCCAGCAGCGCGGCCACCCGGTAGGGTGACTCGAAAACCACGAGGGTGTGCGGGGCGGCGGCATCATCGGCGAGGAAGCGGCGGCGTGCGCCGCTCTTGCGCGGAGGGAAACCCTTGAAGGTGTAGCTGCTGGTGGGCAGCCCCGACATGAGCAACGCCACCGGCACGGCGCTGGCGCCGGGAATCACTTCGATCTCATGTCCCGCATCGGCCGCCGCGCTGATGACCCGGTAGCCAGGATCGCTGATGCCGGGATAGCCGCCGTCGCTACAAAGCCCGACCGTCAACCCCTCGTTCAACAAGCCCGCAATGCGCGGCGCAGCCTGCGTCTCGTTGTGTTCGTGGCAGGAAAAAATCGTGCGGGGGCTCTGCACCCCGAAGCGCTCAAAGAGACGGCGCGTGACGCGGGTGTCCTCGCAAGCCAGCGCGTCCACCTCGCCGAGCATGCGCGCGCCGCGCGGGCTGAAGTCCTCCAGGTTGCCAATGGGCGTGGCGATGACGACGAGCTTTCCCATGGTCAGGCCGATATCGTGGGCTTGAACACGGCAATGCCCGCCTCGCGGAAAGTTTCCTCCAGCCGCGCATACATCGCGTCGTCCTCGTAGGTGCCCACGATGGCGCCTCCGGAGCCGGAGAACTTGGCGTGCGCGCCCACCGCGCGGGCGCGCTCCACCATGTCCACGTTCTTCGGGTCGAGTTTGAAGAGCGTGCGCCGCAGATCGAAGTTCGCGTCCATCAGCGGGCCAATCTCTTCGCCGCGCCCCGCCAGAAGCAGGTCGCGCGTCTGCTCGGCGAAGCCGGCGAAGCGCTTCATCGCCTCCACCACCTCCGCGTCGCCCCGGTTCCAACGCTCGCGGATGTTGTTGTGAAACACCTCGGAGCCCTCGCCGAGGTCCTCGCGATAGGCAACGAAAAGCTTCGGCAGCAGCGCGGGATCGAGCGGCACGTAGTTCCCGTGCCCCTGCGAGTCGAGCAGCTGCTTGTCGAAGTCCATATAGACCACTCCCTCGTAGACCTGGATCACCCGGTCCTGTAGGCCAGCGCCGATATTGAGCTCCTCGGTTTCGACACTGAGGATGATGCCCGGCAGGATTGGCTTCGGGATGTCCACGTCGTAGTACTGCATCAGGCAGCGGAAGGTGGCGGTGACGATGGCGCTGGAACCCGCCATGCCGAGACGGCGGGGAATGGTGGTGCGATAGCGAATCGAGAAGTTCTTGTCGGGCAGCTCGATGCCCTGCGCTTCGCAATAGTCCACGAAACGCTTGATGCTGGCCTTCATCACGCGCAGGCCGCCGTAGTAGCCGTTGCTGCGCACATCGCGCACGAGGTCGTGCATGTTGCGATAACGGGTGCGGTCCTGCACCGCCGGGACGATGTCCAGTTCGGGGCTCTCGTATAGGCTCACGCGGGCCGAGAAGTCCCGGATGACGAAACTGATGGTCTTGCCGTAGTAGCCGTCGGATGGATTGCCGATCAGCCCCGCCCGGGCAAAGGCGGTGGATTCGATGGCCATGGAATGCGGTTCTCCTGAATCAGCGGCCGCGGCCGCGCAAGGCGACCGCGGACTTGGATGAATCGTATCGATTGTTCGCGCTTATTCCAGTGCGCGGTGGGACTGACGGCGCAGCAACAGCGTCGACATCGCCAGTGTGGCAAAGGTCAACAGGGAAAGCATCAGGTCGCCGGGCTGTGGCGGTCCCAGTTTGTTGTCCTGATTGCAGGGGCAGCCTCCCGTGGGCGGGTCCTCTCCTTCTCCTTCGCCCTCTTCAACCACCCCATTGAAACGCATCGCAACGATTACGGACGCAAGCTCACCATCGGCCAGTTGCACCTGCTGCGTGCGCGCGTCGTACCCCGGAGCCGTAATGTTAAGCGTGTAGGCCCCACTGGCGAGCGCCGGGAAAGCGTAGACTCCCTGGCGGTTCTCCGTGACAGCGGCCGCTGCCACGGGCTGCAAGGCCACCCGCGCATTCAGAATCGGCTCCTGGTCTTCGGCGTCCCACACCGTGCAGAACAAGGCGCCCGAGAACAAGGCCCCGCCGAGCTTGAGGAAATTGTTGAAGTTCACCGTGCCCTCGATCACGCCGTCAATGGCGCCGGGCACCGTGGGATCTTCAAGCCCCCAGTCGTTGCGCTCCATGTTGGCCGGCACGGGACACTCGTTGATGACAGCGGGCACTCCGAGGTCCTCTTCGAAGGTGTTGAAGCCTACGCGCGCGTCGTCGCCGTCGTACTGGGAGAAAGGCTGGCCGGATTCGGGGCAACGAATGATAATGCCCGCGGCGCTGAGGTTCTCGAAGAAGGAGCGACGCAGCGCCGGGTGGCCGGCGTCCACGTCGATGCCCACCGCGAGACGCTCGAACAGGCAGGATTCGATCTCCAGTTCCCGGACACGCTGGCCCGTGATCACGATACCCGTGGAGTCCTTGCGGGTGGGGCCGCGGAATATGCAACGAACGACACGCATGGCCACGTTGTCCACGCTGAGCAAGGCGACAGGCCCGGTGCGCGGGGAAATGATCAGGTCCACCAGCGAGCAGGCTTCCGCGCCGATAATGGTGCCAACAATCACTGGGCGCGCGCCGCGCAGCGGGAACAGGCTCACCCCCGGCTTGAGCACAATGTTCTCGTTGTAGATGCCCTCGGCGAGGATGATATTGACTGGCTCCTCGGGCGAAGGATTGATCTGGCTGAGCGCGAAGCGGATGGTTGCCCACGGAGTCGCGGGGCTTTGACCTCGACCGGGGTCGTCCACGCCGCCAGCGCCGAAGGGGGCCACGAACACGTTGTTGCTCGGGCTGGCGGGGTCGAGCGGATCTCCCCGGCGCAGGAACTCGTCCAGGTTATCGAAGCTGTCCCCGTCGGGATTCAGGAAGGCGTCCGAAGGATCCGTGGGATCGAGCTCCGGACAGTAGCGCGACTCGAAATTGTCGGGCATGCCGTCACCATCCGAATCGGTGCTGCTGTCGCTGGTGCCGAAGAAAATCTCCTCGCAGGTGCTCAGGCCATCGCCGTCGTTGTCCACGAGCGGGGCCTCGTCGCAGGGCGCGTCGCAATCCACCGGCGTCTCTCCTTCGCCCTCCGGCGATCCCTCTTCTTCCCCTTCGTCGTCGCCCTCTGCGTCTCCCTCGATTTCTCCCTCTCCTTCCATGGCGCCCTCAAGCACACCCTCTTCGATACCTTCAGTCGCACCCTCGGGCACCCCTTCGCCTTCCCCCTCTGCGGCGCAGTTATTGCGCACCGTGACCGTTCGTGTGACAGAGGCCGCCGCATTGCCGCTGGGGTCGCTCACGTTGTATTGCAGGGTGTAGATGCCAGGCGTATCCGTATCGACGAGGCCCGTGCGCACGATCGCAGTCGTGAGCACCCCGGCGCAGGAATCGCTTGCCGTGGCGCCCGCATCGGCATAGACGTCGCCACAGTCGATGCTCTCGCTGGGCGAACCCAGCAGCGTAAGCAGCGGAGGCAGCGAGTCAAGCACGGTCACCGTCCGGGTACGCAAGGGGGCTGCGTTGCCCGCCGCGTCCTGCACGGCATAGGTGAGGGAGTAAACGCCGGGTATGGATTCGTCCACCGATCCCGTGATGACAATGTCTCCATCGAGAGCACCACCGCAGGCATCCGTTGCGGTGGCGCCTGCTTCGACATAGGCCGAGCCGCAGGCGATCGTCACGTCGGACGAGCCCAGCAGCGTGATGGCCGGAGGCGCGGTATCCACCACGGTCACCGTGCGAACGGCGGAACCCCGGTTGCCCGCCGCGTCTTCAACCGAGTACTCCAGCGTATATACGCCGGGCACATTGGGATCCACCCCTTTAAGCAAGGTCTCGGAAATCGAGCCGGTGAGGTCGCCATCGCAAGCGTCCTGGGCGGTGGCGCCGGGGTCCACATAAGAAGCGCCGCACTGCACCGTCTGCACCGCGGGCCCAAGCAAGGTCACGGCTGGTGGCGTGCTGTCCTCAACCTCGACCGTCCGGTTCACCTGCGCCTCGTTGCCATCGGCGTCTTCCACGATGTAGGTGACGACATAGGTGCCCGGCGCCAGAGGGTTAACCGTGTCGCCGCCGATGACGATGTCCCCCGTGAGATCGATAGAACAATCGTCCTGCGCGGTCGCGCCGAGTTCGGTATAGACACCGCCGCACTCGATCGTGACCGTGCCATCGCCGACAAGATTAATCACCGGGGAGCCATCAGCAACCACGTTCACCGTGCGTGTCACCTGGACGGCCGGATTGCCTTCATTGTCAAAGGTGTTGTAGGTGATGGTGTAGACGCCGACCGCGCCCACGTCAACTGTGTCTCCCCCAATCGTCACCGGCACGCCGCCATCGCAAAGGTCGAGCGCGGTCGCACCCGGCTCCACATACGGGTCGCCGCAGCTCAGGTTCACCACCGTGGCGCCATTCAGGCTGATCACGGGCGGCGTGGTATCCACCACGCTCAGGCTGCGTGATTCGATGGCGCGATTGCCTGTGGCGTCGAACACCTCGTATTCGATGAGATAATTCCCGACGGGAAGATCCTCGCCCAGCTTGACCAGGTTGGCGATGGCGACGTTCACACTTCCGCTAAGGTCGCCATCGCAAGCGTCACTTGCGGTATAGCCCGTCTCAATGTATTCCTCGCCGCATTCCA
>JBJOID010000235.1:0-5145 GCA_046047315.1 Candidatus Hydrogenedentota bacterium | reverse complement strand
ATCCTCATAGCCCCGGTGCCCGGGGTGCTCGGTGGAGCGGCAGATATCCCCCGGATACGAGCCGTCGTGTTCCAGCAAGAGGAAACCGCTCGACTCATAGAAGCGGTACAGGTTCTCGAAGTAGTCCTTGCCCCAGGCGCTGCCCAGGCAGGGCGAATGCCCGAAAGTGGGGGACTCATCGGCAGCCATGACGACGTCGTTCGCCTCGTCGATGCTTCGCGATGCGAGCAGGGAGTAACCGCCGAACTCGACCCCCTTGCCCTTTGCATAGGCCGCGAACTCCTTCATGCGATCGCGGTTGGCCTTGGAGGTGTTCTCGATGTTGAAGCCGCTGCCGAAGGAAAGAATCGCCATCTCGAAGCCTACCTCAGCACACTGGTCCAGGGCGGTCTCCACGGTGCGGCGGTCGCTCTGGCGAATGTGCAGCATCAGCGGATTCTCCGTCACCCACGGCGCAATGGTGCGATACATGCGCCGCTGCGCCAGCCCGTTGCGTTCCCGGTCGGTGCTGTCCGGGATCAACTCGAAGGCCCGGAAGGACTCGAAGGTACCCCCCGGCGCGATATCCACCGCGGGCCCAAGGCTCGGTCGCACTTCAAGCAGGCAGGGCGTCAGGCGTTCATAATTCACCTGCGTCGCATAGTCCGGGTCGGGCACCCAATGCACCGTGTGGCGGCTGCTGTCGCGCGCGCCCATGCCGCCAAAGGCATAATCCGTCTCTACATGCAGGGCCGGGGGGATAAACGCCACCCCGCGATTGTCCACGTCGGAACCGTATTCCACTGCGGCCAGCACTTCGCTGGTGAAGCTGTCCAGGCGCACAGGCGTCGCGCCGCCGTTCCGCACGGTGATCCACTTCGACAGCACCGGCACGTCATCGTAAAGCTCGTAGTGCACCGATACCGTCACGTCCTTAATCGCGGCATCGCTCCCCTCCGGCATGGCAAAATCCAGCCGCAGCGCCACGCCCTTCGGAGGCCAGGCCACATTCGGCGCGGCATGCCGCACCCGCGTCCACGTCATGCGCTCGGCGGGCTGGCCAATCTCGAATCCGGTGAAGGCAAGCGAGCCCTCGGGCGATTCCATCGCGTCGATCCACTCGCGCTTCAGGTAGGCATGGTTGGGCTGCCCGGTCAAGCCACCCACGTCATAAGCCACGCCATTGAGCGAAACCCGTGCCTCCGGTCGCACCGCGCGAATCACGCTCTCGCCCGTCATCAGGTTGTCATAACCCACCGTGGCCGCATTTGGCGCAAGGCGAAATGTCCGCCGAATCAAGCCGTTGTCGAGCACAAGCTCACGGCCATCGGCCGAACGATATGCCCCGGCGGACTCCGTAATATCATGGACGAGCCAGTCCTTTTGCGCTGAGACTTCAGGCGGAGTCCACACCGGCAACGCATCCAGCGTTGTCGCGTGCGACAGGACGGGAAACAAGATTGGAAGCAGCATCGATAAACGTCGCATGGGGTAACCCTCGGAGAGAAAAGTCCAAGGCCCTATTGTGGCGGGAACGCAACGCCGATCCAATACCGGCGAGGTGTCCGCCCTCGGAACCAGGGAGAGTAGCTGCTTGCCCGTCTTCGGAGGGTACCCTGCGGCCGAGTCGTGGCCCATGTGGTACTTATCATGCAGGACGTTGGTGGCGTGGATGCTGCGGGGGCGGGAACGAATCAATTCCCGGCTGCGTGGTCTGGCCGCCGATACGGCGGCACTCCCCCCAAGAGCACCAGCCCTAGGTGGGCGCGTGCGCGGTGCCCGCTGGGAGCCCGTTGACTCCACTTTGCACAGTTACAACAGTATTCGCGTTGCACCCTTGCGGGGAATTAATTGACGCTTTTGGAAGGGCGTGTTATCATCAAAGGGACGTGGCACAGGCTGTATTTTCGGGAGGTTCCACCATGCGTTCATACAGACGCGGCGGCTTTACGCTGGTTGAATTGCTGGTCGTTGTGGCGATCATTGCCCTGCTGGCGAGCATCACGGCGGTGACTTTGCCGCGCGCGCTGGAACGCGCGAAGATTGCCAACCTGTCGGGGCGGATGAACGACCTGCGCACCGCGTTGACGGAATACTACGTGACGCACGGCAGTTATCCGCCGGCCTATGGATACCGCTCGTTCCAGACGCGTGAGATACCGGCGAACGCCTATGGGGCTTTCCCGGCGAACCAGATATTCTGGGTGTCCACTTTGCAGGGCGCGTTGGGGCTGTATAGCGCGGTGGACCTGTATGACAATTTCTCGGTGGGTTACAGCACCAAGATTGGCGGCGGCAGCAGCCTGGAGCTGCTGGAGTTTTCGCCCATAGCCCGCACCGAATCGGGGCAGGGGGTTTCTCTTGACCAAGTCAATGCTGAGCTCTATGCGGGAAACAACCTGCCGCAGCAGGTGTCCGCGCAGTTGCAGCAGTCGGCGCGCCCGCTGGTGTATATCCCGGTGAACAAGGCGCAGTTCACCCGCGCCAAGCAATATTGGACGAATAACCGCGACTGGTTGGCGGCCACGTGGAACCCGGCGGACACGGGCCAGGGCCGCGTGATTCAAGACATTCGCTTTCCACCGCCCACCTATGACGCCTATGTGCTGATTAGCGTGGGGCCCGGCGGCGACAGCTTTGGCCTGCTGGATTCTCCGCCGCCCGCTTTCCTGAGCAACGTGCCCGCGCGGGACATCTACCACGTGCTCGGGCTGCGCGCCTACTTCCTGGCCACGCGTGACATCAACGGCAACGGCGAGCCCGACTTCCACTATGAAGCGCGCCGCCGGGGAGGAGAGGCCAACTGGGCCTCGCCGGACTATCCCGTGTCGCCGCTGATGCTGCAGTTCTACACCCAGAAGTTCCCCGGCTTTGACACCAGCCGCATTCAATACGTGAACAGCCTGCCATCCGCCGAGCGCTTTGATGGCTATGGCCCCTTCATCTTCCGGAGCGAATAACCCGCTTCGGCCCGGCAGCCACCACACAGCCCGGCGCTTCGCGGCGCCGGGCTGTTTGCTTGATAACGCGCAAGGAAAAGCACCCATGGAGAATGTGGTTCCTGTTATTGACGACAGCTGGTATCAGCGCATACCCGAGGTGCCTGAGCGCGTGTCGGCGGGGGGCGTGGTGGTGCGCATTGATCGAGGCAACCTGCTTGTAGCCCTCGTGTGCGAGATCGAGTCGCGCGGGGAAACCCTGCCCGGCTATGTGCTGCCCAAGGGCGGCGTGGAGCCCGGCGAAGACCGCGAGACCGGCGCCCGCCGGGAAATACAGGAAGAGGCCGGACTGAGCGAAGTCACCTGGATTCGCCCCGTCGCCACCATCGAACGGCACGATCTCTACAAGAAGTACTGGTCCATCAGCCACTATGAACTCTTCGTGACCAGCCAGCTCGCGGGAGAGATTCTCGACAAGGACCACCACTTCGGCATGGACTGGTTTCCCCTGGACCAGCTTCCCGAGATGTTCTGGCCCTGCGAACGCCACATGCTCGAACGCCGCCGCAAGGAAATCTACGACGCCGTAATCACCCACCAGAACCCCTACAAACGCAAAGGCGGCTTCATGTGAGGAGTTGATTTGCCCCTGCATGGACGATGGCGGAGGAGTTCGTTGCACGGGCGCGGCGCCTCCGGCACAAGGAAGGTTATGCCCTACTCGTTGTTGTGCAGGACGCAGGTGCAGAAGACACCGTTCTCGCGGTAGCCGCCTTCGAGAATGGCCTCGCGCAGGGTGTAGCCGACCTCGGCCTCCACGTCGGCGTCGGTGTCGCCCGCTTCGAGAAGAACGGTGTACCCGTCCTCCTCCGCATCGTAGGCCCGGCCGTACTCCGCGTAGGCCTTCATCAGGTTCTTCACCACGCTGTGCACGACCGAATGCACCGGCGGCGACAAGCCAGCCACCTCGACCTCTTCGAGGCTTTTGAAAGTCTTCATAGGCATCTCCTTGGTAGTGGGTTCCGACCAGGGAGATGATTTATGGGTGAGGGGTGATTAGAAACGGGGGGGAGGCAATCCACCGCGCACAGGCAGGCTGCCGCGAGAACCTCATCCTAGGAGAATATGATTTGCACTGTTTGCGAGGGCGGCTGCGGGTGGCTGGAAAACTGGGAGAATGATGCCATGCGGCAATTAGCAGCTAAGCGGCGCTGACCAAGTTGTCGAATCGTAAATCAGTCGCCTTCAAGCATTCCCAGCACTGGCCCGTAGTGCTCATCTGGCTTAACGATTACGCGTTTTCCAACAAGTTGGAAGTCCTCCATCACGCGGCGTTGTTGAATCTCGTCACGGGCGAATCGCTCGGAGCCGTAGAGTAGGAAGGTGTCGTCGGTCGTGCGGTAGACGACGCGGCCGCGGGGTACTTGTTCGTACTCGAAACGCCGCAGCTCCGGCAGTTGTCGTTGAAGTGTGGCCCAGTAGGTGCAGTGGTCGCTCAGGCCGTTGACGAATTCGCCGTAGCGCTCGCCTTCAGACCAGGGAACGTAATTAGAGAGAATCCGTTCCTTGTAGACCCAAAAGATGCCGACTCGGCCGACCTGCAACTCGTTCACAACGCTACTGCCACGCCGTCGCGCATCTTGGTCACGGGCACCCCGAAGCGCTCGAAGCCGTCCGGGTGCTCCGTGTGGATCGGGAGCAAAGTCTTGGGTTGAAGCATGCCAACCATGCGCTGCAGCGCGGACAGGGTCGCATGGCCGCTCGTGTGCAGGGCATGCACCGTAACGCCACGATTCTGGAGGCACTCCAAGAATTCCTTGGTCCCCTTCTGCTCGCGGTATCCATCCCACAGGGAATAGAGCAACACCGAGCCTTCCAGATTGCCGAGGCGTTCCACATCGCCCTGCATGGTGGGCCGCACGAAGAGCATGGTGCGGTCGAGGTGTTGCCGTAGTTCCTCCTGGCTGCGCTTCCAGGTGCGATAGCGGTAGGGAATGGACTCGTGCCCCTTCTGGATGAGCGAATTGGTCAGGTTATAAGGGAACCAGGTGTAGACCGCTTCGAGCTCGGGATGGCCGGGGTGGGGCAGGCTATTGCTCAGGCCAAGGCCCGCCAGTTCCGTCATCACGTGCGCCATGTAGAAGTCGAGCACGAATTCGCGTTTCAGGCGGTGGGCGGCCCGGTAGAATGCGACGGTGCGGGAGACGTTCTGACCGCTCTGATAGAC
>JBJOID010000234.1:0-3564 GCA_046047315.1 Candidatus Hydrogenedentota bacterium | reverse complement strand
CCCCCCAGGCGCCGGACGCCACCACTGTCAGCAGGATGGCGGCCATGATTCGCACGTGCATGCCCATGATTTCTCTCCCGGTATTTCCACCACGTTCACGCGCCTTGCTTGTATTGCGGTGCGGCCTTATGATCAACAATGCTGGGCTCAGTTTCCAAAATAAAGTTTTCCACCATGCCGCACCGCAAACATTCCAAGAGTCATCGCCGCTGGCCCATCGCCACGGCGCTGCGAGACGCGCTTCGCGAGGGATATGGCCGCCGCGATTTCTTCGCCGACCTTGCCTCCGGCGCCGTGGTGGGCGTGATTGCCATCCCCCTTTCCATGGCGCTTGCCATCGCGTGCAATGTGCCCCCACAGCACGGACTCTACACGGCCATCATCGCCGGGGCGGTGAGCGCCCTTTGCGGCGGCTCGCGCTTTCAAGTCTCCGGTCCCACCGCCGCCTTCGTGGTTATACTTGCTCCCATCGTATCTGAACACGGCTTCGCGGGACTGGTAATCGCCACGCAGATGGCCGGCTTAATCCTCCTGCTCATCGGCGCGCTCCGGCTGGGGAGGCTCATAGAGTTCGTGCCGCACCCGGTGACCACCGGCTTCACGGCGGGCATCGCCGTGGTCATCGCCACCATCCAGATGAAGGACTTCTTCGGCCTCGAAATTGCCCGAATGCCCGACGAGTACGGCCACAAGCTCGCCGCCCTTTGGCATGCCGCGCCAGGCTTTTCGCCGGTCGAAACAGGCGTCGCCGTGGCCACCCTGGCGCTGTTGCTGCTCCTTCCGAAACTGGAGCATCGCGTGCCCGCGCCGCTGGTCGTGCTGCCGATCATGTCGGTGGCGGGCTGGTATATCAACCAGCGGCTGGGCGAGGGGGCGGTGGATACCATCGCCACGCGCTTTTCCTATACAGGAACCGGCGGCATGCTTCCCGGAATCCCTCCGTTCCCGCCGCCGCTCGTGTTGCCATGGCACTGGCCTGGTGCGGACGGAGCGCCTTTCACCCCCACGCTGCTGGTCATCGAGTCGCTCGTTCCCGCCGCCTTCGCCATCGCCCTGCTGGGCGGCATCGAGTCGCTGCTATCCGCCGTGGTAAGCGACGGCATGACCGGACGCAAGCACGACCCCAACGCGGAACTTGTGGGACAGGGACTGGGCAACCTGGCCGCCACCCTTTTTGGCGGTTTCGCGTCGACCGGAGCCATCGCGCGAACCACCGCCAACATCCGCTTCGGCGGGCGCTCGCCCATCGCCGCGCTGGTGCATGCCCTCGTCATTCTGGGTTGCGTGGTAATGATCGCGCCCTGGCTTGGATACCTGCCGATGGCTTCGATGGCGGCCCTGCTGCTCATTGTGGCATGGAACATGTCGGACTTGCCGCACTTCCTGCATGTCGGGCGCATTGCGCCGCGCAGCGATATTGCGGTCCAATTGGCCTGTTTCGGGCTCACGGTAGCCTTTGACATGGTGGTCGCCGTGACGGCGGGCATGATGCTGGCCTCGCTGCTCTTCATGAAGCGCATGTCCGACGTAGCGTCGGTGCGCCTGATGAGCCACGAGAGCGCGACCCTTGAACGCAGCCTGCCCCGGGGAGTCCTGGTCTACGAGATAGCGGGCCCGCTCTTTTTCGGCGCGGCGGAGAAGGCGATGTCGGCCCTCCAGGAAGTGGATGCGGAATTACGGGTCGTAATCTTCGATCTCTCCCATGTGCCAGCAATGGACGTGACCGGCCTCATAAACCTCGACTCCGCATTGAAGCGACTCCAAAGCCGGGGGGTCGAGGTGCATTTCGCCGGGGTGCAGCCGCAGCCGGCCCGCCTGATTGCACGCGCCGAATGGGCAGAGCAGGGCCGCATGCCCGAAATCCACCCCACGCTTGACGCCGCCCTGCAGCGTGTGGAGACCGTTTCCGCGTAAACCTCGCGCTTCCAGCCGTTTGCCGGGTTGTGGCCCGCCGTGTTATTCTCCCGGGCCTGTGCCGGTGGACCCAACGGCGCGGCTTGCGGGGTGCACCGTGACTCAGGAAAAGACCGAAGCGGTGGTGCTGCGCGGCGTGGACTTCAGCGAGTCGAGCCGTGTGGTCACGTTCCTCACTCCCAGCCGCGGCCTGCTGGCCTGCATGGCCAAAGGGGTGCGCCGCAAGGGCAGCGCTTTGGCCTGTTGCCTGGTCAACCTGAACCGCGTTGAGGTCGTGTTCCAGCATAAGCCGGGGCGGGAAGTGCAGACCCTGTTTGAGGCAACGCTGCTGGATGGCTACCGGGGCCTGCGCGTCGATGCGGACAAGGGCTTTTATGCGGCGTTTCCAGCGGAGCTGGCTGGCCGCGCGGCGCAGGCGGAGGAACCTTCCGAGGCCCTGTATGGCGTGCTTGTGCGGGGTCTCAAGGACTTTGAGGCTTGGGACGGAGACCGGCGAACGCATGCCGTTTGGCAGGCGCTTCGACTGCTGGATGCGGCGGGATTCGCCCCGGTGTTGGAGCATTGTCTGGATTCGGGCGCGGCGCCGGGCGCCTCGCCGGGTTTCTGTTACGAGGGCGGCGTGGTGTCGAGCGCGGCACGGGCCGACCTTCGCCTGACGCCACGGCAATACGAAGAGTTGAAGATGCTGGCCGGCGCGCGGCGGGAATGCCCGCTGCGTGAAAGCGACCCCGGCCTGTTCCGGCTGGCGTGGCATTACGCGCGCCGCCAATTGGACGCCGATTTCCGCAGCGCACGCGTGCTGCAGGAGATGTATGGCTGAAGCCGAGATAACCAATACCTATGCCTGTACCCCAGAAAAACATTCGCAATTTCAGCATCATCGCCCACATCGACCATGGCAAGTCGACGCTGGCGGACCGGCTGCTGCAAACCACCAACACCATCGAGGCGCGCAAGCTCAAGGAGCAGACCCTCGACACGATGGACATCGAGCGCGAGCGCGGCATTACCATCAAGGCCGTGGCCGTGCAGATGGAATACCGCGCAAAGAACGGCGAGGATTACCTGCTGCACCTGATTGACACGCCGGGGCACGTGGACTTCTCGTACGAGGTGTCGCGCAGCCTGGCGGCCTGCGAGGGTGCGCTGCTGCTGGTGGACGCCGCCCAGGGCGTGGAAGCGCAGACCCTGGCCAATGCTTACAAGGCGGTGGAACAGGACCTCGAGATCATCCCCGTCATCAATAAGATTGACCTGCCGGCGGCCGACGTGGACAGTGCGCGCGCGCAGATCCAGGACATCATCGGGCTCGACGCAAGCAACGCGGTGCTGGCCAGCGCGAAGACCGGCATCGGCACGCAGGACGTGCTCGAGGCCATCGTCGAGCGTGTGCCCGCGCCGAGCGGCAACCCCGACGCCCCGCTGCGCGCCCTTATTTTCGACGCGAAATACGACAGCTACCGAGGGGTCATCGTCTTCCTCCGGATTGTGGATGGCTGCCTGCGCAAGGGACAGAAAGTGCTGCTGATGGAGGTGGAGCGCCGCTACGAGGTGACCGAGGTCGGCGTATTCAAACCACAGATGCTCCAGCGCGACATGCTTTCCACCGGCGAGGTGGGCTACATGGTGTGCAGCATCAAGACGCTCGAC
>JBJOID010000233.1:0-28147 GCA_046047315.1 Candidatus Hydrogenedentota bacterium | reverse complement strand
AGATGACTTCGAGGGGCTTCCCATCGAGCCAGGCGCTCATGCGAATACCGAAGCCTTCTTGAAAGGAAAGGGCCAGACCTGCCCCGCCGCGCTCCACCACGCAGCGGTGCCAAACCGTCGAGGCGCCCTCGGGCAGTTCCGGCGCGGCCATGGGCGCGGGCGCCCATTCCCGTGCGGGGTCTCGCGGGGGCAGCTTGGGCAGCGCGCCGCGCTCTTCCGTATCGCCGGCGAATCGGAAGGGCTCTCCCCCCAGAATCTGGTCGCTGGTGATGGTGGCGCATACATGCCGCTCGATATAGTCCAGCACCAGGGCGTTGCCCGTGAAGTGGTCCACGCGCGGCCAGCTGGCGGGGTTGTACATGCAGTCGGTCAAGTCGCGGAGGAGGGCAACCTGCTTGCCCAGGCGGACCATCTGCCGCAATCCGAAGGGACGGCCGAGCACGCACATGTTGGTGTGGACGCCTACCAGGATTACCTGCTCGACGCCGCGCGCTTCAAGAATGTTCCACACCTCTCCGCCGCGGTCGCTGATGTAGTCCCGCTCCGCGTCAATCGTGATTCCGGGGTGCTGCGCCTTCCAGGGCATCGCGGGGTTGCGGCCCTGCTTCTCCAGTTCGCGTTCCCATTCCGCGTGCTCGCGGGGGTCGTCGTCCTCGCCGCCATCCGACTGGTCCACCGGATAGCGCGCGCCCTGTTCCGAGGGGAGCCGCATGACCCAGTCGTTCACGCCCTCCGGCTGGGGCTTCGCGGGCTTCGTCTTCATGGCGCGCTCGCGCGCGGGGTGCCCGGCATAGGCGTCCATGCAGTCGCTGGGCGCGTGGACGATCACCGCGCCGCGATCCCGGGCCTCCTTCAGCACGGCATCGATACGCGGCACGAATTCCTCAAGACGCTTGACGGCATTGATGGAATGGTGCGCATCCCAGACATCGCAGACGATGATTGCGGTGCTGGCCGCCGGCCACTCCGCCGGGCGGGTTTCGATGCGGCCATGGTCCGGGGCGGCCTGGCGCAGCTTCAGCGAAAAGGTCTCGGCGCTTGCAAGGGCGGGCAGCAGCATGCACAGCGCGGCAATACCAATCGATTTCAGGGACATGGCCGTGATTCCTCCGGGGCAACAAGCGCTCAGGCTATACCATCCTGCCCGGCCGAGGCGAACCGGTCAGGGGTTGCCGGGGCAGTAGCCGTCTT
The DNA here is from genome assembly GCA_046047315.1 of Candidatus Hydrogenedentota bacterium. Lineage (GTDB taxonomy): Bacteria > Hydrogenedentota > Hydrogenedentia > Hydrogenedentales > JAEUWI01 > WGMK01. The sequence continues at coordinate 26,956 of JBJOID010000233.1, read as the reverse complement.
CGGAAGCGCTGCCGGGGCAGGCGAAATATGCACCCACATTGTAAAGCTGCACGATACGGAGCAGCTCGGTGAGGCTCAGGCGCCAGTTGGGCTGGTTCCCCTCGAAGTCGGCCCCATGCGGCTGGCAATCCTTGCTGCCCGAGCCAAGCTGGTAGCCGTCTTCTCCCGAACCGCACGAGAAGCCATTGGGCGAATTGTAGAGCTGCACCACGCGCAGCAGTTCCGACAAATCGAAGGCATTGTTACTGCTGGTGTCGGCGGTGTGGATGGCCGGCACCTCCACCTCGCCCTCGCTGGCGGAGGGCTCCATACGCAGGATTTCATCGTTGTTGCCGGGGCCGATGGTGACGAAGCTGACGGTCTCGGCGTAGCCGCTCTTCTGGGCGCGCAGGGTGTATTGCCCCTGGCTGACCGTGGCGGAGTAGACGCCGGGCGTGCCGGACTCGGGCACCGTGGAACGCTGGCTGGCGTTAAGGGTGACGGTCGCGCCGGGCAAGGGTTCGCCCGTCGCGTCATCCAGCACCGAAGCGAAGAGCTGCGACTGAAGAATGCCCTTGTCGTCGTCCAGCACGAAGAGCGGGAACTGGATGTCAATGACATCGGGGCGGATGCCGCCGAAACGCCCGATGATGTTGTTCAATTCGCGGAACTCTTCCCATGCGTTCACCTGGGCACGCGTGGTGACGTTCGAATCCGACTGCACCAGGAAGCCGTTGGTGATATTGCGGAAGATGTTCGAGCCCGTGGTGACGAGATCATCGATGTCACCCACGACCGGGGTGTCGCCAGTGGCCTGTGAGATGCGGATGGCGGCGCCGCCGTTGATGTTCTCGAAATCGTTGAAGGCGAAGCGCGCGGCGGAGAAGGCGATGTCGAGGCCCGTGACGACGGAGCGGATGCGGCTGTCCTTCACCAGCGTGGGCGAGGAGCCGTTGCTGCGCACATAAACGCCCACGGAACTGGAGGCCTGCACGCCGTTGAGGTCCACCCGCTGAAGGTCCATATCCACGTCGATCAACGAAACGATGCGGGTGCCATTGGGCGCCCCGGCGGGCAGGGTGATGGAAAGGTCGCTCATGGCGGAGCCCACCGCGCCCGCCACGGCGTAGGGTCCCACCGTGCCATTGATGGCGGCCGGGGTGGGGGTGACGACGGTGAAGTCCATGCCCGCGCCGCGCACGGCCACGTTATCTACGAAATTGATCACCTCGTCGTAGACGCCCGCGGCGAGATTGATGGTGACCGGGTTCTCATTGGTCGCCACGCAGGCCGCCTGGGCCATCGCGTAGCCGATGGTGGCGAAGGGATTGTTCGGCGTGCCGCCCGCGCCGGGGGCGTCGTTGCCGAAGGGGTTCACATAGATAACCGGGGCGATGGCGCCGAGCACGGTGATGGTGCGCGTGGCCACGTCGGTGTTGCCCGCGTTGTCCTGCGCCGTGATGGTGAGCGTCTTCACGCCGGGGGTGGTCGTGTCGAGCGGGCCCACGGTGATGGTCACGTCGTCGTCGCAGGTGTCCGTTGCGGTGGCGCCGGCGTCCTCATACTCCTCGAAGCAGGCGAGGGTCAGCGCCGTTTCTCCCAACAACTCGAGGTCGGGCGGGGTCGTGTCCACCACCTGCGCCGGGCGCGACACCTGCACGGCGGCGTTGCCCGCCGCGTCGCTCACGTTGTAGCGCAGGGTGTAGTTTCCGGGTGTGCGCAGCGCATTGAAAAGCGTGGTGCCCACCACGGTGATCAGGCCCTGGGCGGTGATGTCGCCGTCCACGTTGTCGATGGCCTGGGCCATGGGGTCCGGGTCGGTGTCGCCGCACTCCAGCACCAGGGTCTCCGGCCCGAGCAGCGTGATGACCGGGGGCGTGGTGTCGGGCACAAGCGGCCCCACGCCGAAGGAGGAGGTGTTCCCGAAGGCGTCGGTCACCGTGGCGGTGATGCGCATGCCCTGATAGGGGGTCACATCGAGCGCGCTCGTGAAGCTGCCGTCTCCCGATGCGGTGAGCGAGGTGAGATAAATCCCGCCCTGGTCGCCCTCGTCGGCGAAGATATCCAGGGCGGCGTTGGCCTGGGTGATGCCCGCGATGGGCGAAGCCGTGAGCACGTTGGGCGCGGCGAGGTTGATGTTGCCGCCATTCAGCTGGATGCCCCGGTTGGGAATGCCCGCGCCATTGGCGGTGATGCGGTTGCGGCGCATGGTGTTGATGGCGGCGGCCGCGCCCGATATCTCCACGCCCTCGTTGCCATTGTGCGCAATCAGGTTGCCGTGCGCGGCCGTCTCGCCGCCGATGGTGGTGTTGTTCGCGTCGCTGATGCGGATGCCGTCGGAGGCGTTGCCCAGGGGCGTCACGCCATCCAGCGCTGCGCCGATGGTGTTGCCCTGAATCACATTGTCCTTCGTGTTCGAGCCCGTCAGCAGCACGCCCTCCGCGCCATTGCCGGACAGGACGTTGCCCTCTCCGGCGAGCGAGCCGCCCAGCGTGTTGGCCTCGGCCCCCGCCGACAGGCGCACGCCCGCGCTGCCATTGGGAATGGCCGCCGTGCCCGCCGGATTCGTGCCGATGCGGTTGGCGCGCAGGGTGTTGAGCTCCGTCTCCGAGGCATTGCCCGTGCCAACAATGTCCACGCCGAAGGTGGTGTTGCCGGAGATGGCGTTGCCGCCGTTCACCACGCCGATGGCATTGCCCGACGAGCCCGCCTCGACCACCACGCCGATGGCATTGGGGATGGGAAGCGCGAGGGGCGCGTCGAGGCCGATGGCGTTGTTGCGCAGGGTGTTGTTGGCCGCCGTGCGCAGCCGCACCCCGGCCCCCGTGTTTCCGGAGATGAGGTTCCCATGGGACAGGGTGAAGCCGCCGATGACGCAGGAACGCGCGCCCTGATCCAGTCGCACGCCATCGCCGCCATTCGGCACAGCCGCCGTCCCGGCGACGTTGACGCCGATGTAATTCCCGGCGATCTCGACGTTGTTGATGTCGTCCCCGCGGATCTCGATGCCGTCGTCGGTGTTGCCTGCGATGTAGTTGCGCTCGCCAGCGGCGGGCCCGCCAATCGTGTTCGAATCCGCGCCGCTGGTCAGGCGGATGCCGTCGCCGTTGCCCGCCGGGCTGGCGGTGCCGTTGGGCAGGGCGGCATTGCCGCCAATCTGCAGGCCGATATAGTTGCCAATGATGAGATTCTGATTGGTGGTGGACCCGGTGATCAGGATGCCCTCGCCCAGGTTGCCCGAGATGACGTTGCGCGCGCCGGGTGCCGTGCCGCCAATGGTGTTCTTGCCCGCGCCCCCCTCAAGGATGACGCCGCCCAGGGTGTTGCCTCGCGCAATGAGCCCGCTGACGCTGCCGCCAATGATGTTGCCCAGCACCGTGTTGGGGTCGTTGCCGAATCCCGTAATGCGGATGCCGTACTCCCCGTTGCTGGAAATCACATTGGCGTCCGCCGTGGACGTGCCGCCGATGGTGGTGCCGCCCGAGACGTTCGAAAGGTGAATGCCGTTCGCGGTGTTCGGGCGCGACAGCGCCTGCGCATCCACCCCGATAAGGTTTCCGCGAATCAGGGTGCCCGTGCCCGCCCCGGTTCCCAGGTTGATGCCGTTGCCGCCGTTGAACAGGATGAGGTTGCCCTCGCCCGGCTGGCCGATCCACGTGCCCGAAGCGCCCAGCCGGATGCTTACCCCGTTGCCGTCGTTGCCCGCCGCCGCCGTGGTGCCGCCAATCGTGCAATCCACCACCGTGTTGTCCGCCGCCGCCGCACCGGTCACGGTGACGCCGTTGCCCTGGAAGCGCGCGATGATCAGGCCCGACACAAGGTTGTCCACCGAATTCAGAATCAGGCCGGACTCCGTGCCTGTTAGGGCGTTGCCATTGAGCGTGATGTTCCGGCCGCCGTAGATCGACGTGCCGCCGCCCGAAAGGGCCGGCAGTTCGCTGGCCAGGTTGATCGTGCCGGACACGTCAAACGCGATCGTATCCGAGCCCGGGGTGTTGTTGGCCGCAACGATGGCCTCGCGCAGGGAGATCGCCCCGTCATCGCCGGGTTTCGTGTTCAGCGATTCAATGTCGCTTGTGTCGCCGTCCAGCACGTCGGACAGCGTGGACACCTTGATGGTCTCCGCCTGGGCCGAAGTCCCCGACAGCAGCACGGCCACCAACCCGCCCAGAAGCGGTGCGGCCAGGCTAAACAAATGCGGCACGAGACAGTGTTCCCCTCAATCAAACCAGCGCGGGAGCAGAGACACCTCCTGAGTACCTGTCCTCACGGGGGAAGTATACCACAGAAAACGGGAGTTTTGGGGGCGGCTTCCCTGATAGCTCGCTAAAGATCGTCCGAAAAGGATGTTCCTTTGAGGGGGATGTTCGAAGGAGGCGGGGGATGTTACTCACGCCAAATTCGTTCCCAGGGAGTATTGGTACCGGGTAGTGTTTGTGCAAGCTACGGCGGTGCTATTGCCCAAGGAATCGGAAGGTGGCGCCGGCGAGGTAGAGGGCGGTGAGTCCGATGAGGAGGAGGAGGGCATAGGCGAGGAGGCAGCCGGCCATGCTTTTGGGCGGGTCGGCTTCGGTCTTGCGGTAGAGTTTGTTCCAGAGGTTCATGCGCGGTTTCCCCCCACGCGGCTATTCTTCGAGGAGAGACTTGGTGCGGGCCCAGTCGGTTTCGTTCCAGCGGCGCGTGCGCGCGAGGTACAGCACGGCGACGAGGGCCGTCCACGCGATGTAGAGCCAGGCCACGCGGGGCTGCTCGAACAGCACGACGACGCAGAAGAAGAGCGACACGAGCACGGTGAAGACGGTGCAGAAGACGAGCAGCCAGTAGGGAAAGACGATGTAGGCGGCGCGGTATTGCGCGGGGCACTTGCGGGGCAACTGCAGGCAGGCGACGCAGAGCACGGCGGACATGACGAGAATGCCGATGGCGGCGGCCACGCCGTAGAAGTCCTTGGCCTGGTGGGTGAGCAGCAGCAGTCCCACGAAAAGGAAGTAGACGCTGACGGCGTTCTGCGGGGCGTGGGTGCGGGGGCTGACCTTGCCGAACCATGCGGGCAGCAGGCCGTCGCGGGCCTGGGCGAAGATCTCGCGGGGGATAGCGATGGCGGCGGCGTTGAGCGAGGTGATGCCGGCAGTGATGGCGCCGAGGGCGAGGTAGGGGAGCATCCAGCCGGGCATGAAGCTGGCGGCGGTGTCGGTGAGGGTCTTGGTGGTGTCCATCGGCGTGTCGGGGTGGCCGGGAAACTGGCTGACGAAAACCTGACCCACGGTCACGTAGATCACCGCCACGAGCGCACCGCCGATGATGAGGGCGAGGGGAATGTTGCGGCGGGCGTCCACGATTTCCTCGCCCATTTCCGCCACCACCTGGAAACCCATGCAGAGGGTGTAGCTCAGCAGGATGGCGGCGAGGAACTTGTCCACGCCCACCGGCGGCAGGAAGCCGATCTCGAGCGGCACGCTGGCCACGCCGAGGATCGCGTAGAGCAGCAGCGAGGTGATGAATTGCAGGGCCATGATCACCTGGAGGGACATGGCGAGGTGCAGCCCGAAGAGGATGACCACCCAGAAGACGTAGAGGAGAAGCGCGCCGGTGACGTGCAGCGAGACGGGCATGGAGAGCAGGGCGCTCAGCCCCGGCTGCACAAAGTGCGCCAGCGTGATGGCCACGACGCAGGTGGAGGCGGCGGCGCCCATGATCACCCAATACGACACCATCACCCCGAGGAAGGGATTGAGCATGCGGCTGCTGAAGAAATAGCCCGCGCCGTCGCGGGGGAGGGCGCCGGCCAGCTGGATGGTGGGAATTACGCCGATGAGCGACATGAGCATCGCCGCCACCAGGGCCAGCCAGAAGGCGGATCCCGCGTTGGCGCCAATCTCGGCCACCATGACATAGATGCCCGCGCCGACCACCCCCCCGACCACGAGCGCGATGGCGCCCGTGAGGGAGATGCTGCGCTCCAGTTTCGGCGCGCCGGACTGCTGATCGTTCATCGCCCCATCCTTCCCTCGCGGTGCTGCGAGTGCGCGAGCATACCGCGCGCGGGCGCGGCCCGGCAAGGGGCGGGGTTCATGTCGCCTAGCTGGCGGGGATGATCAGGGTGCGTTCCTCGGTGGCAAGGTTTCCGGCGGCGTCGGTCACGCGGAATTGCAGGGTCTGTGCGCCGGTGGGCAGGTCTTCGTCGCGGCTCCAATAGATGCGCGCGTGCTCGGGGTCGTAACCGAAGAGCAGCCACTTGCCGTTCAGGCGCACGTCGATCTTGTCCACGCCGCTGCCGTTGTCCGCGATGACCGCCTCGATCTTGGGGCGTCGGCTCCCGGCGGCGGCGCCCTCGGCCGGCTGGATGCTGGAGATGGTGGGCGCGGTGGTGTCCTCGAGAATCGCGAAGGAGCCGAGCGTGCCGGTCTTCGCCTCGAACCATGCTCCCGTGCGCGTGGTGTCCAGCCGTGCCCAGCCCGAACCACTCACACGGTAGATGTGGGCGCGCGCGGGATTCTCAAGTCCCACGGGCGCGGGCAGGCGCAGGGTGATGGATTCATCGATCGGGGCGTCGGCGGGCCAGACGGTGTGCACCTTGCCATGGCGGCGCATGCTCGACGGGCGGGATTCACTTGCCTCGTAGGAACGCAGCGCGAGCATGCCATAGGCCGCCTTGGCCGGCACCTCCACGGAGAGCTCGCCGAGGGCCGCGCCACGCGCCTGGCCACGGAGGAACACCTCGATGTCGCGCGTGCCATTGGCCACGCGTGGATGGCGCACCTCGAAGCGGTGCGTGCCTCCCTGCGCAGGCTCGACCGCGAGGAAGAAGGTCTGGTCGTTCTTTCGGCGGAAGGGATGCTCAAGCGCGCCCGATGGCGTCGCCATGCGCAGCACGGGGGTCTCGGTCTCCGCACCCTGGAAGCTCACCTCGAAATCGAGAAAGCCGCCCCGGTACTCGACATTAAGCCTCCCGGCCGTGTTTGCACCGGCGGCGGGGGGTGCGGGCTCCAGGGACGCATCAGGCACGATCGGCACCAGCACCTCGACGGCGTTGCCAAAGAAATCCACCGCGCGCAGCGTCACCTCGACAGGCTCGGCCCCGATGTCCAGGAAGCCGTCGCCCGGCGTCTGGGCGTAGCTCTCGCACACGTTGCCCGGCCAGCGATAGGCCAGCAGGAAGCGTCCCTGCGAGGCCAGCAGCGGGTGATAGGCCACCGCGCCATTCTTGTTGTTGTCGTAGGACATGCGGTCGTGGCGCATGGTAAAGAAGGGCTGACCCTTGGCCATGGCATGCAACTCGTAAACACCGAGCGTGTAGCCGCCCTCGCCGGGGTCGGAGACCAGCGCGCCGAAGCCGAGGGCGCCGCGCGCCCGCACCGGGGCGCAGCGCAGGCGCCCATCCTCGCCACGCGTGACGGGGCGAACCACCGGGGCAAGCCCGCCATCGGCCAGCGCGTCGGGGTCGGCGGGAATCACGGCCACCTTGTCGATAACGGGGGCGCGGTCGTCCGGCCAGGTCAGCCCCAGCTTTCGCGGGTTGACCGGCTGGCCCGAGGCATCGCGCAGTTCGTAGTGCAGGTGGGGGGCGCCGATGCCGGTCTCCCCGCTGTAGGCAATCAACTCGCCGCGCTTCACGGGAAAGCGCTTGCCCTCGGGATAGAGATCGACCGTGTAGGACTCCGCCTTGTGCTGCTCCTCGCGCACGTAGGCGCGCAGGGCGTCGTTGTAGTCGTCGAGGTGGGCGTAGACCGCGCTCGTGCCATTGTCGAACTGCACATAGACGGCCTTGCCATAGCCCCAGGGCGAGCAGCGCACGCGGGTCACAAGGCCGTCGCGGGCGGAATGCACCGGCACGCCGATGCCCCCGGTGCGCAGATCGATGCCCGCGTGAAAGCGGCCGGGACGGTATTCGGCGAAGCTCGAGGTGAGCACGCGCGGCAGGTCCATGGGCCAGGCGTAAGGCTCTTCCCCGGCGGTGGGCGTCTGCGCCAGCGCCGCCAGCGCAAGCAGGGCCGCGCCTATCACGACGCCGGCTGGCCCGCCTTGTTGAGCATCGACTCCGGCATGTTCTTCTCCAGCTCGAGATAGATCTGCACCCGGTCAGGCGCCGTTTCGATGGGGCGGATGAAGTTGTTCAGGGCTTCCTCTTCCTTCACCCGCGTGAGGATATTGCGGATGCGATCCTCGACATCGTCAAGGTCGCCCGATTCGGATTCCTTCGAGGCCACATAGAGGAAGAAGTGATAGCCATGCTCTGACTTGATGACTCCGGAGAGTTCACCGGGCTTCATCTTGCCGATGGCGGACTGATAGAAGGGAGGCAAGTTCTCGAAAGCGGGCACAATCACGTTGCCGCCGCGATCCTTGTCGGGCGCGTCCGACACGTCGGCGGCCACCTTCTCAATCGTCTCACCGGCGCGCACACGGGCAAGCGCCTTCTCGGCCGCCTTCTGCGCGGCTTCCCACGCGGCGGGTCCAGCGTTTGCGCCGCCCTCGGGCCGGATGAACACCTGCCGCAGGTGCACCCCGCCGGGGCGCGCAAACTTGTCCTTGTTGTTCTCGTAAAACTTCTGCACGTCCGCGTCCGGCACGTTGGTGTTCACGCCCTGCAGGAGGGCGGCGCGCACGCGCTCGAGCACCATGTCCTCGCGGGTCTTCGCAACAACCTGCTCGCGGGTGCGGCCAAGCTTCTCCAGGAATTCCGCTTCCGAAACCGGCTTGCCGGTGTTTTCCTGAATCTCGGCCTGGGTGTCCGCCAGCATCTTGGCGTACTCGGCCTCGGCCTCGGACTGCGACACCGTGATGCCGCGCTTCGCGGCCTCGTTCAGCAGGATGCGCTCCCGCACGATCTGCCGCAGGCACTCGATGCCAGCCTGCACGCGGTTCTCCTCGGTGATGCGCTCGGGACCCGCCAGCGCGGCAAGCTGCATCAACTGCCCGCGATACAGGTTCAGGTAGTCCACATTGGAAATCGGCACGCCATCGACCATGGCCACGGGGCCATTCGGGACGGAGCGCTCGACGAGGTCGAGCTTCGACAAGTCGGGCGCCTGCGCGTGGGCGGCGGCCGCGAGCATCAGGGCCAGTGCGAATTGGATACTGCGCGTCATGATGTTTCTTCCGGTTGCGGTTCGGCCGGGGCGGCGGCCCCGGCCAGGGTGACGGCGGGGGATTCGTGCGGCTCGGCAGCCGCTCCCGCCCTTTCGGATTTCTTCTCGCTCTCGACGAGGCTGCGTTTCTTCTTTTCCGGGGCCACCTGCGGACCGAACTCCCGGTCGGTAACCAGAAGCACATACCACACGAAAAGGCCCACGGCCGCGTAGCTTACCACAAAGGTGGACATGGCCCCAACGAGCACATCGCCGGGGGACAAGGAAGCCCCGCCCGACGAGCGCAGGAGATAAAAGAGGGCGGCCAGCAGGGTGAAAAAGGCGGCGGCCACCAAGCCGATGCGGTGGGGTTCGAGGACCAGCCAAGCCGGGCCATGATCCACGAAAAGGCGGCGGTGGGGCGGCCGCTCCACGAGCTTGCGGGGCAGGTCTTCCGCGCGCGCGCGGGCAGCCTTGACCACCGACTTCTTGCCGCCGGAACGGGCCTTGCCGGGCGCGCCCTTGGGGCCGCGCTTGGCCGGGGCGGGTTTCCGCGCGGGCGGCATGGCTTAGCCCGCCAGTACCCGGGCGCAGGTTTCGCTGAGCACCTTGCCGTCGGCGAGGTCGCCCAGCTCCTTCTTCAGCGCGCCCGTCAGTTTGCCGGCGTGGTTCACCTCGGGGTGCTCGGCGAGGTAGGCCCGCACGCGCTCTTCAAGCTGCTCCGCCGTGAGCTGGCGCGGCAGGAATTCCTCCAGCACGGTGATTTCCTTGCGGTAGGCCTCGGCCTCCTCGGCCTTGCCCAGCTCGACGAACTGCTCCACTGCCTGCTGCCGCTTACGCACCTCGGAGCGGAGGGTCTGCACGGCCACGTCGTCCGACAGCTCCGCATCCTTCGCACCCTCCTTTTCCTTGAGGAGGAGGGCGCCCTTGGCCATGCGAAGGCATTCGAGACGGGGCGTGTCCTTGCTCTTCATCGCCTCCTTCATCGCGTCCTGAATCTGCTGCTTGATGCTCATGCGCCGTCTGCACTCCGTCTGCATTTTTTCCGCACTGGACCTTGAGTATAGCGAAGGGGGCGGCGCGGACGCGATACAGAAAAATTGCTTCCGGGGTGCAGTTCTTTTGAGGCGCTTCCGGGGAACGATGCGTGAAACCACATCCAACGGAGGATTTCACGCATGCGAACCCAGAACGAATGTTATTCCCAACGCTTCTGCCGCTACTTCACGCCCGGCTTCTTCGATCACCTCACGATGGACCGCTCGCGTTGGCACGAAACCCCCGAGCGGGTGAGGATGGAACTGCGGCGCGGCGCGTGGAACCGCGCCCGGCTGGAGTGGGTGCGGACGCAGATGGCGCTGCGGTTGACATCCCGCGAGCGGGAGTGCGTGGAGCTCTGCTACTTTCGCGGGCTGAACTTCGTTCAGGCGGGCGCGCTGACGGGCACGCACCGGTCGAGCGTGTTTCGTGCCGTGGAGCGGGCGCTGCGCAAGCTGCGCCAGGCCGCAATCGAGGAGGGGATGCTGTGATGCGGGCGCAGTCGGCCTCAGGCGCGCCGCTCGCGCACGCGCTCGAGCACCCAATCCACCAGCTCGGGCGTGACCGGCGTGGTGTCGACCACGCTGTAGAAGAGGCCAGCGTGCTGCTTGAAGGCGAGCAGGCCCTCGATACAGGCTCGGATTTCCTCGATCGAGGCGTCGGGGCATTCATAGCGCAGGCCGCAGCGGCGCATGAGATCGAGGGCATAGTCAGGACGGTTGTCCTGCAGGCGGCTCATCGCGAGGATGCCCAGTGCAACCAGATCGCCATGCACGAAGTGGCGGCGGGTGATGTGCTCAAGGTGATAGGCAACGATGTGCTCGGAGCCCTCCTCCGGGCGCGACGTGTCGATCTCGTAGCAGAACTTCACCTCGCGGCGGTACAGCTCGATGATGGTGTCGATGCCCTTCGGGGTGACGTCGTGGATCTCCGCCGCATTCCGGTCGAGCTCGTCGAGGCAGTCCTGCGCGAGCTGGGCCACCTCGGGATAGTACGGCTCGCCGTTGCGATCGTGGGCCAGCTTCCAGTCGTGCAGGGCGGTGTGGATGCTGGCGATGTCGCAGGCGCCGGCCTGGTTGAGAAAGGCTGGCGCCTTGCGGATGAGCGTGTGATCGACGATGAGCTCCTCGGGGAAGATGCGGCCCACGTATTGCACGGTCTTGTCCACCCGCACGCCGACGGTGTAGGTGAGCGGCGCGTCGACGGAGACGATCGAGGGGACAAGGATCATTCGGCAGTTGCGCTTCCACGCGATGTACTTCGCGGTGTCCACGGCGGAGCCGCCGCCGATACCGACGACTACGTCGCACGCGGGCAACTCGCGGTCGAGGCGCTCAACGGTTTCGAGATCCATGTCCTGCACGAAATGAACGTGGGCCGGCGACCAGCTCATCTCCTCCTGCACGAGTTTCCAGGGGAGCTCCATGGTGCACACGAGCACCCGGCCGGGGAGGTCAAGCAGGCTGCGGATGGCGCCTGCGCCGGATTCAATGCGGGGATTGACGTACATCGTTACTTCCTCATACATGGCAAGGCCCGGCGATTTCGCGCCGGGCCTTGGAGTGGATGCTTGTTGTCCTCAGGGCTGGGGATACACGTCCGGCACAACGCGAATCGGCGTGCTGAACACGAACTCCGAATCCGGCAGGCCCGGGATGTTGAACTCCGGCTGGGCATCGCTCTCGAAACGCACCTGTATGTAATAGGCGGTCCAGCCGTTCGCGGGCGTGGCCACCGTTCCGATGTACGTGCCGTTGGACTGGCGGCTCAGCACCTGCGAGGTCCACGTGCGCCCGATGGCGTCGGTGATCGGCTTGCGGAAGTCGCGGTGCGTGGGGTTGTTGATGCTCCACAGCCGCACTTCCGGCGTGCCGCCCGACGGGTCGTCGAGGTCAACCACGATGGTGTTGTCGTCCGGGAAGGCCCAGTTGACGGCCGGTCGCTCGACATCCTGCAGCACACCGAGTATCCAGCCCGTCAGCACGAAGAGCGCGCTGTTGGTGTCCTCAATCGAGAAGGCGTTGGCGCCAAGGCCATGGCCCACGTTGGGGATGTAGCTCAGGCTTGTCTCGCCGGACAGATCGTCGATGTAGTACTGCGCGCTGTCGGAGAGGAAGAACTCGTCGCCGGTGGCGTTGAGCAGCAGCTTGGGCACTATCACGCGCTCGCGGTACTCGTAGGGGTCCACCTGCGCCAGCAACTCGAGGGCGGCGTCGTCGGCCGACACGTTGGCCAGGCGGCCAAAGATGTTGAAGGCGGTGTAATCCAGCACCGCATCGGAGAAGCCGCCCGTCACGCCGAAGGTTTGCGTGGCCAGCGACCGCTGCTGCGCGATCATGTTTTCATCGATGTTCAGCACGTCGAAGACGATGGGCGCGATGGCCTTCACGCGGCAATCGGTGATGCCGGTGAGCCAGGTGGTCCAGCCGCGCTTCGAGGCGCCCGTCACGATGAAGTCGTCGATGGGTTCGCCAATCGACTGCATGAAGTTCTGTGACGCGTCCATCGCGCGCACGGCGGCTCGGGCCATCGGGTGCACGGCGGGCCAGGGGTCGGCGGCGGCCGGATACAGCGGTCGGCCCGCGTCGAAGTCGTCGAGGAACCGGTCATAGCTGTAGGCGATGAGGGCGTCCTCAACGCGCTGCGCCACGGAGTCGTTGCGGAAGGCGATGGGCTGCGCCGGAATGTCGTCGACGATGACGAGCGGCGCGCCGGTGGCAAGGCCGAGCTCGGGCGCGCTCACGTCGAAGAGGGAGGCCGCGTCGGGCGGCGCGTCGTTGCGGCTGCCACCGCTCACCAGCAGCACGGCCGTGTCATGCACGCGGTTCGTCGGGTTGACGATGGTGACGTTGTGCTTCCAGCTGATGCCGTCGAAACCGGACACGTCGATGTCTGCGCTCGTGCGCCAGAGGCCGGAGACCATGTAGAGGTTGTAGGCGACACCCGCGTTGAACAGGCCGAGCGAGAGGTTAAAGGGCTGTCCCGCCTGCTGGAAGCGGAAAGCGGGGTCGGGCTCGCGCACATACTGGTCGAGCTCGGTCAACTCCGCCACCACAATGTCGATTTCCTTGGTGGCGGTGTTGAAAGGCGGCAGCAGCGCGTCGTCGGTCACCGTGAGACGCACGGTGTAAAGGCCGGGTGTGTTGTACAGGTGCGACGCGTTGGGCGTGCTGGCGGTGTTCTGGCTGCCGCTGCCAGGATCGCCGAAGTCCCACTCATAGCGGTCGATGGCGGAGTTCGTCACGGCGGACACGTTGAGCGTGTCGTTCACGAAAATGCAGTCGGTGTTGATGATGTTGAAGTCGGCCACGGGCGGGTCGGGCAGGCGCACCGTCATGAAGCTCGACTCGGCCTTGGTGGCCGTGAAGAAGGCGCCCGAGCCCGAGTGGGTGTAGGTCACCGTCAGGGTCACGGGGTAGGTGCCGGGGGCGCTGTAGGTGTGGGTGGGGTTGCGCTCGGTCTTGATGGTGCCGTCACCCAGGTCCCAGCGGTAGCTCTCCGCCACGGGCGTACCGCCCGCGCCGCGCGCGCCCAGCGTGCTGCGGTCGGTGAACTGCACCACGGTCGCCGTGGTGGGCGTGCGGGTCGAGGCGATGAAGTCCGCCGTGGTCACGCCGTCCACCACGATCGGCCGCGAGAAGACCTCGGAACGCGTCGGGGTGGTGGCCGTCAGGGTGGGGTTGAAGGTGCCAGCCTGCGGGTACTGATAGATGGGGCTCACCAGCGTGCTGCGGTCGGTCACCGTGGCGTTGCTGCCGTCGAAGTCCCACTGGTAGGTCACGTCGGTTTCCGTGCCAATCACGGTTCGGTTCGTGAACTGCACCGGGGTGTTCGTGAAGGGGCTGAGGTTGCCAATTGAGAAATTGGGGCGCGGCGGATTCACAGCCACAATCAGGTTCTGCTTGGTCACCGTCGCGGTGTTATTGCTCGGCGAAGTGGTGGTGACGGTCAGGCTCACCGAATAGGTGCCCACCTGCTGGTAACCGTGCAGCGGGTTCTGTTCCGTGCTGGTCTGGCCATCGCCGAAATTCCACAGCCAGGCGCGAATCGAGCCGCTTCCGGGGCTGCTGCGATCCACGAACTGCACAGCCTCGGGGCATAGCGGTGAGGAGCAGGTGGAAGGATTGGTGTCCAGCACTTCAAAGTCGGCCGTTGGCGACGCGAAATCAAGGTTGAGCGTGGTGCTCGCCGTATTGGTGCCATGGTCCGAGGTGACCGTCAACTCCACCGTGAAGCTGCCGGGGCGGGTGTAGGTGTGCGTGGGGTTTTGGGCCGTGCTGATGGCGCCGTCGCCAAAGCGCCACACGCGCTGGCGAATCGGGGCCGTGCCGGGGATCGAGCCATCGGAGAACTGCACGATGTCACCCACGGCGGGGTTCACCGTGTTCACCCCGATGATCGCTTCGGGCGCGATCTTGCGCTTCACAAGGATATAGCCCTGCTTCGTCTCGGTAGCCGACCCGAATTCCGTCTCAACCAGCAGGCTCACGTTGAACAATCCGCTGCGGGTGAACTGATAACTCGGGTTCTGCGCCGTGCTCGAACCGCCATCGCCAAAGTCCCATTGGCGGCGCACCACGGGACCGGCGGTCGAGGTGCTCAAATCGGAGAACTGCACACGCTCACCCGTGAAAATCTCGCGCGGCGTCGCGGAGAAGTCGGGCGATGGCTTGGGATCACCGACGATGATATAGCTCTCGCGGGTGATGGTTTCGACTCCGTTCTCTGTGCGCACGGTCAACGATACCGTGTAGACCCCCGGGGCGCCGTACACATGGGTGGGGGAGTCCATCGTCGTCTTGGCGCCGTCGCCAAAGTCCCACTCGTAGCCCAGCAGTCCGCCGGCGTCGTCGCTAATCGAACTGGTGTTGTTGAAGATCACCGTCTGGCCCACGCCCACGCGGCGGCTGGTCACGGAGAAGTCGGCGGCGATGTTGTCTTCCGCCACCACGTCCAGCAGTACCCTCGAGGCGCCCGGCACATCGAGAATCAAGGTGCCGCGGTTCACGCCCAGCTGCATCTTCCTACGATCCACGCCGATCGGCACGATGATCGATTCGGTAATGCTGCCGACGAGGCAGCCCTCGGCGGCATCGGTGCACTCGCCCACGAGAATCCAGCCGGCATCCGACTGGATGGTGAGGGGCTCGGGCTTCGTGGTGCTGAAGTTGGTGCGCACCTGCAAGTTGATGACGTTGGCCGACTTGCCGAAATCCAGTTGGTCGGGTGAGACCAGCAGGGCCAGACCGGCATCCTGGGTTGGACAGCCGCTCAAGGCGGTCAGCATTCCCACACAAAGAGACGCGGCGAGCGTCCCCCTCAAGCATCGGACCCAGCCCATAACTCTCACTCCGGTAATCGCTTGCCCGTGGCCGGAGGCCGGGTTAGGCCGACGGCCGCCGGACGTTAAGTAGCGGTGTGCGCCGCCTTGGCCCTAAGGGGCAAAAGCCTCTGTCCACACTCCTCCAGCGTTGCGCGCCATGATGCCAGTTTCCGTCAAAGGTGTCAACAAATAAACCGTTCCGGGGCCGACTTAGCGGGGAAAGCGACGGTCATGCTTTCTCGCAAAATTCACCGGAGTCTGTTATGCTTTACCCCATGCGTGGAAAGTTGCGCCACGCCTAGTTGCGGTCGTTCGGGTTACGTTTGCATTGGGATGCTCGCAGTTTTTTCACCTTGCGGTGAAATCGCTGGAAACCCGCGGTAACGTGCCCGAGTCTGTAAAGTATAGTTAGTTGCGCCATGGCGTGGCGCGGATTCAATCAGGAGGCCGGGCGGAAGTGTGTTCCGCCACGGCCCATTGTTGATTGAAGAACGGAGAGACCATGAGCCCCAGAACGTGGAAAACCTTTCTGACCCTGGCCGCGGCTTGCGGACTGGCCGCCTGTGGCGCGGTGGAAGGCAAGCCGACGGACGAGGCGGCCGCGGAAGCCGCGCGCCCGGCGGAGGTGTTGATTCCCGTCGAGGCGAACCTGCCGGACCAGCGCGACATCTCGGATTATTTTGAAACCACGAGCCGCGTGGTGGCGGAGCGTCGCGTGGAAGTCCTGTCAAAGGGCATGGGCGAGTGCGTCGAGGTGCTGGTGGAAGAGGGCGACTTGGTGACGGAGGGTCAGGTGCTGGCGCGGCTGGACCGCAAGGAACTGGAGGCCCAGCTCAAGCAGACCCGCGTGACCCTCGAGATGAACGAATACCAGATGAAGAAGGCGCGCGAGCAGCAGGAGAAGGGCATCCTGAGTTCCTTCGAGGCGGACAACGCGCGTTTCGCCTACGAGCAGGCCAAGGCCACGCTGGGCGTGCAGGAAATCCAGATGGAGAACCAGAACATTGTCGCGCCGATTTCCGGCACCGTGACGCAGCGCAACATACAGCGCGGCATGGTGGTGGCGAACGGCATGCCGGTGTTCAGCATTGTGGACCCGAATTCCTTTGTGCTGCCCATAACGCCGCCGGAGAAAGAAATCCAGAACCTGCGCGAAGGCCAGCGCGCCGAGGTGAGCGTGGACTCCGCTCCCGACCACACCTTCGGGGTGACGGTGCGCCGCATCAATCCGGCGGTCGACGCCGCAAGTGGCACGGTGCGCGTGCTGCTGGACTTCGACGAGGCCGACCGTCCCCGCCTTAAGGACAACGCTTTCGCGCGCGTGAAGCTGATTATGGAAACGCGCTCCGGCGTACTTGCGGTGCAAAAGGACACGCTGGTGGAGGAGAACGGCCGCAAGTACCTGATGGTGCTGCGCAAGGAAGAGCCTGCCACGCCGCCCCCCGGCACAGCCGAGGAACTCAAGCCCCGCTATATCGCCGACCGCGTGGAGGTGAAGACCGGGCTGGAAGACAGCAACTACGTGGAAATCACTGAAGGCATTGCCGCGGATTCGCTCATCGTGACGCTGGGCCAGCAGACGCTGAAGCCGGGCGCACTGGTGAACGTGACGAACGCCCTGGAGGAAGTGATGGCGAAGGTGAACATGAGCGCCGAGGATGCGCTGGCGGCCGCTGCGTCGCAGCGCTTTGAGGCGCCCCGGGGCGAAGACCGCCGCGAGAAGATGATGCGCTAGGCCCCGGCCGCGCGTCTTTCACCGCCATGAACGAACCCAACGCCGAGAACAGCGCGCCGGGCGCGCCCCCCGAAAAAGCGTATCGCGTCGCCATTCGCCGCCCGGTGACCATGGTGATGGTGTTCCTGACCATCATCGTCTTCGGGTGGCGCTCCTACCAGCAGCTTCCGGTCAACCTAATGCCGGACATCTCCTATCCCACGCTGACGGTGCGAACTGAATACGAAGGCGCCGCCCCCGAGGACGTGGAGAAACTGGTCACGCGCCCGCTCGAGGAAATGCTCAGCATCGTGAGCGGCCTCGTCGAAATCAGCAGCATCAGCTCGCCGGGCCTGTCGGAAATCATCCTCGAATTCACCTGGGGCACCGACATGAACGTGGCCCAGCAGGACGTGCGCGATCGCCTCGACCTGTTCAACCCGCCCAAGGAAGTGACCGAGAAGCCGGTCATCCTGCGCTACGATCCTACGCTGGACCCGGTGATCCGCGTCGCCATCACGGGGCCCGCGATGGAGGACCGCGCGGGCGAGCCCTTGAGCGAAGACGCCGAGGCCCAGGCGAGTGCGGTGCTCACGACCATACGCGACGCGGCGGAACGCCACCTCAAGAGCGACCTTGAGGCCAAGAGCGGCATCGCGCAGGTGGAGATCAAGGGTGGCCAGGAAGAGGAAATCCAAATCCTCGTCGACGCGCAGCAGCTGAAGAACCTTGGCCTCACCCTCGACGACATCTCGGCCAGCCTCGCCCAGCAAAACATCAACCTTTCCGGCGGCCGTCTCCAGGAGGGCAAGACCGAATACCTGGTGCGCACGCTCAATGAATTCCAGAGCATCGAGGAGATCGGCGCGAGCATCATCATCACCCCGTCGGGGTCGCAAATGCGCCTGCGCGACGTGGCCCAGGTCTTTCTTGGGCAGAAAGAGCGCGAGTCGGTGGTGCGCATTAACGGGCGCGAGGCGGTGGCGCTGGACATCTTCAAGGAAGGCGACGCGAACACCGTCGAGGTGAGCAACCTGGTGAAGGACCTGCTGGGCTTCGAGCGTCCGGTCGGCATTGTCGAGCGGATGCAGCAGACGGTATTGGCCCGCATGAAGCAGCCGAGGAACGAAGAAGGCGCCCCGGCGGACCCCGAGGCGGGCGAATCGGAAGATGAGAAGCGTCTTCACGCCGAAGCGAAGGCCATCCTCAGCCGCCTGCCCACGAACATTGAGAAGACCATCATCAGCGACCAGTCGCGCTTCATCGTGAGCGCGATCAAGGAAGTGCAGTCCGCCACCATCACGGGCGGTATCCTCGCGCTTATCGTGCTGTTCCTGTTCTTGAAGGAATTGCGCTCGACCATCATCATCGGCCTGTCCATCCCCATCTCGGTGGTGGCCACCTTCCTGCCCATGTACATCGGCGGCACGGATGGCGTCTCGATCTCGCTGAACGTGATGTCGCTCGGCGGATTGGCGCTGGGCGTGGGCATGCTGGTGGACAACTCCATCGTGGTGCTCGAGAGCATCTTCCGCTGCCGAGAAGAGGGAGACGGCATCGTGGACGCCGCCGAGCGCGGCACCAAGGAAGTGGCCAGCGCGGTCACCTCCTCCACGCTCACCACCGTGGCGGTCTTCTTCCCCATCGCCTTCGTCGAGGGCATCGCCGGACAGCTCTTTGGCGACCTCGCCATGACCGTGACCTTCTCGCTGCTGGCCTCGCTGCTCGTGGCGCTCTACCTGATTCCCCTCGTGGCTTCGCGCCAGGGTGTTGTCCTGCAGGCCACCGAGTCCGTGGTATGGCTGATGACCGCTTACAACGAAAGCCGCGGCCGGCAGCGCGGCGTGGCGGAGTCGGTGCTGATGGTGCCACTGGTCGGCCTCCAGATGGCGGGCCGTTACCTGCGTAACTCCTCCGTTGCCGCCTTCGGGCCCAGCCTCACCGCCGTGCGCAACATTGGCTCCACCCGCTCCGCTTCCGGTTTCCTGCTTGGCCTGCTGGCGCTGATTATCCTTCCCTGCCTTGTGCCGGTGTACCTGCTGCAACTCGCGTTGAAGCTGCTGCAGAGTGTGGTTGTCACCGCGCTGTTCGCCATCTCGGTGTTGCTCTTCGGCGCCTATCTGGTGCTGCGCACCGCCATGCGGCTGCTGCTCTGGTTCCCGCTCCGGGTGTTCGACCTGGCCTTCAATAGCGTCCGTGTCGGTTACCGGGCGCTGCTTGAGCACACGCTTCGTTTTGCGCCCATCATCCTACTGCTGGCCGCCGGCCTCTCCGGCCACGCGGTCTACAGCGCCCAGGCCCTTGGCGGCGAATTGATTCCGCCCATGAAGCAGGGCGAATTCGGCATCCGCATGGAGGCGCTCGCGGGCACCCGCTTGGAGGAAACCGAACGCCGCGCCCGCCGCATCGAGGGTCTCCTGCGCAACATGCCGGAAGTGAACACGGTCACGGTCGAGATTGGCGATGAGGACGCAAGCTCTGCGAACTCGCGCGGCGAGAACGTGGCGGAATTCACCGTGCTGCTGCACAACCCGGAGGAAGCCGCCAAGTCGCAGGACGCCATCGTCGACCGCCTGCGCGACGAGATTCACTCCTTCGCCACCGAGGAAATCACCTTCACGCTGCCGTCCATGTTCAGCTTCAAGTCCGCGCTGGAACTGCAACTGGTGGGCGACGATCTCAAAGTGCTGACAGAAGTGGGCGAGCGCGCGCTCGACGCGGTAAGCACGGTGCAGGGCGTCGAGGACGCGGAGCTCAGCGTGAAGCAGGGCTACCCCGAGGTGATCATTGAGCTCGACCGTGAGCTGCTGGCGGCCAAGGGCATCACGCCGGGTCAGATTGCGCAGCGCCTGCGCACGGAAATCCAGGGCGACGTGGCCACGCGCTTTTCCAGCTTCGGCGAGAAGATCGACATGCGTGTGCGCACCGACCAACGCCTGCTGCAAAGCGTGGCGGACCTGCGCCGGGTTTCGGTTTCCACGGGCGCCAACCCCATCCCGCTGGAAACGGTAGCGCGCATCATCGTGCAGGACGGCCCCAGCGAGATTCGTCGCGTGGATCAGCGTCAGGTGGTGCTCATCTCGGCGAACGTGTCGGGCCGCGACCTTGCGTCCGTGTCGAAAGACATCCTCGCCGCGGTGGAGGACGTGCAGCGCCCGCGCGACTATTACTTCCTGACCGGCGGTCAGCTGACCGAGCTCGAAACCTCGCAGAACAGCCTCATCTTCGCCCTGCTGCTGGCCATGTTCCTGGTCTACGTGGTCATGGCCTGCCAGTTCGAATCCTTCTGGCATCCGCTGCTCGTGATGTTCAGCATGCCGCTCGCCTTCATCGGCGTGGTCTATGCGCTGCTTTACAGCGGCATCGATCTCAGCATCATGGTCTTCCTCGGCGCCATCATCCTTGCGGGCATCGTGGTGAACAACGCCATCGTGCTGGTGGATTACATCAATGAGCTTCGCCGCCGCGGCATGAAGAAGCGGCAGGCGATCATCGAGGCGGGCCTGGTGCGCCTGCGCCCCATCCTGATGACAACCATCACCACCGTGCTGGGCCTGGCACCCATGGCTATGGGTCTGGGCGATGGCGCCGAGCTGCGCCAGCCGCTGGCCATCACGGTCATGGGCGGGCTGGGCTTCGCCACCATTCTCACACTGCTCATCATACCCGCGGTCTATGAAACCTTCGGGGGAAGGGACAAGGCGGAAGCCAGCGCGCCGTGAAGTTTTCGATTACAGGCCTGGCGCTGAGGCGCCCCGTCACGATCATCATGCTATCGATCAGCATGCTGGCGCTGGGTGCTATCGCGTGGTCGCGCATGCCGCTCAAGTTCCTGCCCGACGTGGACCGGCCCTTTATCGGCGTCTCCATCCCCTATCCCAATTCCTCTCCCCAGCAGGTGGAGCAGCAGATCGCCATCCCCCTCGAGGGCGAGATGCGCACCGTGCCGGGGCTGCGGCGCATCCGCACCATCTCCGATGCGGAAGGTTGTTTCGCCAGCCTTCAGTTTTCGCTCGACACCAACATCACCCAGGTGACGGCGGAGATTCGCGACCGCATCGAGCGGCTCAAGCTCAAGCTGCCGCCCGAGGCGGACAACATCCTGCTTCAGCGTTTCAGCTCGCGCTCCATTCCCGTGGTGGCCTTTGGCGTTTTCCGCGATGGCGATCCGGAGCAGTTCATCCACGAGGTGCGCACCTTCATCGAGCCGCGCCTGCGCCGCCTCGACGGCGTGGCCAATGTCGAGATCATCACGCCCATCGAGGAAAACGAGATCCTGATCGAGTTTGACCAGGAGACCCTGCAAAGCCTCAATCTCGGCATTTCGCAGGTGGTCGCGGTGCTGGCGGAAAGCAGCCTGAATGTGGCCGTGGGCGAATTGACGGACAGCGGCCGCAAGTACTTCGTGCGGGCCGAGGGCGAGTACCGTCGTATCGAGGACATCGAGAACCTCGTGGTCACACCGAACGGCATGCGTCTTGCCGACGTGGCGCGGGTGCGTTATTCCAACCGCGATCCCGTGGCCCACGTGGCGCTCGACGGCAAGAGCGGCGCCGTCATGCTCATCGTCAAGGAGTCGGAAGCGAACACCGTGGACGTGTGCCGCCGCGTGAACAAGGAAGTGGCGGCGATAATCGAATCCCCCATGTTCAGCGACGTGACTCTCCAGATGTTCTTTGATCAGTCCGTGCTCATCCTTTCCGCGCTGAACAACCTCTTCAAGCAGGGCATCTATGGCGGCGCGCTCGCGATCACGGTGCTGCTGTTTTTCCTGCACCGCCTGCGGCCCACGCTGGTGGTGGCCTTCTCAATTCCCACCTCGCTGTTGCTCACCTTTGTGTTCATGTTCTTCATGGGCATGAGCCTCAACCTGGTGACCATGGTGTCCATGATCATCGCGGTGGGTATGCTGGTGGACAACGGCATCGTGGTGGTGGAGAACATCATCCGGCGCCGGCAGGAAGGCGAGAGCGCAATGGACAGCGCGCTGCACGGCACCAACGAAGTGGGCGTCGCCGTTGCCGGTTCCACCGCCACTACCATCGTTGTTTTCTTGCCCATGTTCTATCTCGAAACCGGGCGCATGTCGGTGTTCATGGAACAGCTCGGCCTGCCGCTCATCGTGTCGCTCACCGGCAGCCTGCTCATCGCGCTCACGCTGGTGCCCCTGGTGATGAGCCGCATGAAGGACACCGGGCACGCCAACATCTTCGAGCGCATCCTGGAGCACCGGGAAGACCTCGACTCCGAGACCAGCCGCAAGTCGCCCGTGCTGGCCTTTCTCAACAAATACGAGCCCGTGCGGCTGGTGGAACGCCTCTTCACCGCGATGGCCGCCGCCGCCCTGCGCAATCGCCTCGCGGCCGTGGTCGTCGTGGCGGCCGTGGGCCTGCTCACCTATTACATCCCTTTCCAGTCCGTGGGCATGCGAGAGCTTCCCGAACTCGACACCCGCGAGATCAAGATCGACGTGACCCTCGATCAGAACTACGACATGGCCATGGCTTCGGACCTGTTCCATGTGCTCGAGGCCGAGTTGAACAAGATGCGCGACGAGCTGGGCATCCGCAACATGATGACCTTCTACGAGCGCGGCGGCGGCGTGCTCGATGTGTACCTCTACAATCCCGACGACGATCATCCCTACGCGCTGAACCCGCCCTTCGTCACCGAGGACGTGATGAAGATTCTCGCGCAGCGCCTGCCGGAACGCGTGCCGGGCGCGCGGCTCGATTTCACCATCACCGACACCAGCGAGTCCGGCAGCGAGGCCGTGGTGTCGCTGCGCATGGAGGGCGACGACACGCGCCTTCTCGAGCAGTACGCCAACAGCTTCCGGAATGTGGTCTCCTCCGCTGTGCCGAATATCCTCGATGCGAAAGTGGACAGCGAGGACAAGGAAGAGGAAATGCAGCTGCACGTCGACGAGGCCCTCTCCAAGCAGCGGGGCGTGTCGTCGGAGTCCCTCGCCATGACCGTGCAAACGGCCCTGCGCGGCAGCCGCCTGCCCTTCATGAAGCAGGGCTCGCGCGAGATTCCCGTGTGGGCGCAGTACCGCGAGGAAGACCGCCAGTCGAAGTCGAACCTCGACAACGTGAAGGTGCTCTCGGCGGCAGGCGAGCTTATCCCGGTGAACCAGCTCATCGAGTACGAGCGCGCCCCGAGCACATCGATGATTCAGCGCGTGGACGGCAAGAACGTGGTGAACCTCTCCGCCAACGCCGACACGAAGGACCTGGGCCAAATCAAGCGCGACCTGCAGCGCGTGGCCGACCAGTTCGAGTTGCCCATGGGATACCGCATCCAGCTGGGCGATTCCTTGATGGAACTCGACGAGAACATTTTCAGTTTCGCCAGCACACTGTTCATGGCGGTCATCCTCATCTACATCGTGATGAGCGCGCTGTTCGAGTCCTACCTCTATCCGTTGTCGATTTTGGCCACGGTGCCCCTCGCTCTGGCGGGCGCGGTGTGGATGCTCTATTTCACCAACACCCCCTTCGACAGCGTGACGCTGATCGGCTGTATCCTGATGGCCGGTATCATCGTGAACAACGGCATCGTGATTGTGGACTACATCAACATCCTCCGTGCGCAGGGCATGGAGCGCTACGAGGCGATCGTCACGGCCAGCGCCCACCGCTTCCGCCCGGTGATGATGACCGCGCTCACCACCATCCTCGGGCTGGTGCCGCTGGCCATGGCCACCACCGGTGGCGCGGCTACCTTCGCTGGCCTTGGGCGCGCGCTCATCGGCGGCCTCACCGTGGGCACCTTCCTCACCCTCGTGGTCGTGCCCATTGTCTACACCTTCCTCGACGACCTGCAGGGCTGGACCTACAACTACCTCGCGAACCTGGTCTCCAGCGGCAAGGCGCGCAGCGCTCGCCAGCCCTGAGCCCTCCGGAGAGACGCATGCTCTTGAGCCGCGTGGAACAGGAAATTCTCGATGAGCTCGCGGGCCGCCGCCCCGACTTGGTCCCCTGCACGCAGCCGCTGCTGCGGCTGCACCAGCAGTTGATCGCCTGCTATGACGCCGAGGGCGTGCTCTATACCTGCGGCAACGGAGGCTCGCACACCGACGCCGTGCATATCGTGGGCGAATTGAACAAGAGCTTCGAGCGCAGGCGCACCCTGCCCGCCGATTACCAAGAGCGCCTTCAGGCGATGCCCTTCGGCCCCGACCTGGCCACGCACCTGGAGGCAGGTCTGCGTTCCCACGCGCTCGGGCTTAATGGCGCCCTCAAGACCGCCGTCGAGAACGACATCCCCCTGCGCGACATCGCCTTCGCCCAGGAACTGAACGCGTTGGTGCGCCCCGGCGATGTGCTGCTGGCCATCTCCACTTCCGGCAACGCTGCCAACTGCCGCATGGCCATGAGCGTGGCGCGGGCGCACGGCGCCTGTGCCGTGGCCCTCACCGGCCGCGACGGTGGCGCCATGGCCCGCGAAGCCGACATCGCCATCGTCGCCCCCGGCGATTCCACCAAGGTCATCCAGGAAGCCCACATCGCCCTCTGGCACGCCATGTGCTGCCTTATCGAGGCGCACTATTTCCCCGAGGCCCGTTGACCTCAGACCGGTGACGCGGCTTTCGATGAACGCAGGCCGGGGTTGCTATACTAGGGCCATGAGCGTTTCGCTTCCCCCACTCTTCAATGCTGGCGCCGTGAGTACGCGCGCATGGTAGCGCCATCGGGCGGTTCCGGCGGACGCAAGCGCCCCGCTTCCACGGGCGGGGGGGCAAAGCCCAAGCGCACTTCCGCGCCGAAGAAGGCTTCCGCCGCGCCCAGGAAACCACGCGCCTCGAAGAAGAAGGCCGACGAGGATCAGCTTTCGCTCGAGCTTGCGGTCGAGGCCGCGCCGTCATCCGCGCCCAAGCCACGCAAGAAGCCCGCCGCGCCGGCGAAGCCCTCCCCCGCCGCCAAGCCGCGCGCCCGTGCCGCCGCTAAGGATTCCGAGGCCCGCGCCTCACAGCCGGTTGCGCCTCCCCGTGCCGCCCCGATCGAAGCGCCCAAGCCATCCAAGGCCCGGCGGGAGCCGACACCCCGCGTGCCTGCCACCCCGGCGGTGCGGGTCAAGCTGCCGCGCCGGGTGCGCCTGCGCGATTTCCTGCCCCGCTTTCCGCGCCCCGCCGAAAAGCGCGAGCCCCGTCCGCCGCTCCCCATCGTCGAGCGCATCCTCAACTGGCTGCGCAACGCCGCCATGGTGGGCGTGGTCATCGCCTCACTGTTGGTGATGTGGGGCGCCTCCGGCGCCCTGCTCAATCCGCCGCGCACCCCGCTCATGTGGGTGCGCTATTGGCAGGGTCTCGACGACGGTCGCTTTGGTTACGCCTGGAAGCCCTTCGAGGAACTGGGCGACCCGGTGATGCTGGCCGTGGTTGCCGCAGCCGACCCGGATTTTCTGGAGGACGGCGGGCTGAATCCACGCGCCGTGCGGGCCACCCTTTCACGCGACGGCATAGGCGCCATCGGCCCCACCACGCTGGGCCGCCTGACCGCCGCCAATGTGTATGGCTGGCCCTCCGAGGGTTGGGTGAACGGCCTCGTCGAGGGGCTCTTCACCGTGGTGGTGGATCTCTCGTGGAACAAGCGGCGCATCGCCGAGGTCTACGCCAACGTGGCGGAGTTCGGCCCCGGCCTCTATGGCGCGGAAGCCGCCGCCCAGGCCTGGTTTGGCAAGCCCGCCCGTGAACTCACCGAGGCCGAGGCCGCGCTGCTGGCCGCCTGCCTCGCCAATCCCCGCGAGTCCAACCCCGCCGCGCCCTCGCCCGCGCTCCTTGCCCAGCGCGACACCGTGTGGTCGCGCATGCAGGCCATGGGCGGCCCCGCCCGCCTGCGCGACGCCCTCTCCAAGCGCGGCGACGAGGAAGAATAGCCGCAGCCCGGACGATTTCGCCCGCGCGGCATATTCCCATCCGGCGCCTCGTTGGTTATACTGTGCTACCCAGCGTAACAACCCCGAATTGAGGAAGGCATGAAGTCCCGTCAGCGCGTCATCGATCACGGCGAAGTCTTCACGCCGCCCCAGCTGGTCAACGACATGCTCGACCTCGTCGCCCACGAATGCGAGCGCATCGATTCCCGCTTCCTCGAGCCCGCCTGCGGCGATGGAAACTTCCTCGCCGAGGTGCTCCGCCGCAAGCTGCGCACCGTGGACAAGAATAATAGGCGCAATCAGCAGCGTTGGGAGCGCGACGCCCTCCTCTCCCTGTGCAGCCTCTACGGCATAGACCTTTTGCCCGACAACATCGAAAGCTGCCGCGCGCGCCTGCTTGACATTCTGTCCGCCGCCCACGAAGCCCGCTACAAGGCCCCTCTATCACCAGAGGCCAAGCAAGCCGCCGACTTTGTCCTCCAGCGAAACATCGTGCAGGGAAACGCCCTCACCCTCCTTCATGCCGATGAGCAGCCCATCGTGTTCAGCGAGTGGTCCCCCATCAACGGAACCCTCATCAAGCGACGCGATTTCAAATACGACCACCTCGTCAATCACGCCGTCTCCGACCTCCCCCTCTTCAGCGATCTTGGCGAAGAAGTCTATGTGCCGCAGACAGTCCGCGAGTTTCGTCCCTGCCATTACCTCAAGTTAGCCGAAGCGGAAGAATCCAGTGAACGGTCATAACCCCGACATCCTCACCTGCCTGGCCAACCTCAGCGCAGACGAAGTCTTCACCCCGCCCAAGCTCGCCGCTGCCATGCTCGACCAGCTGCCGCAGGAAGTCTTCCGCTCCCCCGATACCACCTTCCTCGACCCCGTCTGCAAGTCCGGCGTCTTCCTCCGCGAAATCGCCCGCCGCCTCAACGACGGCCTCAAAGACCAGATGCCCGA
>JBJOID010000232.1:0-6159 GCA_046047315.1 Candidatus Hydrogenedentota bacterium | reverse complement strand
ACCGCGAAATCGCCCTGAGCGACCGCGGCACAGTTTCCCTGTGGCCCAACATGTTCGCCCTCGAAGCCGTCTACGTCATCTCCGCCGAAGACGGCCTCAGCCAATCCGAAGCCTAGCGCAGGGGCCTGCATTGCTACGGTGTGCATTGCCCACTCAGGGAGCGCCGCGCTTCCGCGCGGCATAAGATTACGGGAAGGAGAATAGACCAGCGGTCACTAACGTGCGCCGCACCTTCGTCGCTCCCTTCCGTCCCTTGTGTCCCTACCGTCCCTTTCCCCCTCTGTGCCCTCCGTGCCTCCGTGGTAATCCCATTCCCTGCCACTTGCTTTCAGATCTATCGTGCGCTAGGCTAACAGCATAAACGTTAAACCTCGGGCAACCCCCGGCACCTCCATGTCAGGCAGAGGCAACCATGGCGGCACGCAGACGCAGGGAAGAAAACGGCATCGAGGCCCTCATCATCCTGCTGCGCGGCCTGCCTTGGTGGTGCGGTCCAGCCCTTGCCGTTCTTGCCTTCGCTCTCGTTAAATGGGGCATCCCCATCCTCTTCGCCCCCGGCAATACCGACAACCCCATCCTGCAAACCGCGGTCACCGTGTGGCTACCGGTGCTCGACAGGTTCGCCCCCCTCGCGCCCGCCCTCGTGCTCTTCGCCTGGGCCATCGCGGAATTCTCTAAATGGCGCGACCGCGCCCGCCTCGACCAGCAATCCGGCCCCGACTCCATCCGCCAACTCAACTGGCGTGAATTCGAAAGTCTTCTCGCCGAGGCCTTCCGTCGTCAGGGATACCACGTCGAGGAACTCGGCGGACCCCAGCCCGACGGCGGCATCGACCTGCGCCTCCACAAAAGCGGCAAAGAGACCCTCGTGCAGTGCAAGCACTGGAAACAATACAAGGTCGGCGTCAACATCGTCCGCGAACTCAAGGGCCTCATGGCCACCCGTGGCGCGCACGGCATCATCGTCACCTCCGGCGCCTTCACCCGCGAAGCCCGCCACTTCGCCGACGAGGCCGGCGTGGCCCTCATCGACGGGGAAGCCCTCGCCTCCCTCATCCAAGCCGTCCAGCGCAACCCGCCCCCCACAAAGCCGTCCCCCGCCCCCGCCCAGCCCGACACCCCCGCCTGCCCCAAGTGCGGCTCCGCCATGATCCTCCGCACCGCCCGGCGCTCCGAATACAAGGGCGCCCAATTCTGGGGATGCACCAACTACCCCCAATGCCGGGGGATCGTCCATGTGGGGTAGGGGAAAGGCGAAGCACAACTTCGCGAGCAAGGGCGTTCCCAAGGGCAACTAGGGATCGAGAAGGTTAAAGGCAGGAAAATAAGAATCATCGAGATATCGGCGAGGCCATAAGTCAGTGTCGCCGCATAGAAAGGTATACCATGGAGCACTCGCAATTGATCGAAGCCTTGCTTGATGAAGTGGAAAATGCACTAAATCTGGGGCATGATCTAATAGAAATAAGAAATAATGTAAATAGTGAATCTGGTACGTTAATTAGCTTGTTTCGTAATCTGTTTTGCAAAGTCGATTACGGCAAATATACGAATTCAATCTTGCGCCTAATCGAGAAGACAGAGCTATTCTCCGAATCATTGAACGGAGATATTCGATTCAAGGGAGAGTGGGATCCAATTATTTGTGAATGCATATCGGCTTATATTGAGGCACTTACCAGCTTGCTTAAAGTTGAATTGCACAAATTCAGGACTATGGAGGATGTGGCTTCAGGCAAGAGGCCGAAACTAGCATGGATAGAATGGCAGTCGATATTGAAGGAAGAGGAGACGAAGCTCATCGCGTATCAGGAAGAAGCTAATCGCTTAGGGGAACTATATGGAAAATATTTTAAGTAGTACGGAAATCTTGCATAGTTTCCCGACCCCGTCACGCCACCGACCGCAAGGTCTCCGTCCTCTCCCGAGTCCCAAAGGGACGACACAACTTAGCCTAGGGTGGAGCGAAGCGGAACCCTAGGTCAGCCCGGCCCTCCCCCCAGATGAGCGCTGAAGGCGCGACACAAAGCGTTGCGCCCTGGAATTTGTTTCGCGCTTTCAGCGCTCCCTTAAGTCCCTTGTGTCCCTTCCCTCCCTTGGGGTCCCTTCCGTCCCTTTCCCTCTCGGTGCTCTCCGTGCCTCCGTGGTAATCCCATTCCCCCCGCACTGCAACGCCTCCGCCAAGGGGATGAAGCCCATCCGCCCCAACCCCGGAGGACCCCGCCATGCGCCTGCACCGTCTCATCCAACGCCCCGACTGGGCCAGCCCCCTCGAATGGCGCGCCATCCTGCCCTGGCTGCGCCTGCGCGAGAACACCCTGCGTCTGCGCCGCGTGCCCCTCACCGGCGAGCTTATCGACAAGCTCAACGACGCCATCGCCTGCCACCTGCTCGCCCGCCGCGCCGAGCGCGTTCTCGTTGAAGACCCCGCCACACCCGCCACGGCCCCCGCGCCCGCCCTGCATGAGGCGCTCCACAAGGCCTGGGAACGCCGCCGCAAGGCCCTCGCCGAACTCGACGACTACGCCCGGCAGCACGGCCTGCCCCTGCCCAAGCCCCACCGCAACCCCTTCGAGCCCCAGCCCGCCATCCCCCTCGCCGGAGACGCCGACAAACCCAGGCCCAAGCCCGGCGCTAATCCGCCCGCCGACCCGCCCAAGGAAGCGGAGGAGCTCAACCCCTACACCGTCGGCGGCCCCATCCTCTTCGAAGACGGCACCCCCAACCCCGCCGCCGTCGCCCCCCTGCCCGACTACATGAAAAACCCCAACGACCCCGTGCCCGAGTGCTACGACAAGCCCGCCGTCGTCCGCGCCCTCTACGCCCGCCTCGGCATCCCCATGCCCCCCAACGCCCTCGACGAAGGCTTCATCCCCGAACGACGCGGCAAGCGCCCTCCCAGCAACGACGAATACGAATTCCCCCTCGCCATCGACCCCGACGAAGCCAGGCCCCCCAGCGAATCCGCCGCCTAACGGGAGCGCCGCGCTTCCGCGCGGCACGGGTAGCGAGGAAGAAACGGAAACCTTCCGATAAACCAAGTGCGGCCACCTTAGTCTACCGCCACGAAGGAAGGGCTTCGGTTCCCTTTTCGTCCCTTGGGTTCCTTGGGTCCCTTGCGACCCTTGCACCCCAGGATGGCGTCTCGGTGGACTACCCTACCCCGCGTCCCGCGCGGCGGCGGCGTTGTAAGCCTGCGGACCTCGCGGTTATCCTGTGGGACCGTCCGTCACCCGCAGGAACTTTCCCTTGTCCGCACCCCCCGGCGAGTTAATCACCAGGCGATTCACCCCCGATGCCGCGCATGCCCTTCAAGAGGCGATTGCGCAGGCGGGCGGGCGCGAGGTGTTGTTTGCCGGCAAGGCGAATGCGGCCGGGCTGGTGGACAGCGTGCGGGTCTGCGCGCGCGGCAACGAGAGCGCCGTCACCGCGCTCTTCGAGCAGCTCGACGTGCGCGATATCGTCATCCACAACCACCCCAGCGGAAACCTCGGCCCCAGCGACGCCGACCTTCAGTTGGCCGGCATGTATGGCGCGCACGGCCACGGGGTTTATATCGTCGACAACCACGCCACACAGGTCTACGTGGTGGTGGAACCCTTCCTCCAGCGCGACGTGCAGCCGCTCGACCTCAAGTCCCTGCATGGCGCGTTGCACCCGAATGGCGCGCTGGCGCGATCCTTGCCGGGCTATGAAAACCGCCCGCAGCAGCAGGTGATGATCGAGCACGTGGCGCGCGCCTTCAACGAGGACGGCATCGCCGTGGTGGAGGCTCCCACCGGGGTGGGCAAGACCATGGCCTACCTGCTGCCCGCCGCGGAATGGGCCATGGCCAACAAGGAGCGCGTCGTCGTTTCCACCCGCACCATCAACCTGCAGGAACAGATCATGCACAAGGATCTGCCCCTGCTGCAGCGCGCGCTGGGCACGCAGCTCAAGGCCTGCCTGGTGAAGGGACGCGGAAATTACTTGTGCCCGCGCAAACTGGAGCGCGCCCTCGGCGAGGCGCAGCTCTTCGACGAGCCCGAGCGCAAGGAACAGTTGCAGCATATCGCCGAGTGGGCCGAACAGACCGAGGCCGGCAGCCTTGCCGAGCTGCCCTTCGTCCCGGTGCGCGGACTGTGGGAGGAGGTCTGCTCCGAGGCCGACGCATGCAGCCTGGGCCGCTGTCCCGACAAGAAGCGCTGCTTCGTGGGAAAGGCCCGGCGCGAGGCCGCCACCGCCGACCTGCTGGTCGTCAATCACCACATGCTGTTTTCCGATCTGGCCATCAAGCAGGAGACCGGCAGCTTTTCCTCCATGGCCGTGCTCCCGTCCTACAAGCGGCTCATCGTCGACGAGGCCCACAGCATCGAGGACGCCGCCACGGAATACTTCGGGGTCTCCGCCACCCTGCGCGGCACGCTGGCGACGCTGGGCCGGCTGCACCGGGCCGAGCGCGGGCGCGAACGCGGCCTGCTGCCCCTGCTGCGGGCGCGCTTCGTCAAGGATTGCAAGGGACTCAGCGTGCGCGATTTCGAGCACCTGCAGGAGTATCTCGACACCACGGTGCTGCCGCGCACCGGCATCGCCCGCCATGCCGCCACGGATTACTTCGCCGCCCTGCGCGCGCTGGCCGGGGCCTCGTGCAGCGAGATTGGCCGCGAGGTCAAATGGCGCCTCACGCCGCAGGTGCTCGAGTCGGCCCCCGTCCGCGAATTTCACGCGGCGCATGCCGTGCCTTTCGTCGAAGAGTTCTCCCAGCTGGGCGACGCCCTGCGCGCCTTCGCCGAAAAAACCAGCAAGGCGCTGGAGAAGAACGCCGACGAGGAGAACCTGCTTGCCGGAGACATCGCCGAGTTGCGGGCCTATGCGCTCCGCGTCGAACGCATCGCCCTGGCCATCGCCGAGCTCACCAGCGCCAGCCTCGAAGAGAACACCGTGCGCTGGGTGGAGATCGACGCGGAGGATCCCCAAAGCGTCCGCACCGCCCGCTGCCCCCTCGAGGTGGGTAAGCCCCTCGCCGACTGGGTCTACCAGCAGCTGCGCACCATCGCCATGACATCCGCCACCCTCACGGTGGGCGGCAGCTTCGCCTACCTAGAAGGCCGCCTCGGCCTGGACCACGTGGAGGCCGCCCGGCTCGACACGGCCCGCCTCGATTCCCCCTTCGACTTCGCCCGGCAGGCGCGCCTCTTCGTGCCCAACGATTTCCCCGACCCGGCCGAGCGTGCCTTTGACGCCCGCTGCCAGGAGTATCTCTACGACCTGCTGCGCGCGTCGCGCGGTCGCGCCTTCGTGTTGTACACCGCCTACTCCGCGCTCGACCGGGCCTACCGCGCGCTGGAGCCCCGGCTCAAGTCCCTCGGCATACTGCCGCTCAAGCAGGGGCAGATGCCCCGCAACCTGCTGCTCGAGCGCTTCCGCGCCGACACCGGCAGCGTGCTCTTCGCGACCGATTCCTTTTGGGAAGGCGTGGATGTCGCGGGCGAGGCGCTTGAGTCGGTCATCATCGTCAAGCTGCCTTTCCGGGTTCCCAGCGAGCCCGTGCTGCAAGCCCGATGCGAGGCCATCGACGCCGCCGGCGGCAACGCCTTCATGGAGTACTCCGTGCCCCAGGCCGCCATCCGCCTGCGGCAGGGGGTGGGCCGCCTCATCCGCCGCCGCTCCGACCGCGGCGTCATCACCGTGCTCGACAAGCGCATCCTCACCAAGCGCTATGGTAAAACCTTCCTCGACTCCCTCCCCGGCTTTCCCCTGCGTGCCCTGCCCGCCGCCGAGATTCCCGGAGAGATAGCCCGCTTCCTCGGCACGGACGGCGACTAAGCCGTCAGTCTGCAGCTTCGCGTGCTTGCCCGGCCACGATGGCCACATTGCGCGCGAGGCCCTCGCGCTTGGCGCGCATCACCGGGGTCCCGGCGAAGGTGTCGAGGAACGTGTCCTCGTCCATGGCGGCAATCGTGTCGGGATCAGGAAAGGCCACCTCCGGCCGCGCGGCGAAGTCGGGCTCGGTCGTATCCGGGGCGAAGCGGTTCCACGGGCAAACCTCCTGGCACACGTCGCACCCGAAGACCCAGGGCGCCATGCGCTCGGCGATCTCATCGGGGATGTCGCCCTTGTTCTCGATGGTGTGGTACGAGATGCAGCGGTTGGAGTCGACGATGGCGTCCGCCACGATGG
>JBJOID010000231.1:0-8867 GCA_046047315.1 Candidatus Hydrogenedentota bacterium | reverse complement strand
GGGAGCCGAACTGATACGTTTCGCCGCGCCCGGTTCCAATACGGGCATGCTGGAACGAGCCAGACCGACAACTTGCTGCGAATCGACCTGTACGTCCTGCTTGCATGACAGCGTCCTTTCGTATCACTCTTTAGTCGATTGCTTGTCATCCCTTTCATCCAAGGAGCAGTAAAGCCATGAGTGCATTCAAACTCGGATTCATCGGAGCAGGGTTCATCGCCCACTTTCAGGCGAAAGCCATGCAGTACGTGCGCGATGTAGAACTGGCCGGCGTCTATGCGCTAAATCGGAGCGAGACCCTCCAAGAAGCAGCGCGGGCGATGGGCATTGGCGACTGCAAGGTCTACGGCAGCGTGGCAGAGCTTTGCCAAAACGTGGACGCGGTCTGCATCTTCGCCCCCAACTACGTACGCGTGCCGATCATGGAAGAAATCGTGGCGGCGGTGAAAGTAGGCGCGCCCTTGAAAGGCATTATCGTCGAGAAGCCTCTGGGCCGCACCGTGGCAGAGGCGCGACGGCTGGTGGCTTTGGCCAAGGAGTCAGGACTGCCCACGGCCTATTTCGAGAACCAGCTCCACATGAAGGCGGTCAATGGCGCCTTGCGGCAGATCGCGCCGCAGCAGCAAGTGATGGGCCCCCTTGCCCTTGCGCGCAGTTCCGAGGAACACGCAGGCCCCCATGAGCCTTGGTTCTGGGATCCGGTTCGCCAGGGCGGCGGCGTGCTTTCCGACATGGGCTGCCACAGCATAGCGGTGGGCTGGTACGTCCTTACCCCCATCGGCAAGCCGGTACGCTTCCTTGAACCGGTATCCGTCAGCGCCGAGACCGCCCTCCTCAAATGGGGCACCCCGCGCGGACGACAGAAACTGATGGATAAGATGGGGGTGGACTATGCCAAGAGCCCGGCGGAAGATTTCGCCACGGGCATCGTGACCTTCCGCAACCCGGAGACCGGGCAGCTGGTCAAGGCGCAATTCACCAACTCCTGGATGTATGACAAGCAAGGACTGCGCCTCTGCATGGACGGCCTCGGCCAGGGCTACGCCTTTGAAATCAACACCCTGCAGAGCAGCGTGCAAGTCTTCATTGGAGACGAGGCCGCAGAGGCGGCCGCGGATGCGGAGACGGCGCTGGAAAAGTCCACCGCCTCGCGCGGTCTGCTGGCGGTGGAGCCAAATGAGGCGGACCTCTACGGCTATGTGGACGAGATCAAGGACGCCGTCGCGGCGTTTCGCGAGGGGAGAGACGCGCTTCTCAATTTCGAGTACGGGCTCGAAATCACCCGGCTTTGCCAAGCGGCCTACCTCTCCGCCGAGCGCGGCGTCACCGTGGACCTTACCGACCCGAAGACCCAGCAAGAGCTGGAGGACTATACCTCATTGATCGCCCAGGGACGTGGACGGGAAGTGCTGCACGTAATGTAACCCCTTCCTCTAGTGTATCTTGAACACGCGAATCGGCTGCCGCAAGAACCTTGCATGAAACCATAAATCTGCGAACAGTGCTTGTAAGGTGTGCTTTGCCCAAAACCCTCGCTGTGGTAGAATCCGGACGTGACGGTTGCCACAGGTACAGCGGGGCCGTGCATGGGGAATTTGCGCGTGGCAGGTACGTCGTATTGAGGTGCCATGGCATCAAGGGACCGCGCGGCGGCGAGGCGGCTTGCGCTTCGGAATCGTGCGGGAGGTACTAGTCGATCATGCCTTTTCATTCCAGCTTCGGCCGTATGTTTGGAATCCTCGCGGCGGTCCTGCTTTCCTGCCTTGCCGCGCTGCCCGCCAGCGCGCAGACAACCCTGCGGATCACGCGCAGCATCGAAGCGCCCGGGGCATATACGCCCGGCGAAACGGTGGACGTGCGGGTGACTTTTGTCCGGCAGGGGGGCAACGCAGCCGTTACCCAGCTGGGGCTCACCGAGACCCTGCCAAGCGGCTGGACCTTCCAGGGGCTGGTTTCGGGTTCGACGCCGCAGATTCCCCCTGCTGTCGGTGCGGGCGGCACGCTTAACTTCGGCTGGATTAACATCCCGACGGTTTTCCCGGCGGCCTTCGTCTATCGCGTCAAAGCGGGTGCAAGTTCCAGCGGTTCCAAGCCTATCTCCGGGCGGGCCGTATACGCGGTGACGGGCGGCGTCCCGCAGTTCTCCGCCTCGGTGGTGACTTTGGTCTCCCAGGCGGAGGGCACACAGCCGACCGAGGGCGAGGAGCCCGAGGGAGAAGGCGAGGGAAGTGTCGCGGCCGACGTGACGCTAGGGCGCAGTGTCGCGGGTAGCGGCGCCTATGTCCCCGGAAAGACGGTGGACCTGACCGTGACGCTCACCAACGAGTCCGGCGGCGCGGTGACACAACTGGGCCTGATCGAAAACACGCCTCCCGGCTGGACGTTCGACCGGGTCGTGAGCGGCAATCTGCCTGCTATACAACCCAACACCGGAAGAACGGGACAATTGGGATTCGGCTGGATCGTCATCCCGCCCTTTCCCGTTTCCTTCACCTACCGGCTCACTGCCGATGCCGCCTCGACAGGCGAACAGGTGGTCAACGGAAACGTAATTTACTCGAGCGGCGGCGCACAGCAGATTGGACCGGCGGTCAACACCAACCTGCCCCAGGGAGAAGACACAGGCGAGGGTGAAGGAGAGGGCAGCACAGAGGGCGAAGGCAGCCTTGAAGGCGAAGCCGACCCGGCGATCGAAGTGGTGATGACCCGCCGTTCGGAGACCAATGGCTTCTACACGCCCGGCCAACCCACCGAGCTTACCGTGACCCTGAATTACACCGGCGAAGAGCAGGTGCAACAACTTGGCGTGGAAGAGCTGGTGCCCAGCGGCTTCGTCTTCGCGGGCTTCACCGGCGGCAATATCCCCCCCATCGGGCCGCAGGCGGGTGACACCGGCACCCTCGGATTCGCCTACATCTCAGTGCCCAGCTTTCCGGTCTCATTCTCCTATCTCCTCTCGGTAGGCAGTGGAACGGTCGGTGAGCAGAATATCCTCGGTCAGGGACTGTTCGCGTTTGGCAACGTGCAGGAACGGACGCGCATCGCCACGACCTCCCTGCGGTCCACCTTTGAAGGCGGCACCGACCCCGGACTCACCATGCGGCGCATCCCCTCCAGTGAGAACTACGAGCCCGGCGCCACCATCGACGTAACGGTGAACCTGAGCTTTGTCGGCCTCGACAGCATCACGACACTGGGCTTCGAAGAGACCCTGCCCACGGGCTGGCAGTTTGTGGAGATGGTGACAGGTGAAGGCGCGCCGCCCGTGACGCCCGCACCCGGTGAGACCGGCCCCCTGGCCTTCGCGTGGATCACCCCGCCCGAGCTGCCCGTGGCCGTCACTTACCGACTTCAAGTTCCCGCGGATACAACGGGCGATCAGGAAATCAGGGGTGTTGCGAAGTACCGCACCGAGGACGAGGAACTCGAATCCAACGAAGAGGTGACCCCCCTGGCAGAACCCGAGGTGGTCGAGGGCGAAGGCGAAGGCGAAGGAGAGGGCGCGACCGAAGGCGAACCGGAAGGCGCCACCGAAGGGGATAGCGACGAAACGATCACGGTCGAGCGCACAATCCTGACCGGCAACGGTTACACCCCCGGCGACATCATCGACGTGCGCCTGACCGTCACCCAGAACGAGCCTGTGACGCTGCTCGCCTTTGGACTCGAGGAAGTGCTGCCCGAGGGCTTTGCCTACGAGGAGTCGCTTGATGGCTCCCCCCCGCCGATTCGACCGGCGCAGGGCGATCGCGGCACCATCAATTTCGCCTACATCATCCCTCCCGGCCTGCCGGTGAACATCAACTACCGCCTTCGCGCCGACGCCGACGCGACGGGCCTCAAGACCATTGTGGGCAAGGCGCAATACCGCCTGTCCGGTCCGCCGCTGGAGAGCCCCGCAGTCTCGACCGACCTGCCAGAGCTTAACCCCTCCGACCTCATCGTGTGCGACATCGAGATGCCGGCAACCATTTATTCGGGGCGCAGTTTTCCCTTCGTGGCCACCCTCTTGAACCAGGGTCAGAGCGGCATCAGCCCCAGGTGGAACGATTGCGTTTACCTTTCCACCGACGCGGTGTTCGGCGACGACACGCAACTTTTCTGCTTCAGCAACGAATCGCGCCTTGCCCCGGCCTCGCAGTATTACCAGCAAGAGCGAATCGAAACACCCGCCGTGGCGCCCGGTAACTATTTCGTCTTCGTCTCCACCGACGATGGCAACGTGGTGGGCGAGTCGGACGAGTCGAACAACCTCTCCCAGCCGCTGCCCGTCACCGTGCAATCGGTGGACTACGATGTCGTGGCTTCCCACCGCATCTTGGTGGGTGAAGATGGCGCGGGCCAGATCCTGCTGCGTGGCTCGGCCAGCAATTTCCTCTTTGGCAGTCCGGCGCAGGGACAGCCCGTGCTGGTGGACGTGACCCTTCGCGGCGTGACCCGCACCTTCTCCGCGGTCACCGACAACATCGGCCGCTTTGAATTTCCGTTCACGCCGCTTCCCACCGAGGCCGGACGCTACTCCATCTCGGGCCGCCACCCTGGCGAGCCCGTTGCAGCGGAGCAGGACAGCCTGACGCTCAACCTCATGCGTATCGCCTACGACGGCGCCATCGTCAACCTTGCTCCCAACCTGTCGCAGACCGTGCAGGCCAGCGTGGAGAACCTTGGCGAGACCCAATTAACCTCCGTGGTGGCCAGCGTGCTGGATGTCCCGGAAGGCATCACTGCGCAGGCCAGCATCGCCTCGACCATTGACGGCGGCACTTCCACCCCCCTTAACATCACCCTCACCGTGGCTGACGCCGAAGGCGCTAGCGGCGTGATGCGCGTGGTGGTGGCCAACGCCCAGAACGTCAACTCCACACTCTTCCTTCCGTTCCAGGTGCTCGATGGCGTCCCGAATTTCGTCGTGGTACCAACCCAGCCGATCGCGGGCGCCGTGCCGGGACAGCAGACGCTTTATGTGTTCGAAGTCCAAAATGTCGGCGGCGGCACCGCGACCAACTTCAGCGTGCTCCCGCCGGAAGTGCCCTGGGTAAGCGTGGTCGCGCCCGCCGTTCCTTTCAACCTGCGCGCCCAACAAACTGCCCGCGTTATCCTCCAACTTACCCCCCCGTCAGGACAGGCTGAGGGCACCGTGGATGCCCCCATTTTCCTGAGCTTTGGCGAGGATGCGCTGGTCCCCATCGACCTTTCGGTCAATGTCTCCACCTCCACCACCGGCGGCCTCAACGTGACCGTGTCTGACGAGACCACCCTGACGACCGACCCCGACTTCCGCGTGGGCGGGGCACAGGTGCTGCTGCGCGATCCAACAACCGGAGCCATCGTGAGCGAACGCACCTCCACCGGAACCGGGGAGGTGCAATTCCGCAACATCGCTGAAGGCGCCTATAACATCGAGGCGCGCCGCCAAGGGTACGGAACCTTCCGCGATGTGGTGGTGATCGATCCCGCGAGCATCAACAGCTACCCCATCACCCTGCGGAAAAACTTCACCCAGCAGCGCTGGCTGGTGCAGGCCACGGCGGCCGATAACGCCCCCGCTTTCGTTTCACAGACAATCGTCGAGTCCGGCGCGCCAGGACCGCAGATCACGGTGGAACCCGCCGTCATCGACCTCGAAACAATGTTCGAAGCGGAAACGACCGTAACGCTGACCATACGCAACGACGGCGGCGAGCCCGCCCGCAATGTGCGGCTCGCGGTGGCGAACCAGACCAACTTTACCTTCACGCCGCTGGTGACTTCTCTGGGTGACATGGACGCCGGAGACGAAGTCGCGGTGCCGGTGCGGGTGACACGCATCGCGCCGGAAGCGGGCGAAAGTGTGGACTGCGTGATTGCGGGCGCCTCCGGCGTTTCCTTCGTGTGGCTTCAGGGCAATACCCCCGTGCAGCGGGCTTTCCCTCTTGCCATACGACTGCCGCGCCTCGACTGCCCCGATTCCCGTCCCGCCTATGGATACCTCACCATCGAGCGCGATGGCGCCACACCGTATACCCCGCGCCCTGAATTCCGGCAGGAAGCCGCAGCCCCTGCCTCCGGCAAGGCCCTCGAACCGCCCGCCCCCCGTGGAGAAGCATCCAGGGAACCGGGCATTCTTGGCGGCTTGCTCAACACGCTCGCTGGCTGGCTGCCCAGCCTGGGCGCCATCACCACGACAGATGAACATGCCCCCCTGTCCCTAAGCGCCGTGGCCCCGGCCCGCGTGGATGATGGACTGGCGCAACTGCTGCGCTGGGAGGGCTTCACCCAAGGCCACTTCGATGCGGCCATCACACCGGACGAAAACGCGGAGACCTTCCTCGAAGCCTCGATTCAAGTCAACACCGGACGCACCCGCGTGGGACAACCCTTTGATGTGCAGCTCACCGCGACGGCCCTCGACGGACAGACCTTGAGCAATGTCCTGCTGGAGCTGCGCTTCTTCGATGAGAACGAATTGAACGAGACCCCCGGGTTCCAGTTGACGGAAACCCGCCTTACGAGCATCAACAATGTTACCGGCACGGGCGTGCTCTCCCCCGGCGTCACCGCCAACGCGCGACTGCGCTATGTGCCGCTCTTCCGCGCTGCCCGCACCCGCAGTAAACTCTACCGGGTTGAACCCAAGCTCAGCTTCACCCGCAATGGCGCGCCGGGAACAGTGAACCTCCTGCCTTTCAGCATACTGGTGGACATTCAGCAACAGTCCGGCATTCGCCTCTACACCCCCACCGAAGTCTATGGCAACGATCCCCTGACCCCGGAAACCGAACCGCCGCAACCCTTCGAAGTGGCGGTCGAGGTGCTGAATCAGAGCACTGACACCCTGCGCGACGTCCGCCTGAATCGCTTCGAGCCTCTCATCGAGGAAATCGACACGGGCAACATCAACAGCTTCCAGGCAACCCGCCTGACGGACACCCAGAGTAATTCCCGCCCCGGGCTGAGCGCCACGCTCGGACCCATTCCGGTATCACAACGCTCGAACGCCGTGCTCGAATTGGCGCCCCGCTCCTCCGGCTCCATCAGCGCTCTATCCACCCTGCTCTCGCAGGAACTTCCAGGCCTCGGCCGCGTATCGCTGCTGCCCGACAGCGTTGAACAGCGTACCCTTGTGCGCGCCGTCATCCTGAATATCGGCAGTGATGACGGACGTCCCGATCTCTTGATCGACACCAGCGTCCCCCCCGACGGCATACCCGACTCCGCGGTGATGAGCAATACCAATCCCGTCGCCGTTCAGAGCGGTTCCAACGTGCAGGTGACCCCCTCCACGACGATCGAAAACGCCTTCGATGTAACGGCCACCATGCCCTTTTTCGTGGGATACCTCCGCATACCGCTGCCCCTCGACGCGGATCCCAACCTTGACCGGGTGCTCAAGAGCAACAACACCCCGCTCCCCGCACAAAATGCATGGACCACCAACCGCGTCGTGCGTCTTGAAGGCGGCGATGTCGAGCGTCAGCTCTTCGTAAACCTCGTCGACATCTCTTCGAACGGCCGCTATACCGTCATCATGGGCGCGGGACAGATCCCCAATGAGCCGCCCGTGGCCAATGCCGGCGGTGACCAGAGCGTGTTCTCTGGCGTGGGCGTTACGCTGGAAGGCCGCGCCAGCTTCGACCCAGAAGGCGAGGAACTCACCTACCTTTGGGAAATCACGGAGCGTCCCTCGGGAAGCACGGCCCAATTGACCAATGCCACCTCCCCCACACCCTCGCTGAATCCCGATCAACGCGGCACCTACCGCATTCGCCTCACGGTGAGCGATGGCGACAAGACCAGCATCGACACCACCAACGTCATCGTTTCCAACCGTGGCCCGACGGCGGCGACCTCGGGCGACCTTCAGGCCCCCACAGGCTCTCAGGTAACGCTGAACGCGACCGCCAGCACGGACCCGGAGAACGACACCCTGGCCTTTGCGTGGACTGTCCTTTCGCAGCCTGCTGGCAGCAATGTCTCCCTGTCGGCCGCCGACACCGCAACCCCATCACTCACTGTTGTCGCCGCGGGCAGCTATGTTTTCCGGGTAACCGTGCGCGATCCCTCCGGTGCACAATCCACCGCGGAGCAACGCCTCACCGTTGTCAACCAGCCGCCGCTCGCCAACGGCGGCCCTGACCAGACCGCCCGCGTGGGTGACCGCATCGATCTCGACGGCAGCAGCAGCCTCGACCCCGATGGCTCGCCGCTCACCTATAGCTGGACCTTTGTCTCCATTCCGACCGGCAGCCGTGCCATTATCCAGTCCCCGACGCGCGACCTGGCCTTCTTCACGGTGGACAGGCAGGGAGACTACGTTGTGCGCCTGACCGTAAGCGATGGCCTGTCCAGTGCGGTCGACGAATTGAACATCAGCACCTCGAACCGTGCCCCAATCGCAGACCCCGGCGAGCCACTATCTGGCCAGGTGGGAGAGCGCGTCGCACTGGACGGCACCCAGAGCTTCGATCCGGACGGAGACAACCTCCGCTTTATCTGGACCCTCACCGAACGACCCACGGGAAGTACGGCAAGCTTGGACAGCGCGGGCTCCCCCACGCCCTCCTTCCTGCTCGACGTGGCGGGCAACTACACCGCGCGCCTCGTGGTGACCGACGGCAGCTTGAGCAGCAATCCCGTCACCACCACCGTCAGCACGGACAACACCCCGCCCGTGGCCAATGCAGGCCCCGACCAGAGCGCGGGCGTGGGCAACATTATTACCCTCGATGGCAGCGCCAGCCGCGATGCCGATGGCGACCAGTTGCTCTACATCTGGAGCTTCCGCGCCCGCCCCAGTGGCAGCGCCGCCGCCCTCAATAATCCAAACGCGGTGAACCCCAGATTCTCTGTCGATGTCGCGGGCACCTACACGCTCGAATTGAGGGTAT
>JBJOID010000230.1:0-21992 GCA_046047315.1 Candidatus Hydrogenedentota bacterium | reverse complement strand
AGGATTTTCCCAGCATGAATGTAGCTATTGTCACGGGTTCCGGCGGCCTTATCGGCGCGGAGGCGGTTCGTTTCTTCAGTCAGCAGGGCTTCCATATCGCCGGTATCGACAACGACATGCGGGCGGAATTCTTTGGGGAGGAGGCCTCGACGGCGTGGGCGGTGGCGGAGTTGAAGGAGCGTATCCCGAATTACACGCACCATGTCGAGGACATTCGCGACTATGACGCGATGCGGCGGATTTTCGACCAGTACGGCAGCGACATCAAGCTGGTGATCCACACGGCTGCGCAGCCCTCACACGATTGGGCGGCGCGTTCGCCGCGCACCGATTTCGGTGTGAACGCCATCGGCACGCTGAACCTGTTGGAGTGCACCCGCGAGGTCTGCCCCGAGGCCGTGTTCATTTTCACGTCCACCAACAAGGTCTACGGCGACACGCCGAACTACCTGCCGCTGGTGGAACTGGAAACCCGCTGGTCGCTGGATCCGTCGCACCCGTATGCCGAGGGCATCCGCGAGGACATGTCCATCGACCACTGTACGCACTCGGTGTTCGGCGCGTCGAAAGTGGCGGCGGACGTGATGGTGCAGGAATACGGCCGCTACTTTGGCATGCGGACCGCATGCTTCCGGGGCGGCTGCCTCACCGGGCCGGGCCACTCGGGTGCGGAGTTGCACGGATTTGTGGCCTACCTGATGAAGTGCTGCGTCATCGGGCGGCAGTACCAGATCTTCGGGTACAAGGGAAAGCAGGTCCGCGACAATATCCACAGCTACGATCTTATCCAGGCTTTCCACGAGTTCTACAAGGCGCCGCGCGTGGCCGAGGTGTACAACATCGGCGGCGGCAAATACAGCAACGTGAGCATGATGGAAGCCATCAAGGCCTGTGAGGACATCTCGGGCAAGAAGATGGACACCGTCTACCACGAGCAGAACCGCATCGGCGACCACATCTGGTGGATTGGAAACCTCGGCCGCTTCGAGGAGCACTATCCCAACTGGAAGATCACCAAGGGTATCGACGACATCCTTCGGGAAGTCTACGAGGCCAACGTGGAACGCAGCGGCGCCTGAGCATCGGCCCACGGAAACACGCTATGCGGGTAACCCGTAGAGCATGCCGTACTTCCTGCGAAGGTAGCTAAGGTAGGGCTTGGCAGTGGGCTTTGCCCCAGTGGCCTTTTCGATGAGTTCTGCGGGTAGCAGCCTGCGACCATGCCGGTGCACGTG
This sequence comes from Candidatus Hydrogenedentota bacterium, assembly GCA_046047315.1. Taxonomy (GTDB): domain Bacteria; phylum Hydrogenedentota; class Hydrogenedentia; order Hydrogenedentales; family JAEUWI01; genus WGMK01. The sequence goes on along the minus strand of JBJOID010000230.1, from coordinate 20,757 downwards.
TTCCCGCAGCCATGCCAGGAGCGGTGCGAAGTCCCCGCGCTCGACATCCGTCCAGAGACCGGGCAGATCGCGCTCGATTTGCTCGAAGAGCTGGGCCGCGTAAAGATTGCCGAGGGCGTAGGTGGGGAAGTACCCCATCGCCCCATGGGACCAGTGGATATCCTGCAGGCAGCCCAGGGCGTCGCTGGGCACGTCCAGTCCGAGGTATTGCTTGACCTTGGCGTTCCAGCATTCGGGCACCTCGTCGGCCCGCAAGCGTCCTTCGATAAGGTCTACTTCGATTTCGAAGCGCAGGATGATGTGCAGGTTGTAGGTGCACTCATCCGCTTCAACCCGGATAAAGCTTGGCTCGACACGGTTGATCGCGCGATACAAGTCTTCAGGGGTGCGTTGGTCTAGACGGGGAGCGTGCGACCGCACAAAATCGTGGTGGTAGTGGCGCCAGAAGGGGAGGCTGCGGCCAATCATGTTTTCCCACATCCGCGATTGGGATTCATGGATACCCAGCGACACGCCCTCGGCCAGCAGCGTGCGACGATCCTCCGGACGGAAGCCCTGCTCATAAAGCGCGTGGCCCCCCTCGTGCATTGAACCCGTCAGCGCGGAAAAAGGATCGCGCGGGTCCATGCGGGTAGTGACGCGCACGTCATAGAGATCGAAGTTGGTCGTGAAGGGGTGCACGGACTTGTCCTGGCGGCCTGCCTCAAAGTCGTAGCCCATGTCACGCAACACGCGCAGGGTGAAATCCCACTGGGCCTGCTCGTCGTATTCCTGGTCCAGCCATGCCGTGTCGTGCTGGTTGCCGCTCTTCGCAATAGCCGCCACCAGTTTGCTCTGCTCGGTGGCCAGTTCTGCGAAAACCTCACGCACCGCCTTCGTGGTCATCCCGCGCTCATACTCATCCAGCAGCGCGTCATAGGGGGAATCCTGATAGCCAAAGTAATCGGCTTTTTGCCGGAGCAATTCCACGATGCCCGCATGGTGCTGCTTGAACAGCCCGAAGTCCGACTCCTTCCGCGCGCGCGTCCACGCCTCGTAGGCGGCGCTTTCCGCGCCGGCGAGTTTCTCGACGAAGGAGGTTGGCAGCTTCGTGGCCTTGTCGTAGTCGTGCGCGGTCTCTTCCACCAAGCGGCGCTCGTCGTAGCTCAGCGCCGCCGCTTCAGAGGTGGCATCCGCCACCAGCTGCCCCATCTCGGGAGAAGTGAAGCGCTCATGCGCCAGTGCGCTCAGCGTGGCCAACTGCCGTCCGCGCGCCTCGGCCGCCTTTGGGGGCATGTTCACTTCCTGGTCCCACTGCAACAGCGCAATCGCTGCACGAAGGTCAATCACTTCGCCCACACGTTGTTTCAGCGATTCATGTGGCGTGTCGTTGCTCATGGCATCCTCCAGTCTGTAACGGTAGCCCCTTCGGCAAGGTACTTATTGTTGCAGCTTGAACGCAAGCAGGAATGAAATTTGAAAGGAACGTATAAATAAATCAGCGGGTAATATGGGCGGTGGCCCTGGGCAAGGTTGAACAACCGAAACAAGAGGACGGCGACATGGACATCTTCACGGCAATCTCGGACCTGATCAGCAAGCTTCTGGAGAAACTGCAGGAATGGCTCGCGCCCTTGCTCGAGCTGCTTGGGGTCGGTGGCGGCGACGATGAGGAGTGACCGTCACGGATGACGGGATGCGGCGCGGGGCGGGGCAGCCTCGCGCCGCGCGTTTTCAATCGCGATTCTTGTTTTCCACGTCGAGATGGACGCGCGAGCCTGTCGTGTCCATCTGACCCTGATACTTGCCCGCATAAGGTTGTTCGACCGCGTCGTCCGCGCGGGCAATCACCAGTTGGCAAATGCGGCGGCCAGCGCCGATCTTCATGGGGGCGTTGTTCGCGTTGAACAATTCCAGCGTGATGGCGCCGTGGAAGCCGGGGTCCACCCAGCCGGCATTCTGGATGAACAGTCCGCTGCGGCCCACCGAGCTGCGCCCTTCCACGAATGCGGTCAAGTCATTGGGCAGCCGCACCACCTCGGCCGTGGTCGCCAGCACGAAGCCATGCGGCGGCACGATGAACTCGTCGGTCTCGGTGCGCTCGTACTCGATTTCCTCACTGAGCGAGTAGATGCCGCTAACCGGCTTGGGCATCAGGAAGGAACGCCCGAGGCGAAGGTCCACCGAGGCAGGGCCAATCTGGGCGGGGTCGAGCGGTTCAATGGCAAGGGCGCCCTCGGCAAGCATGCGTCGTATCGTGCGGTCGGACAGAATCATGGCAAAGGTTTCCCGTGTCGTGTGGCCTGCATGATAGCAAGGCGGCCCAACGCTATGGCAAACTGCCCTTCGGGGCGGGAAAACGACATGGCGATTGGCACGGCGAAAAGCGAGGCGGAAGTGGTCTATGTGCTGGGCAGCGGCGCGTCGCTGCTGCGGTTGGGTCCGGAGGAATGTGCTCGCGTAGAACGAGGCCCGGCGGTGGCGATGAATAAGTACCTCCTGTTTTGGGAACTCGCCGGCATTTGGCCCTCGCACTATTTCCTCGCCGACATTCATTATCCCGCCCTGCGAGTTTACGAGGAGAGCGTCGCCATCGCCCGAACCCGCAAGCCCGCGCCACATTTCCTGCTCGACGAATCCTATCGCTTGCGTTATGGCGGGGGATTCGCGAAGCGCATGCGCAACCTGCCGTTCCAGTTACGCCAACGTTGGCGGCACGGATACACGTACCAACCGTCTAGCCTCCCCGCCGGTGCCACCTATTTCAAACGCTGCCATCGGTGGGCGGCGCCGCAGATCTGGGGGGAAACGCTGGACGATCTCATGTATTTTCACCGGGGCAGCCTGAGCGTGCTGATTAACCTGCTCACCGTGCTCCGGCTGGGGCGGCACATCAAGCTTCTTGGGGTGGACCTGGGCACGCCTGGAAGCTTCTACGATGAGGCCATTCAGTCACGCCCTTATCTTTTCGATGATTACATGCGGCTGCAACAGTCGGGCGCCGTGAAGGAGCACGTTACCGCGGCCACGTTCCAGGGCATGCCGGGCATCCAGGCGAAGTGGCCATTTATTCAGGAGAATGTCGAGCGGCGGGGGTTCCGGTTGTCCTGCTGCAATCCCGACAGCCTGCTGGTGCGCGAGGGACTTTGCCCATACGCGCCCGTGCTGGATGTGAGTTGACGCGATTGCATGCCGCCATCAGGATACTTTACGGTGCGCACCGTCCACTGAAGTTTGGATGATTCCATGATTTCTGTCGTTATCTGCACGTACAACCGCGCCGCCTATCTTGAGCAGACGCTCTCCACTTTCTTCCGGCAGGAACACCTGGACCGGGTGCCGCATGAGTTGATCGTGGTGGACAACAATTCCTCGGACGCGACGCCGGAGGTGGTGCAGCAGTTCGGCAGCCACAAGGCGCTGCATTACCACTTCGAGTCGAAGCAGGGCTTGTCCCGCGCGCGCAATCGGGGCGTGGCAGAGTCGCGCGGAGAGATCATCGCGTATCTCGACGACGACGTCCTGATCTCGCCGGGCTGGCTGGGGGCCGTGGCCAGCTGTTTCGAGCAGACAGGGAGCGACGTGGTGGGGGGGAGGAGCATCTTGCGCTTCGAGGCGCAGCCTCCCGGCTGGTTCGGCCCCGAGTTTCGCCGCTCCCTTTCTGAAGTGGACCTTGGGCCGCTGCGCATCGACGCGGGCAAAGGACAACGCCTCTACGGCTTGAATGTTTCCTACCGGCGCAAGGCGCTGGTGGACGCGGGAGGCTTTCGGCTCCACTTCGGGCGCAGCGGGGGTAAGCTGATTTCCGGGGAGGAATTGGACCTGAACCGCCGCATTGCCGATGGCGGCGGAAGACTCACCTATGAGCCGGATGCCCTGGTGGAGCATGTCATCCCGGAGAGTCGCACCACCTGGGAATACATGCTCAAGTTGCAGCAGGGAGCCGTTGAAACGCGGGCCATGCTGGACGAAGGCGGCAACGCCGCCACCTGCCTGAAGCACCTCGCCGACACGGCGGCACGCCTCGCGCTCTTCAAGATCATGCGCGCGGCCTCTCACTTTCAGGGGGCCGACAGCTACGCTGCGCGGTTGGCGCAAGTGCGGCACATGAAGGCCAGCCTGCTGCTCGACAAGCGCATCGAGGCGCTCACCCGCTCGCTCGTGCCCTCGAAGCCGCCCACGCGCGCAGGCGACGAGTGAGGTTTCGCAGGGTCAGCAGCCGGGGCAGCAGGAACCGCAGGGCACTGGAGGGGAGCCAGCAAAGCGAGAACATGCCGAGGGCTTCGACAGGCGCCTTGCCTTCCCTAACCGCCCGCATGAGGGGTTGCCGGAACGGTTCGCGCAAGTGGAACAGGCGGTCCTTGGCATCCTCGTAATGCAGGGCAGCGCGGAAGCGTCGGGACTCATCGCGGGACAGCAACCCTTGCTTTCGCAGGCATGTGTATAGGCTCCAGCCGCGTTCGTTGCCCGCCTGCATGGTTTCCGTGGACAGGGATTCCCCAAGGGGATAAATGCGGTACTGGACCAGTTGCTCGGGGATGCGGTCCACTCGGAAGTGATGCACCATTCGGATGAAGAACTCGTAGTCCTCCACGGAGCGCAACGCGGGGTTCTCGTTCATGGGGCCCAGTGTGTCCAGCACTTCGCGTCGAAAAAGAACTGTCGAGGTCTGGAAGGCACAGTAGCGAAGCATCTCGTGGCGCCTGACCGGAGATTGAAGCTCATGGTTCAGCAGGCGATTCGCGATGGTCGCGCGCTCTTCGTCCCCAAAGACGGAATAGAGGCAGCAGACGGCCCCAGCCTGGGGCGTGGCATCCAGCAATGCTACCTGCTTCTCCAGCTTGTCCGGCAGCCAAATATCATCGGAATCCAGCAGGGCGATGAGTGAACCGCGGGCAGTGGCGAATCCCCGGTTCCTCACGCGGGCGGGAAGTCCGGAGTTCACTTCCTGCGGCAACACGCGAATGCGCGAATCATGGCGCGAAAACTCGAGGGCGATGCTATCGGTGTCGTCATCCGAGCCGTCATCGATGATGATGAGTTCCCAGTCGGCAAAGGTCTGCGCCTGCACCGAGGCGACGGATTCCCCGATGCACGAAGCGGCGTTGAAGGCGGGCATGATGATGGAGACCCGTGGCGCCGCTGTATCCTCCACTAGGCAGGCGACTCCGTGTACGGCAGCTCCAGGTCGCGCAGCAGATTGCGCACTGCCTGCGTCTCCATCACCAGGCGGCAACGGGTGGTATAGGTGCCCACGTGGGGGGTGAGCAGCATCTGCGGGTACTGACAGAGCACGCCGGAATAGGGCTCTTCCCAGAATGCGTCGAACCACCCGCCGGACACCGTGGCGTTTTCGAGTGCTACCACGAGCGCGCTCTGTGAAACGAGTTCGCCGCGTGCGCCATTGAGAAGAATCGCGCCACGCTTCATCACTGCGAACTGTTCCGTATCGAGGATCACGCGATCGCCGCTTGCGTGCAAGCTCACGATATCGGCCTGCGCCAGTCCTTCCTCCAGCTCGCAGCAGGTGAGTCCCTCGGGCAAGTGTACCCCGTCAAGCGCGGGGTCATGCACCAGCACCCGCGTGCCGAAGGCCCGCAGCAGGTTGGCCATCTTGGCGCCGATCCGGCCGTATCCGATTACCAGGGCTGTCGCCCCGTCGAGAGAAAACGAGATTTCTTTGGGCCACTTTTGTTCGTGCATCGCTGCGTTAATCGGGAGAAGGCGACGGGTGATCGCGAGCAGGGCCGCCATCGTCAACTCCGCTACCGCGGCTGCAGGGGGCTCTGGCGTGGAAGAAACCTTGACCCCCTTGGCCGCCGCGGCATCGAAGTCCACATTGCTCACCCCAATGCCGACCCGTGCGATCGCCTTCAACCTCGGCGCGCTTGATTCCAGCACCCGCGCGTTCAAGGGTTCAAGCCCCGCGATAAGGCCGTCCACTCCCTGAAGATGCTCGATGATCTCCGCCTCGGTGAGGCGGCGCTTGAAGGGGTTGGGCTTAACCGTAACCCCCGCGGCCTCCAACAGGCGCAAGGGTTCTGGATCACTGTCTGCAAAAGAAGACGGACCGATAGCCACAACCATGCTCACGTCAAGTCTCCGTGCCCATGCGGGCGCGTTCTTCCAACCCCGTTCCGATTATGGTGCTTCCGCTTCACGCGCGCAAGAACAACCCGGTCCAATCGCTCACTCACCCTCGCTGCCCGAAGGCTCTAGTGGGATTTTGGCCCACCAGTTCTTTGGAAAAGCAATGTCCGTTTCCGGGGCCTGCGGATTCCATGCGGCGTCTCCCGCATACAGGTAATCATCCGTCACGCGGAACACGCCGAAGTGTCCCCGGCCATCCGGATTCCATCCAAGGTTATTGTGGTAGGGCGAGCCCACGTTGAACACATTGATTCCGTTCCAGGTGTACATGCCGGTCTGGTGCGCGTGCCCGTGTATGTGGGCTATCACGTCATAGTCCTTGATGGCCTGGTAGTAATCATCCGCCTCGTCGCGGGTCCACCAGCCATTGAAGTCCCAGCCGGAGTAGAACCCGTAGTGCGAGATGATCACCACGCGCTTACCGGTTCCCGCCACGTTCTCCGCAAGGTCGTTAATCAGAAAGGTCAGGGCCTTACGCGGATTGCGATCCCCCGGCACACCCGTGTCGGGTATCACGTCCGAGGGCACAAGATTGAGCTGGACAAGGTGCACGTTATCCCAGTCCCACGAATAGTGGCCGTCCATTCCCGGCGCTGTCTTGGCAAGGCCGCTCCGGAAGGGATTGCGAAGCGCCACCGAGTCCGCCACGGGGTGCGCCTCGGGGATGCGGTAGCCGATATGGTCATACACGAAATAGTCGTGGTTGCCATAACCTTCATACATCGGATACAGCAGATCTCCGTTGCCGCAGAGACCGTACAGCGCGGTGAATTCTCCCAGCGAGTTGAACGTGTTGTACCGCCCGTCACGTCCATCGCGTGTAATGTCGCCCGCCATCAGCACGCCACGCACATGGCTCACCGGCTCATCTAGGCCGAAGGGGACTTCTCCCCAGCGCAGTGTGGATTCCACCGCGTTCATGGCGGCAATGTTCCAGCGGCTCGACTGGGTGTCCACACCGATGACGCCCGTTTCGGCATCACCGAAGGCGATGAAGGTGACATCGGTGGTTTGCTCTCCGGCGAAGAAGTTCGGCACGCGGGGTTCGTCCTCGGGAGTGCATCCCTGTGACCAGTCCGGTTCGCACAGGGCCTCGCATCCCGGGAACTCCATTGCGCCCTCGCTGCCTCCTTCGATTTCCCCTTCCTCGCTTCCTTCTCCGCTCTCGCCCTCGATGGTGCCTTCAGCCTCGCCTTCGGTGGTGATACTTCCACAGGGGGGACAATCGCCGATTCCGGCCGTGACCGTCGCATCGGTTGCCACCGCCACGAAGGCCGGGAAATCGGCCACACCGGTGCTCACAACGGCGTTGTATTCCGCGAGATTGCACACGCCGTCCCGATCGAGATCACCCCATGCGGCCAGGTATTGCCCGGCCGAGGCGTCGAACAGGTTCAGGTTGGGGATGGGAACGCTGGGCTCGAGTTCCTGCAATTGCAGCAGGATCGCCGTTATCGCCTCGGGATCGCCCAGCGTGGCCAGACCGGCCACGGCGTTGTCCAGGTCAGTCTCCCCGATCAGGGTTACCACCAGCTGGGCAATCGGAACCGTCTTCAGTTCGTCGACATACGCGCGCGCCGGCGGCAGGTTTCCGAGGAACGCGTTCACCACGCAACAATGCGCCGCCAGCCCTGTATCCTTGAATACCGCGTCGATGAGCATCATCTGCGCGCTGTCGATCATACCGTTTTCATCAGCGTCCGAAGTGTTCGGATCCAGGGACAGACCCGCGACGCTCGCGAAATTGTATAGCTCGGCGAGCAGCGCGGGAGGGTTGATCGTCGGCGCGCTTCCATTGCAACTCGCCATGCATGGCATTGCGCAGGAATCGACGGAATCGCCTTCAAGTGAACCTTCGTCGGAACCCTCGGTTTGGCCTTCGGTACTTCCTTCGTGGATGCCTTCGAACCCACCCTCGAAACCACCTTCCGATTGCCCCTCAGTCTCGCCTTCGATCTCATTCTCGCCATCGCCGCCCTCGGCCAGTCCCTCGGCCTCTCCCTCTTGGGGCTCCTTTCGAGGGCATTCGCCTTCAACCTGGAAAGAGTCGATGGCGTATCCATCTTCGCTGCCGCAATCCACCCCGAAGCCCCCGGCGTTGTACAACTGTATGACGCGCAAGAGTTCTTCGAGCGTCAGCTTCCAGCGCGGGGCAAGATAGTCCGCATGATGATACGGGCAAATCCCGGATGAGGCGCCTGCGGCATAGCCATCCAAATTGGATTCCGAGACTTCGGCGCAGCCATAGCTGCCTACATTGAATAGCTGAACAACGCGGAGCAACTCGGAGAGCGATAGCGACCAGTCGCGTGTGGTATCGGCGCTGTGACCTTGTGCCGCACCCGCAGGGGCGAGGAATGTCATCAGGGTCCAACCTAAAGCGAGTGCGGTATTTCGAAAGAACACAGTCACCCTCCATCCTTCAATTGATCAATACTTCCCCTCTTTAAATAGATTCAGCTTCTCGTGATCATGAAGTCATGAATCTCGAGTTGAAGTACATTCACGCACCTGAAGCGCTCCTTAAACTTTGTTTATCCCGCAAAACGCGGAATCAAAATCCTTCCAAACCGGATCGTACCCAGCCGCCTTGATGGCGGCAACCACCTCGGGCACGGGGCGGTGGTCCTCAATGGCGAACTGTTCGAGCACTTCCCGGAAGTTGGTGCGCTCGTCAGCCTGGCCGCGCTGGTACGTGACGTAGCCTCCTGGCTGGGTGGAGGAGCCTGCGGACATATGGGTTACACCGAGCGGGATGAGCCTGTCCCGGAAATCAGGGGCTTCGCGCGTGGACAAGTTGATGCCCGCGTCGGGCAGAAAGAGGCGCATGGCCAGCATGCACTGCACCAGATCCGCGTTTGAAACGGGGTAGTGCACGTGGTAACGCTCTGGCGTGTGCAACAGCCGCGGAAAGGAAATGCCGATGGCGCTCTGCCAGCATTCGCGTTGCAGGAACTTTGCATGCTGTCCGGTCCAAAGCGCCTCGATGCGCCAGTCGTACAAGCCGAGCAGCGCGCCCAGATTGAGCTTGCGTGCGCCTGCGCGGCCTGCGCGCGTCAACGCGTCCAGGCGGTAGTCATAGTTGGCTTTGCCGCCCAGCAGGTGGACTTCCTTGTAGGTGGGGCGGTGGTAAGTTTCCATGTAGAGCGTGACGCCCTCCAGCCCCGTCGCGACGAAGCGCGCATAGTCGGCCTCGTCCACCGCGTAGACTTCCACAGACACGCCCGCAAAGTACTCCCGCGCCAGCTCGATGGCATACGCGATATAGTCCACTGTCACCGTCTTGGGGGCTTCACCCGTCAGCAGCAGTACATTCTCGAATCCCTGAGAGGCCAACGCCTCACACTCCGCCCGAATCTCCTCCGGCTTCAGCGTGATGCGCTTCTCGCGGCTGCCGCTCCGCGCCGAAAATCCGCAATACACGCAGTCCGCCGCGCACAAGTTGGAGATATACAGTGGCGTATACAGGCTGATGGTGCGCCCAAAATGCCACCGCGTCAACCGTTGCGCTTCACGCGCCATGGGCTCCAGATAAGGCCGTGCCGCCGGGGAGAGGAGCGCCGCCAAGTCCTCGATGCTGCGCTCCTCGCGCGCGATGGCCCGCTCAACCGACGCCGGGGTGGCGGCGTCGAGTAGGGCGCGAAGGTGGGATTCGTCCAGTAAATAAAATTGCTCCTGACTCATCGTTCCCATGACCTCTTTATGTGGTCAAGTATTTCGCCGCACTTTGGATTCTCCATCACAACTCCCCAATTCTGTACTTCGTCCTCGACGATTCGCCAGTTAATACTGGACTGAAACTCCAAGATACAGTGACAATCCAAGATGTCTTGCGGTCTTCCCGAAATAATCTTCATGGCAAGCAAGTATTCGGGAGACACGACGCGATAGCGGTAAGTTCGGGACTCTCGCACTGCGCCACTCTTTATTACCCGCATTTCGAAAGGGCTGCTCGCCAGGATCATGTCTATCGGAATTCTCGTCTTCCTGTGAAGTATCTGGAGGATGCGCTGCTGCCTGGCAAAATCGACGGCCTCTGGAAAGGCGGGGACCAGTCCAAATCCGCGCGCTTCCCCCAAGGCGGTTTCGAGCAGCGCGATGGGGAGCGCCGCGATCAGGTCCAGATCCTTGGTGGTGCGTGGCCGCGCCCACTGGCTTACCGCGAATCCTCCGATGATGGCGTATGGCGTAGCACTCTCGTCCAGCCGGGCAACAATTGCTTCAAGAGCGATCTTGATGTCATAGAGCGGCGTTCTGGGCACTCGTGCGTTTCCGGTATTCCTGCCACATTGCTCGCATCTCCGCTTCGCCCTCGTGCATCCTGCCATCCCAACCGGATGCATAGGCGGTCGCCATCAAGCCACTAAGCACTTGCATGCGCTCCACGTCGTTCATTCTCAATGTGGATTCTCTTTCTCGCTCTTCCATCACCCGCCATCGCTCGGCTTGCCATACTCGATATTCATCCGGTGACATTTCTTCTGGCGGCTTGTTCATTCCAAAAAACCCGTCAGCGGCGAGCTGGCCTCGGCCATGTCCCGCTCGGGGCCCAGCCCGGCGAGGTAAGCCATGCGCCCGGCCTCGGTGGCCATGGCGAAGGCGCGGGCCATAGGGCCATGGTCGCGGGCGTCGGCGAGGGCGGTGTTCACCAGCACGGCATCCGCGCCGAGTTCCATGGCTTCGGCGGCGTGGGAGGGAGCGCCCAGCCCGGCATCAACTACCACGGGCACGTTGGATTGCTCGATGATGATGCGGATCATGTCGCGCGTGCGAATGCCCCGGTTGCTGCCGATGGGTGCGCCCAGCGGCATCACCGTCGCGCATCCCGCCTCCTCCAGCCGTTTCGCCAGCACCGGGTCCGCCTGGATATAGGGCAACACCACGAAACCATCGGCCACGAGTTGCTCGGCGGCGCGGAGGGTCTCGATGGGGTCTGGCAGCAGGTAGCGTGGCTCTGGGGTCAGTTCCAGCTTTACCCAGGGCTCCAGCCCCGCCGCGCGGGCCAGCCGGGCCAGTCGCACGGCCTCGTCCGCCGTACGCGCGCCGCTGGTGTTGGGTAGGATCAACTGCCGCTTCGGGTCCAGGGCGGACAATATTCCCTCGTCATCCGGCTTGGTTAAGTCCACACGTCGCAGGGCCACGGTGATAATTTCCGAGCCGCTCGCCTCAATGGCGGCGCGTAAGGCAGCGGCGGAAGGAAACTTGCCCGTGCCGATCATCAGGCGCGAGGAGAAAGTGCGATTGGCGATGGTGAGCATGTCGTTCATGGCGGAAGTATAACGCAGCCCGCGTGTTCGATTCCCCGGCCAGCCCATACGCTTGCTTGAGCGTGGTGCCCGAAAATGCTATGCCAACCCCAGACGGCGGAGGCAAGGGCCATATCGCCGGGAGGTCCTGCCCACATGAAGCGACTTGCCTGTCTGTTCTTGTTGCTCTTGGCGTGTCCAGTCGTCGCCCAGCAACCCAACGTACTCTTTTTGTTCGCGGACGATCTACGGCCTGACGCGCTGGGCTTCATGGGGCATCCCGATCTGAAGACCCCGAACCTCGACCGCCTCGGCGCGAGCGGGATGTGCTTTGAGAACGCCTACCTTATGGGCTCGCGGAATGGAGCAGTCTGCATGCCCAGCCGCGCCATGTTGATGACCGGCATGCGGCTATTCGACTTTGACGCCAGCGCAGGACGGATTCCGTCCGAGTTCGTGACCTTCCCCGAGCGTCTTCGCGCCGCAGGTTACGAGACGTTTATCGCCGGAAAATGGCACCAGGACAAGGCCTCCCTTAACCGGGCATTCTCTACAGGCTCGGGTATTTTCCTTGGCGGTATGCACGATCCCTTCGCAATTCCCCTGCTTGAATACGACCCGTCAGGGGCCTACACACCCGAGTCCGCCCACGTGACCGGGGAGCACGCCACCACGCGAATCGCCAAGGCCGCGCGCTCGTTTCTGGAGCAAAGGGTTAAGCAGCGCCCCTTTCTTGCCTACGTTTCCTTCACAGCGCCTCACGACCCGCGCGTTGCGCCGAGTCCCTTCAACGAGGGGTATCCGCCGGACAAGATGTCGTTACCGGACAATTTCCTGCCGGAGCACCCATTCGACAATGGGGAGCTTCGTATACGCGACGAACTGCTGGCCGAGTTTCCCCGGGAACCCAGCGAAGTCAAGCGGCACCTGTCAGATTACTACGCGATGATCACGCACATGGACGCAGAGATTGGCGGAATCCTTGATACCCTCGAAGCTCAGGGATTGGCGGACAATACCCTAGTAGTTTTCGCGTCGGACCACGGGTTGGCCATCGGGTCGCATGGCTTGATGGGCAAGCAAAACTGCTACGAACACAGCATGAAGCTGCCACTCATTCTCTCAGGCAAAGGTGTGCCTAAAGGCCGCCGCAGCGACGCACTCGTGTATCTGAATGATCTCTACCCAACATTGCTGGAATGGTGCGGTCTTGAGTCGGCGCATCCCTTTGCCCGCAGCTTAATGCCCCTTTTACGGGGTGAGAGCACAGTTCACCGGCAGTTCGTTACCTCTTACTATCGGGACTTTCAGCAGGCCATCCGGATGGGACCTTGGAAGTACATTCGCTATACGGTGAATGGGAGCGAGCGGGAACAGTTGTTCAAGCTCGACGAGGATCCCGCCGAGCGCGTTAACTTGGTGGAAGATAGCGCCCATCAGGCAACCCGGGACAGCCTTCGTTCCATGCTGGCCCTGTCCGAAACCTCCCTGCGGGAAGGTCTGGAGTGACGGGGATTCGCTAGCTGTTTCGGTTCGCCAGCCATGCGAGGGCCGCGTCGCGACTGTCCAGCAAACCTTCCAGTTGGGCGTCTTCCACGTCGCGCAGCATCGACTGGAACTGGGGACCGGGCGTGTAACCTGCTTCTATCAGGTCCTTGCCAGTGAGGATTCTGTGCGGCTTAACGGCATCGGGGGGCAGCGCCTCAAGGTAATCAAGCACCTGCCTGATGAGTGTCAGGTCGCCAAGCGACCCCACGCAGTCCGCCCGGCAAAGCTCCAGCAGATCGTCAAAACCCTTCTGGCGCACGAAGCGCTTGCGCTTGCTTTCCCGCATACCCGGCACGTGAGCCAGATGCATGTGCTCCCGGACCAGCCAGACCACGTGTTCCGTGTCACGGGTGGATAGGCGCAATCTTTCGCAGACGGCCTGAGCGAATTGCGCGCCGACTTCGTCATGTCCATGAAATCGAATTCGGTCGGTCTCCGTGAAGGTGGCGGGCTTGCCGCAATCATGCAACAGCGCGCCAAGGGCCAACGCGGGCGAGGGACGATTGAGGGCTGCCATGACCAGCTTGGTGTGGACAAAGACATCACCCTCGGGATGAAACTCCGGTGGTTGCCGCACGCCCTTCATCGCCGTCACCTCGGGCAAGACTTCCACCAGCAGCCCTGAGTGATCCAGCAGGTCGAGCGCGGTGGCCACCGAGGGATGCGTCAACATCTTGGAGAGTTCATCACGCACACGCTCCGCGCTGGTGCGGCGAATACGCGATGCCAGTTTCACCATGGCTTGCCATGTTTCGGAGTCAATGGCATAACCCAGCCGGGCCGCGAAGCGCACCGCCCGAAGCAGGCGCAGGTGGTCTTCCTCGAAACGGCGCAGGGGATCGCCCACCGCTCGCAGCGTGCGCGCGGCGATATCCGCTTTCCCTCCCACAAAATCCAGCACCGTATCGGTGGCAGGGTCCAAGAACATGGCGTTGATGGTAAAGTCGCGCCGCCTTGCGTCTTCCTCGGGCGTCGCATAGCGCACCTCGCTTGGACGCCGCCCATCGAGGTAAGGGCCGTCCCAGCGGAAGGTGGCCACTTCGAAGGGCCCCTCCGGCAACAGAACGAGCATCACACCAAAAGCAGCGCCAACTCCGGCGGTGCGTTCAAACAAGGCCGCCACCTGCTCGGGCGACGCATCGGTGGCGATGTCGTAATCCCCGGGGCGGACGCCCAGCAGGAGGTCGCGCACGCAGCCGCCCGCCAGATAGGCCACATGGCCCGCCGCTGTCAGGCGAGTACAGATTCCTCTTGCGGCCGCTTCACGTGCGTCCATGCTTCCCACGGGCTTTGGGCGCTTCTTTCTGGGGCTCTTCGGCGGGGGGAGGCGCGGCATGCGTATGCCGCGGGCGGCGCGAGTAAGCCCACGATGTGCCCAGCAGCACACTGGCCGCCGCCGCAAAGGAGAGGAAGCTCAAGGGGTCATTGATGTCAATGCGCACGAAAGCGGCCAGCACGGCCGCGCTCATCACGGCGAGGGCGGTCCAGCGATAGCGTGATTCACGGAATGCCACGCCGAGGGACATGAGCGCGATGCCAAGTCCCAGGAGTCCCAATGCCAGCATGGGGGTGGCACTCCAGTGATACAGGCCTAATGTTCCCATGAACCCCATTGCCACCGCGAAACCCGTGCGCAAGGCTTCCGTGATTCGCTGACCGGAGCGGTCCCGCCCTTCGAAGAAACGAAACAACCGCTCCGATACGGCCAGGGCCGCCAAGTAAGCGGCAAGGAAAATCAGAAAATAAGGGTTGCCATGGACTTGAGACTGTGGAGTTTGCAGGGAAATGTAAAGCGTTCCAGAAGCAATCAAGGCCGCGAGTACCCCGGAGCCCTTGATACCGTTAAGGCGGAGCAAGTAGCCGCAGAGCAGCAACAATGCTCCAAGTCCCGCTTGAGCCGCAGGCACATGCTCGGGCAACAGAAGCCGCGAAAGCAACGTGGTCAACAGGAACGTGGCAGCGAGATAAGGCAGCGAACAGATGAAGTGGTGCTCAAACTCAGCCACGGCATCCACTTTACGGCGGTCATTCTCCACGCTCAGGCGCGCCCGGATGCGGCGCAGGTACCGCTCCCAAGCGAAGGCTCCCACATAAGTGAAGAGAGCCAGCGCAGTCGTCCATAGGGCGAAGCCCGTCTGTGTCTCGAAACCGTCCAAAGGCATAAATAGAAACACATGAAAACAAACATGAGCCGCCACAAGAAGCAAGACACTGGCAACATCAAGTTGCGGTGTGCGGCTCAGGACGCCCAGTACGGCGAGCACCAGCCCTTCGGCCATCAACACATAGGGAAGTTGGGGCTGGTCGCCGAGGTCCAGAATGGTGATGGTCAGCAGGAGGAGGCTGGCTCCGGAAGCGTGAATGATCCCGTAGGAGGCAGGATGGACATCCAGCAGACTGTCCGCCAAGAACCATTGTGCTTTGTACTTCCGCGCTTCTTTCGATAGTCGCAATGGGAAGTGTTCATAAAACCACGCAATTAAACAAAAAACAATAGAAACGCCGACCACGCTAAACCAGTTTACCGGGACGGGATAGAGTCCGATAATCAGATCGCCCGAAACTCTTACGGAAAGGATGGCCCCGAAGAAAGCAATGCCGCTGAGAGCGAGGCCAAGCACTTTGAAGATGACGATGCCGCTCCGCTGGTAGCTCAGTCCTAGGCCGAGGGCTTCCAGTGCCAGAGCCACGAGAAGCTTCTCACCCGAGAGGTATGCCTGCAAGGCAAGGGTGACCATAATGATCGCCTTGGCGATGAAAATCTGGTAGAGGTAGTTTCTGGGCTGTCCTGCCCAAGACGCCAGCACAGCGAAGAGCAATAACGTGGCGGCGATGCCCAGCCGGAAGATCCATTCCTCTTCCAGATAGTGTTCGCGAATGGAGAACCAGGTGAGACAGAAAAAGATGGCCGAATTGACGCCCGACATGGGGGCGACGCCGCGCCGGAATTCATTGGTTTTCCATGCATTGATGATGCAGGCGAAGGAGATGGAGAGGAAGCACACATAAAGGAAGCCATTCGAGAGCCAGAAAAAGAGCTTGTCCGGAGGCAAGCCATAGACCTCGATCGCGCCGGAATAGTCCTCCAAGGGATTATTAAGCACGAAAAACCAGATGTACGTGCTGTGCGAAGCGACCAAAGCGGCCCAGGAGAGTAAGGTCCAGGGGTGTGCAAAATGGAAAAGTACCGTTGCGATGGCAAGTCCCGCGCAGGTGAGCAAGGCATAAAGCAGAGATTCTATGGTGGCTGCCTGGGTGGCGCTCACGAGCACGGTGTAGTAAGCAAGAAGAAAGGCGATGCCGGCGACGGTCTGGCTCTTCTGCCAGTGGCACACCACGGCGAGCCCAAGAAGGCAGGCAAAGATGGGCGCCAATCCCCAGAGTGAGGCTTGCACCACGCGCATTTCTTCAACAAAGAGTGCCGCGTAGGTGACGAAGTAAAGTCCGGCGAGGCCACAACCAAGCACGGCTTCCGCGAAGAGTCCGCCGTAACTGTTTCCCTCACGGTCACTTCCGCGTCGCCGGGCGAAGATGCCGTAAGCAGTGAAGGCGATGGAGATCAGATAGCCAATCGCGGTCTTTTCCACTGGGCCGATGGGGAAGCCAAAGAGTGCGTCGGCAAAGAAGGTGGCGCGCGCACCCACCGCGACGGCGGTCATGGTCACAAAGGTGGCGAGCCGGCTGAGCCAGACCGTGCCGATATGCGCTTCGATACTCTCTTCCGAGTCTCCACGCAGCACCCGTTGCACCCGCTCGCGTACGTCCCCGATCAGGTCGTGGCCCGCTTCCGACTCCTCCTCCGGCAGGTCTGGCGTGCGCGAAGGCGGGCGTTCTTCATTAACCCGGGCGGCGAGTGCCTGAAGGGTCTCCCTCAGTTCCTGCACTTCGGATTCGAGCTCGCGGATGCGATCTTCCGGTTTCATCGGCACCTTGTCGGGATCCTTCCCCCTGCGTTTCAGGTTGCATTGTACAGTCTGCCACGCTCTTCAAGAAACCAGCGTTGGGCGCTTGGGCGGCATGCTCAGCGGCTTTATCATGATTCCAAGCACAGGCATTGCCTGATTTGCTTGCGGAGTGGCTGGTCTGTGGGGCAGAGTGTAGGGCTTCGAATCCGAAACACGGAAAGACAATCGCCATGACACTGCTTGGTCTGGTGCTATTTTTGACTGGTGCCATCGCAGCGGGCCTGATGGCTCTTGGATTGGCGCCCGGGTTCCTATTGAACCTCGGGCTGAGCGCGCCCATGTGGCTTGGGGTGTCGGTGGCTGGGGCAGCGTTGCTTTGGTTTAACCGGCGGCCGGGAGGTTGAGAGGCTGCCATGACGCCTAAATTCGTGAATGATCTCTTTCAGCGAGCGGCTTCGGGCGAGCGGACGGAACGCACGCCGGTATGGTTCATGCGTCAGGCTGGCCGTACGGACCCGGAGTATTGCCGGCTGCGCGATGAGTCTGGCCTGCCGCTAGAGGAACTCTTCAGGCGACCGGACCTCGCCGCGCGCATCTCCCTGCTACCCAAGCGTTTGGGGGTGGATGCGATCATTTTCTACCAAGACATCCTCACGCCCCTGTCGCCCATGGGGGCGCACTTCGTGTTTGCTCCCGGTCCCAAGTTGGAGATGCCCATGGCACGGCCAGAGGATGTGGAGCGGCTCGAATGTTTCGACGTCGCGGCACATCTGGGGTTCGTGAAGGAGACCTTGGACCGCCTTTCGACCGAGCTTCGGGGGGAGTTGCCCGTTTTGGGATTCGCGGGCGCGCCGCTCACCCTGGCAGTATTCTTGCTTGAAGGCGGCAGCTTTGGCCACAGCGCCCCTCGCTCGCTGCACTTTCTTCGGGAGAACCCGGCCGCAAGCCATCGACTCCTGGATAAACTGGCGCGCATGACCATCGACTATCTGCGCTACCAAGCGGCATCGGGGGTGGCGGCTGTACAGCTCTTTGAGTCTGCGGCCTATCTTTTGGACGAAGCCCTGTATCGGGAGTTCGCGCTTCCATATCAGCAACGGATCTTCGCGGCGCTGAAAGGCGAGGTGCGAACGATTCACTTTGCCCGCGACTGGAGCGACCTCGTCACCCTATCGGCGGCTGGCGCCGACGTGCTCAGCCTCCCCGCCTCGGTCTCCATAGCGGAAGCCCGCAGGGTCTTGGGCGCAAACTCTGTATTGCAGGGGAACCTCGACAACAAACTGATGCTCAGCTCGGATTATCCAGCCATTGAGACCGCAGCTGCCCAGTGCCTGCGCGAAGGCGGGCATCACGGGCACATCTTTAACCTGAGCCATGGCCTGCTCAAGGAAACCCCTTTCGAGAATGTGCAGCGGATAATCGCCTTCGCGCGGGAGTTTCGCTGCGATAATCACGCTTGAAACAAGCCGCGAAGCGGGCGCTCGGCCGTGCCTGCTCGCCCGAAGGAGACTGTCAATATGCCCCCAGTTGGTTACGGAATCATCGGTTGTGGAAACATTGGCCCCATCCACGCGGCGGCGATTGCCGAAGTGCGTGGCGCGAAGCTGGTGGCCGTGGCGGACGTGGTGCGCAGCAGCGCCCGCAAGCTCGCGGACCAGTATGGCGCGGACAATTATGAAGACTATCGCGAGATGGTCGAGCGGGATGATCTGCATGCCGTCTGCCTCTGCATACCAAGTGGGATGCGGGCAGAGATTGCGGAGATATGCGCAGCGGCCGGTAAGCATATCCTGAGCGAGAAGCCGCTTGAAGTGACAAGCAAGCGGATCGACCGGATCATCAACGCCACCGACAAGGCGGGGGTTCTGCTCGGCTGCATATTTCAAAGCCGGTTTAGCGACGACGCCATGCGGGTGAAGAAGGCGATTGAGCAAGGCCGCTTTGGCAAGCTGATCCTCGGGCAGGCGCACATCAACTGGTGGCGTTCGCAAGCCTATTACGACAGCGGCGCGTGGCGGGGAACCTGGAAGCTCGACGGCGGCGGTGCATTGATGAACCAGGGCATCCACTATGTGGACCTGCTGCATTGGTTCATGGGACCAGCCAAGGCCGTGACCGCGAAGACGGCGCTGGTGGGTCATGAAGGGCTCGAGGTGGAGGACCTCGCCACAGCCATGCTTGAATTCAAGAATGGCTCAATGGGAGTGATTACCGGTAGCACGGCGACCTATCCGGGATACCCGGCGCGGGTCGAAGTCTACGGCACCGAGGGCAGCATTGTGCTGGAAGATGGCGTTCTCACGGCGTGGAACTTCAAACAGCGCATCGCTTCCGACCGGGTGATAGAGGCGCAACTCGGTGCGGAATCGGCCTTGGGTTCAGGCGCGGCGGACCCGCTCAGCTCGTTGAAGATTGAAGGTCATCGCCGGCAGATTGACGACTTTACCAAGGCCATCCGCAAGGGCACGCGGCCCAGCATCGACGGGCGTGAAGGCCGCAACGCAGTGGCGCTTATCGAGAAGATTTATCAGGCAGCGGCCAGCGGCAAGAAAGTGAGCGTGTAAGGTGTCAAAGTGGTATCGGATAACGGCGAGCGTGGCGCTCTGCCTCGGCGGGACGATCGCATTCGCCCAGGAAGCCCCGTCCGAAGGGGGAGAGACTCAGCAGGAAGTTCGCGCGGATCGAACTTTCGAACCCGATCGTGTCATCGCCCGCGTGGGGGATCTGCGCATCACCGCCAAGGAATATCAGCGCGATCTCACCATGCGTTGGCTGGCGGAGGCCGGTCCTGCGGCACGCAGTAGTGCGCCGGATGCGGAGTTCCGCGCACGCGTGATGCGGGAAATGGTGGATGCCCGGATACTCCGCATCCTCTCTGAGAACAGCGGTATCGAGGTAAGCGAGGACGAGGTGCGGGCCGAATACGACAAGGGCCGTAAACGCCTTCCGTCCGACGAGGCTTTCAAGGCGTACCTGGACCGGCTGGGTCTGACGCCCGAGCGGCTGATGAACGATCTGCGCGCGCGCATTCGCATGGACAAGTGGACGCGGCAGTTGATGGAGGGGACCGAGGTTACCGAAGGGGAGATTGCGGAGCGTTATGCCAAGCTGGAAGAGGCGGGTCAGACCAAGCGCAACGCCCCGACGGCGGATGTGCAGCAGATTCTAATCATGCCGGAAGTCGACACGGAGGAAGGGTGGGAACAGGCGCGCGCGCGGGCGGAAGCAGCCCGGCAGCGGGTGTTAGACGGTGAGACCTTTGACGCCGTGGCGGAGGATGTTTCACAGGACCCCGTGAGCGCTCCGCGCGGAGGGCGCTACGACGAGGCGGTGCCCGGGCTGGTGGGGCCGGAGTTGAGCCAGCAGATGATGGCGATGGAGATCGGCGAGCTATCGGATCCGTTTCGCAGCGGCGTGGGCTGGCACATCATCCGGGTGAATGCGCGGCATGACCCCGGCAAGCGCACTCTTGAGGAAATGAGCGATGAAATTCGCACGGTCCTCGAACACGAAAAGAAGATGAACTTGCTTGCGGAGCGCGTGGCCGAGGGACGCCGCATCATTCGCGTTGAACTGACGCCGGAGGATTGAGGCATGGCCTCGCAACGTCGCACGCTGAAGATCGGGTTGGTGGGGGCGGGGATGTTTGGAGGCGATGTACATCTGCCGGTGTATGCGCAGTTGCAGCGCAACGGCCTTTCTCCCTGGCTGGGGCGCATCGGGCTGGATGATCTCGCGCGGATGGCTGGTGACATATCCATAGAATTTGCCGGCCTGGCGACCCGCACCGAAGAATCCGCACGGAGCCGGCAAAGCGAGTATGCGGCCCTGGGACTGGATTTTCCCGTCTACCATGGCCACGCTCCCTGGGAGGAATTGCTGGAGAAGACCCCGGACCTGGACATCCTGGCGGTCGCGACGCCGGACCA
>JBJOID010000229.1:0-13280 GCA_046047315.1 Candidatus Hydrogenedentota bacterium | reverse complement strand
CCGAGTTTTTCATCGCCGCGGCCACGCGCTCCTGGCTTTCCTTCACGGCGGCGTCGGGCAGTCCGACCATGGTCATCTTGTTCAGGCCGGGGTGGTTGTCCACCTCGATGGCCAGGGGGATCCCTTCGATGCCAAGCACGGAGCAGGAATGTACGCGGGCCAGCATGCCAGGGCTGCCTCCAGAAAATAGCGTCAAGCCACGACAGCCTACTAAGGCGGTGCGCGGCGTGCAAGGTTTTGCGTGCGCGCCGCCCCAAAAAAGCCACGCCCGCGGTGAGGTGGCATCGCGTAAAACCACCGCCGCGGGCGCGCAAGAAGGGGAAAAATAAAGCGGGGCGGCGAACCGCCCCGCTATCTCGAAAACGGCGCTTGCTGGGCTGGGTCCTGGGCATTCCGGCTTTTTGGGCCGCCCCGCCGGAAGGGGGCGTTGGGCTTTGTTGCCTGGAGTCGAGTTGTGGCATAGGTCGCTAAACGCGGGAGGGAAACCGCGAGAAGGATAGAAGGGAAGGTGTTTTGGGCCTGGCCTTCGCAAGCGCCGGATTCAACTGTCGTGTATCGCGCCGGGGGCGCGGGCGGCTAGCAGGCCACCATCGAGAGCAGATACGCTTTCATCAGCAGTCCCTCCGTGTCGGCGTTCGCGGCGGAGGCATCGTTACCGTTCCACGCGTTGTTCGCGGCAAGCGCGATCGCGGGGTTGGAAACGTAGACCTGCATGCCGCGCACGTCTTCACTGGGTTGCTGAGTGGCCACTGCTCTGATTCCTTTCCTTGCTTCGGGTCTGCGGGGGCTTCGTTCCGGCTTCCCCCTCCCGGCGGGAGCTGAGCAGGTTGTCTGGTCCTGCCCAGCTTCCGCATCCCGGGGGAGATTCACAACGCAATCACGTGTCGCCTGAACGCAGCCTCCTTTTTGGTTTCGGTTTCTACTTTTCACCCCGCCCTTGCGGAGCTGTTTGGAATAAAGCAATGGGCGTGCCAAGATCGGGTAGATGCAAAAAACCCCTTATTTTGAAGGGGTAGGAGGACTTGGCCACAGGATATGGGGGGCGGCGGGTGCGCATGGGAGGTACGCGTTGGTATAGCGTCTGCAGCACACCTACGCATTGGTAGGATCGGGGGTGGAATCGGGGTAAATGGGCCGCGAAAGCTGGGTTGGTGCAGGGCTTAGAGCACCAGATCGTCGGGTTCGAAGATGGGAATGGCGGCCAGATCGGCGGGCACGGCTTCCGGCGGGTAGCTTTCGAAGCTCAATTGAGCGAGCGATTCGAAGGGCACATCGAAGGCGGCGGTTCCGCCGCTGCGATCAATGAGTGCGCCGACGCCGATAATCTCCGCGCCGCGCGCGCGCAGGTGGTCGATGCTCTTCCTTACCGAGCCGCCCGTGGTGATGATGTCTTCCACCACCAATACGCGCTCGCCGGGGGCGATGCGAAACCCGCGCTTCAGGGCCATGCCGCCGTCTTCCTTCTCGGTGAAGGCCGCGCGGCAACCCAGATGACGGGCCGTCTCGTAGGCAAGGATGATGCCGCCGGTGGCGGGGCCGACCACAAGGCTAGGCGGATTCGAGGAGAAGCGTTCCGCCAGCGCCTTGCACAGGCGCTCGGTCGTGTCCGGGTGTTGCAACACGCGCGACGCCTGCAGGAAGCGGCGGCCGTGGCGGCCGCTCGCATAGACGAAGTGTCCCTCCAGCAGGGCGCCCACCCGCTCGAACTGTTCGATCACCTCATTGCCGGTCATCCGCGCAATTCCTCCCGAATGCTGGCCACCGCTTCCGCGGGGTTTTCATGTTTCAATATGGGCCTTCCCACGACGATGAGGTCGGCCCCGGCAGCGCGGGCCTCGGCCGGCGTCATCACCCGCTCCTGATCGTCCTTGCTTGCCCAGGCGGGCCGGATGCCCGGCGTCACCACAAGCGCATCCTGGCCGAGGATTTCCCGCACGGGCACGATCTCCCGTGGAGAGCAGACCACCCCGTGCGCGCCGGCGCCCACGGCCAGTCGGGCCAGACGGCCCACGGCCGCCAACGAAGTCTCGTGCAGCCCCAGGTCCTCGCGCAGCGCGGCCTCGGAATGGCTGGTGAGAATGGTTACCGCGAGGATTCTCGTCTGGCTTCCCTCCACGGCTTCGCGTGCCGCATTGATCATGCGCGAGCCTCCGAGGGCGTGAAGGGTAATCAGGTCGGCGCCGAGGTCGGCCGCCGCGCGTGCCGCATGGGCCACGGTGTTTGGAATGTCGTGAAACTTCAGGTCAAGAAACACGCGCTTTCCGCGCGCCTTGAGGGCGGCCACGCATTCGGGACCCGTGCGCGTGAAGAGCTGCGAGCCCGCCTTGAACCAGTCGCATCCGCCGCAGGCGTCCACGATGGCCAGGGCCTCGTCGAGGGTGTCCACGTCAAGCACCACCACGAGGTCGGTCTCTCGATTCAAATCCAACATGCTAAAGCCTCCGTCCGCTCACGGGTCGAGCGCAAGATTCAATCGCGCCAAGTGGGCGCGCAACTGGTGGTCCGCAATCGGCCAGGCCTCGCGCGGGGTGTCCGCATAGGCCTGCTCAATCACCTCGCGCCGGTTGCGCGCGCCCGCATCGATTGCCTGCAGGATTTTTTCCTCCCGCTCCAGACGGTGCGCCACCAGGTCGCTGAGCACCTCCTTGGCGTTTTGCATCCAGAAGGGCATGCCATGCGCGGGAATCATGAAGTTGAAGTCCTCGCCGATCACCCGGTTCAGGCTCTTCAGGTAAAGGTTCATGTCGCCCTCGAAGTCGGGAGAAATGACGATTGTTCCGGGGTTCGCCACCAGGTCTCCGGCGAGCAGGGTGCGCGTGGTTCGCTCCAGCAAGGCCAGATGCCCCGGGTCATGGCCGGGCGTGTGCAGACAGAGCACTTCCCAATCCGGGTCTCCAGAGAGCCGGATCACCTCGCCATCGGCAAGATGCCGCGACACCGGTAGCGCCACCTGTCGCGCAGTCTCCTGGTGCGCCCAGATGGGGGCGTTGTAGCGCTCCGCCAGCCGTGCGGCGCCGCCCGTGTGGTCCGGGTGGCTGTGCGACAGCAGCACCGCCGTCACCCTGCCGCGAAGTGCCAGCAGGTGATCAACATGCTCGAAAAGGTGGGCCAGCTCCGCATCATCCTCCGCGCCGGGATCGACGATCAGCAGCTCATCCTCACCCACAACCACGCAATTGGTGTGCGTGGCGGGCGGCAGGGTGGCGGTGCGTACGGGAATCAGGTGCATGCCCCGGCGCAGTTCAAAGCGGTTCGGCTTCTCGTGGTTGGTTCCGGGGGTCTTGTGCAGCCAGGGCAGCGACTCCTCGAAGGACAAGCGCGCCAGATGCTGCAACACGAACGCAATAGGGGTGGAGAGACGTATCTCGCCGAGGTGCCAGCGACGCCGGGCCTCGTGGGCGGTCAGCCAATCCAGGCCCACGATCTCGCCATCGCCCGGCTCGACCTCCTCATAGCGCGGTCCTTCATGGCGGTATACGTAATACCGGGTGCGATAACGAATGGGGGAGAAGGGTGGCGTCACCCAGATGCCGGCCGGCGTGAAGTCCCGCGCATCCAAGGCCGCGTCGGCGGCCTGCAAGACCTCGCCAAAGGGCAGTTCGCCTCCCGTCATCCGGCGGCGAAGGTCGCGCAACAATCCGATGTCGGGCGTCCGCCGCACACAGAGCAGGCCCGTTTCCTCGAAAACCTCGCGGGCCGCGGCGAATACTCCCCTGGCCGTCTCCGCGTCGGGCGCATGCGACACCTCCCCAGCGTGGTCCGCGTCGTCCATGCGTCCGCCGGGAAACACGTGATGCCCGCCCATGAAGGCGAGCTTCTTGTTGCGTCGCGCCAGCAGAATTTCCGATGCGCCCGAGCCGCCGGGCGCCATGATGATGGCGGCCGCCGCGTCGCGGGGCACAACGTCCTTATGCGCAAACCAATCCTGCATGGCTTCCGGGCTGCTCCTTAAACCCGGTATCGTGGCACACGCCGCCGGGGGATTGCGAGGGGGCATCTTGGCAGCCCCTTGGGCGGCATGGTAGAGTAGCGGCTTCAATCCAGGGGGTAAAGCCGATTCCCGACTTGGGGCGGGCGCGGCGTCAGGAGAACCGCAGATGGCACGAATCCTCGTAACGGGAGGCGCGGGCTTCATCGGGTCGCACGTGGTGGACGCCTACATCGCGGCTGGCCATGAAGTGTTCGCGCTCGACAATCTCGTGGCAGGCACGCGGGAGAATCTGAATCCGGAGGCGCAGTTCATCGAGCTGGATGTGCGCAACGTGCAGTTGGCGGATGTGTTCGCCGAGGTTCGCCCGGAGGTGGTGAACCATCTGGCGGCCCAGATCGACGTGCGCCGCAGCCTGGAAGATCCCCTCTACGACGCCGATGTGAACATCATGGGCGGCATCAACCTGCTGGAAAACTGTGTCAAGCACGGGGTGTCAAAATGCATCTTTGCCTCCACGGGCGGAGCGATCTATGGCGAGCCAAAAGCGCTGCCCGCGGATGAGCAGACCGAGCCGAACCCCAAGTGCCACTACGCCGCGAGCAAGCTGGCCTTCGAGCATTACCTGCGGCTTTACCACAATCTTTATAAGCTCTGCTATACCATCCTGCGCTACCCCAATGTGTATGGCCCCCGGCAGCGTCATGATGGCGAAGCAGGGGTGTGCAGCATCTTGACGGGCATGATGCTGCGCGGCCAGACGCCCACGCTCTATGGCTTCGGCGAGCCGCTGCGGGATTACGTCTTCGTGGGCGATATCGCTCGGGCCAACGTGCTGGCCCTCGATCGCGGCGACGGCGCCTGCGTGAACACGGGCTCGGGGCGGGGCACTTCGGTGCGCGAGCTCTACGACACGCTTGCGGATATCATCGGGTTCCGTGAAGAGCCGCACCTCGCGCCCCTGCGCCCCGGCGAGCTGGACAAGGTCTACCTTACCGGCGATGAGGCCGCGCGCGTGCTGGGGTGGAAGGCCGAGGTGTCGCTGCGCGCCGGCCTCGAGCAAACCGTCGAACACATTCGCGCCGCGGCCGCCGCCTGAGCCGCCCCGCGCTGGAACCTGCATCCATGAGAATTTGCCACGTCACCGCGTATTTCCAGGGAAACATGGGCTACCAGGAGAACTATCTCCCGGCGGCGCAAAAGGCGCTGGGCCATGAAGTGCTGCTGCTGACCTCCGACCGACTGGCCTACCACCCCGCCTACAAGGAGACCATGAAGTGGTCGGACAACGATCGCATCGTGGGCACGGGCCGCTTCGTGGAAGACGGGTTCGACGTGGTGCGCCTGCGCACAACCTGGGAATGGGGCGCGCATTGGTGGGTCTACTGCCCGGACTTGTGGAAAGAGATCAACGCCTTCAAGCCGGACATCATCCACCTGCACTGCATCAACGGCATGCTCAGCTACCAGACCATGCTGGGCAACCTGTTTCGCGGCTACACGCTCATCGTGGACGACCACAACAACTTCTTCAACAAGGTGCCGTATACGTGGAAGAAGTGGGTCTTTTACCAGGGCATCAAGCATTTCCTGATGCCCGTCATGATCCGAGCGGTTAAGCGTGTGCTGCCCATGTCGCACGAGGTGCGCGAGTACCTTTATTCCGAGTTGGGCGTGCCGCGTGAATTCACGACGCTGAACCACCTTGGGGCGGACCCCGAGGAGTTCAAGCGCAATGAAGAAGAAGGCCGACGCATCCGCGAACAATACGGCATCGGCCCCGACCGTGTGGTCATCGTCAACTCGGGCAAGATTACCGAGGTGAAGGACAACCACATCCTGCTGGAAGCCTTTGCCAAGGTGTTGCGTGAGCATCCCCGCGCCTTCCTGCTGATGATTGGCAACGCCCCCGAACCCTACAAGTCGCAGCTTCAGACGATCATCGATCGGCATGGCATGGGCGACAGCGTGAAGTGGCTATCCTTCCTGCCGCACGACCAGCTTACCGCGCATTACTCCGCATCCGACATCGGCTGCTGGCCGGGCGACTGGTCGTGCACCGTCATCGAGGCGGCATCCTGCGGCGTGGCGCTGGTGCAACCGGATCTGCTTTACACCAAATATTCCTCCGCCAATGGCAACAGCCTCAATTTCGAGCGGGGCAATGCGGATGATCTTGCAGACAAACTCGGCGCGCTGGTGGGCGACGACGAACGCCGCCGCGACATGCAGCGCCGTTCGCGCGAATTGATCGAGCGCGAACTGAACTGGGATGCGCTGGCCCGGCAGACCATCGACATTTATCAGCGCTGCCTGGAAGGCAAGCCCTTCCCCCCCGAAACGTACGAGACCCACGTCAACAAGACGTACATCTACCCGGCGCAATGAACAGTCCCGCGCAACCGGTGTCCATCGACAAGCGCTGGGGGTGGTGGATTCCGCTAAGCCTTCTTGCCTGCGTTATCGCGGGGTGGGTGGTGCCGGGGGCGGGTTATCTCGTGCCCTCCCTTCTGGCGCTGGGCATCGTCGGCCTGTTCGGCGCCATCGTCCTGTTCTCGGTATTCGGCATCGAGGCCGGCTTTCTGGTTGGCGCCGTCGTGACGGCCTTCCTGCTGATGCAGCGCTTCGACGAGGGTCTGGCCATTCCCGTGGGGCGCTTCGCCATCCGGGGCTTCTACATCATCGCAACCCTCCAGCTTGCCGGACTGTTCCTGATAGTGGCCACGCGCAACGTGCTGGACACGGTTTCCAGCCGCGAGGGGCGCACCTTCGCCGCGCGCTTCATGGGGCTTTGGATGGCCTTCGTCATCGCGGGAACCTTCACCATCATTCTCAACAGCGTGTTCAACCTCCATGTGCCGGTGCGCCGACTGCCGGGCGAACTGCTGGCGTGGTACGCGATCGTCATGCCCATGCTATTTCTGCCGTTGGCCATGGCGGGGAAGATCAGCCGGGTCCGGGTCTTCCTGGCCCTTCATGCCATGGTGGCGCTGGGCGGCCTTGCGGGGCTCATCCTCGCGGCCTTTGGCATCCTCCCGGGGCAGGTGCTGGCGATGCTGGGCTGGTCGGGTACCATCCAGGGCACGGCGGACCTCGTGCGCGGCCGCCTTCCCATGGGGCATCCCAACCATGTGGCGGCGGTGATGAACATGCTGCTGCCCATTGCCATCGTGTATGGCTTCCTTGGAAAGCACGTGTTGCTCCGCGTGTTCCACCTGGGCTGCGCGCTGCTCATGTTGTGCGGCGTCTTGTTCGCGCTGTCGCGCGGCGCCTTGCTCAACCTCGCCATTGTCGCGGGCTTGTCCCTGGCCTACGTTTTCCTCACGCGCGAGAACCGCCGCTGGTACACGCCCTTCCTCATGGCGGGCGCGGTCGCGGTCTGTCTGGTGATACCCGCCGTGCTCTTCCAGAGTTTCGACTTCAGCCGCTTCTGGTCGCGCGGGTATTACGAGGACGCTTCCGTCGAGCGGCGCGCCGAGAGCATGCGCACGGCCTTCGAGGTGTGGAAGGGCCACCCGATACGTGGCGCTTCTCCGAACGCCGTGTATCCCCGCCTTGAATTGCGTCCCCAGTGGGAGCCCGTGTTCGGTGACAGTATCAGCCCGGTGATCTTCTACAAGAAGGAGTTTCCCTCGGCAGAGACCCCGCACAACCTGTTCCTGATAGTGCCCGCCGAGGTGGGCCTGATTGGGGCCGTCCTCTTCTTTGGCATCCTGGCCTACATGGCGCTTGTGCTCTGGCGCGCGCGCCGCCTGCGCGGGGTGAGCGTGGGAGACCGGCGCATGATCGCCGCCTTCCTCATCAGCCTCGCGGGTGCCATGCTTTCCGGTCTCTTCGAGTCCATCCTGTTCGTGGGCATGCGGGTGAACGTGGTCTTCTGGGTGCTCTTCGGACTGGCCTTCGTGTTCACCTTTCAGGCGGTGGAACACCGTGCCTCGCCGGACGAGGCTCCGCCGGTCTGATGGGCCAGCCTGCCGCCGCAGCGCCCAGCCCCGCCAGCGTCAGCCGCGACGCGCTGCTTTACCTGCCCGGCCGCGCCATCCCCGCCGTTGTGCAGATTCTTACCGTCACGGTCCTCACCGCCTTCTTCAGCAGCGAAGAGATCGGTCGCTATGAGTTGAGCATGCGCTTCATGCTCTTCCTGGCCACAGTTTCGGCATTGTGGCTGAGCATGTCGGTGCTGCGGCTGCACGCGGAGCACGACAAGGAGGGGCGCGAGGCGGGCTTCCTGCGGGTGCTGTTGGCCACGCGCAACGTGGCACTGGGGTTGGGTCTGGCCGCTGGTGGCGCGGTGTATTGCTGGGGGCCGGACAGCCTCTTCGGCTCCTACCGAGACCTGCTGCCCGGAGCGCTCTTTGCCTTCGCGGCCTACGGCAGCTTCGAGATTGGGCTGTCGGTCCTGCGCGCGCGGCGCCGCCCCATGGCCTACTCGCTCGCCACCAGCATCAATGCACTCTGCCGCCTGCCGCTGGCGATGCTGTTGTTCACCGTGTTTGGGTTCGATATCAGCGGCATGCTTTGGGCGCTGGGCGCCATGTACCTCGTCGCCTACGCCCTGCTGGTATGGCCCCGGGTCAGGCCCGCGCCGGACGCGGGCCAGCAAGGCATGACGACCGCAGAGCGACAAGCCATCCGCACGGGGCTGCTTGCCTACGGCATCCCCATCCTCGGCACGCAGTTGCTGAACTTTTTCGTCAACAACCTCGACCGGTATCTCATCAAGCTCTACGAGGGCGACATGGCCGTGGGCCTCTATGCCGTGGCTTCGAACCTGGTTGAGCAGCCGATGGTGCTTGTTTTCCAGACCTACGCGCTCGCTGTCATACCCAGCGTGTCGGCGTGTTGGGAGCGACAGGGGCGCGCGGCGACGGAGACGCTCGGCGCAGGCGTCACGCGGGTCTTCCTGCTGGTGTGCGTGCCGCTGTTGGCGTTGCTCGCCGCCGGGGCGCCGCACATCTTCGCGGTGCTTGCCCGGGGCGAATCGGCGGCCGCCGCTTCAGTGGCACCCTGGCTTGCCTTGGCCTCCTTTGTTTACGGGCTCACCTATCTGGCCAACCTCGGCCTGCACCTCGCAAAGCGCACGGGCCTGCTGTTGGCCTTGACCGCCGTGGCGTTGGCGGTGAACTTGCTGGCGAACGTGCTGCTCATCCCGCGCTTCGGCCACGAAGGTGCCGGCATGGCCAGGCTGCTGTCGAACCTGTTGATGGTGGCGATGTTCGCGGCCGCCGGGGCGCGTTACCTTCGATGGCGCGTGGGGGGCTGGAGTCTCGCGCGCATTCTCGCGGCGGGACTCGCCACCGCCGCCACCCTGTACGTGCTGGCGCCCTACCTGCCACAGACATTCTGGGGACTCGTCCCGCTCATGGCGGCAGGAGTGGTGGTCTATCCGCTGGTGCTACTCATCACGGGCGAAGTCAACCTGCGTGACCTCGACCGAATCAGGGCGCGGGGAAGGGGATAAAGGCGAGCACCGTGCGCGGGTGCGTGTCCGTCACTGCCAGAAAGCCTTTTTCATCCAGCCGCGCCAGCCCTTCCCAATTGTACGCGTCGCTGTCGTCCGGCAAGCCTGCACGAAGATCAACGGCGGGACTCTCCGTGCGGCGTATTCCCTCGTCGCTCACTTCCAGTTCAAGCAGCTGCTCCACCGGAGCGGCCGGGTCAGCCGCGCCATCCTGCGGCATGAGCAGGCGACGCTCCGGAGGCCAGAGATAATTGATCACCCAGAATCGTCCGCCCGCATCGGGGGACGTGGCATCGGTCACGCGATAATCCAGTGCCGGAAAGCGAATGGCGTCCAACGGCTTCAGTCCGGTGTCGAATCGCCTCGCCACCGGGGACTTCACCAGCGCGGCGCCGTTTGCTTCCTCAATGACATGCACGTGGCCGTGATGCAGCAGCATGGTCTCCGCCGAGAGATTGCACACCTGATGCGCAAGGTCCAGCCGCACGGAGGACGCGGCGTCCACTTCCACCTGACCACCATCGGCGGTGAACGCACCCCGCATTAACACCGCCTCCATCGCGCACCGGTTCCGCGTTTCTATCAACAGGTAGACGGTGTCGCCATCCACGACGATCGCCTCCAGGCCGTCGAAGTGCGGCAGCCCGAGCAGGGCCTCCGGGTTTGTGAACGGAACCTGTAAAGGTCGGAGCGGCGCGGGGGAGGTCTCATCCACGCGCGCGACAATCTCATCACGCGGCAGCAGGTAAAGCCCATCCGAGGGATTCTCTGCCAGCAAGAGCAGGTGGTCGCCATGCCAGGCCAGGCCGGACAACTCGCTGCCGGATGCGGCGGCTGGACCGTCGAGCAGCAGCTCCCGCCAGGCTTCGCCCTTGGCTTCCGCCCCGCAAGCCGCAAGACCAAGAAGAAGGGCAAGGCGGGCCAGCATCATTCCGGCTTGTCACCCAGGTACAGCGTCGCGATGCCAAAACTCAGCGGCACCGCTTTCAGGTTCACATAGCCCGCGTCCCGCATCAGCGCAAGAAAGGCCTCGCCATAGGGGAAAGTCTCAACCGTCTTGTTCAGATAGCGATAGGCCTGGGTGTCGCCGCTCAATGCGCCGCCTATCAGCGGCAGGATGTGCCGGAAGTAAAAGAGATACGGCACCCGGATCAGGGGACTACCCGGAATCGAGAACTCGAGTATGAGCGCCCGGCCACCGGGGCGCAGCACCCGCAGCATTTCCCGCAGAGCGGCCGGCACGTCCAGCACGTTGCGAATCCCGAAGGAAAAGGTTGCGGCGTCGAAGCTGCCCTCGGCTGCGCCGAGGCAGGTGGCGTCGCCCCGCACCAGTCGAAGCCGCCCGTCCAGACCCCGCGCAAGGATCTTCCCGCGTCCGTGGCTGAGCATGCCGGCGGAAAGATCCAGTCCCACGCCCGAGGCGATCCGGCCGCTCGTCCGGTCGAGGAACAGCATCACGTCCGCCGTGCCCGTGGCAATATCCAGCAGGCGCAGGGGGCCCTGCCCCGGCAGGTAACGGCGCATCGTCTTGCGCCAGGCCCGGTCGGTGCCCATCGACAGGATGCGGTTGAGCAGGTCATACCGGTGCGCAATCCGGTCGAACATCTTGTGTGCGCCTTCGCGCGAGGGGGAAGCGTGGGGGAGCGGCGTGGGGTTCAACGTGGTGGATTCTCTTCGCAGCTATACGGGTGTGGAGCGGCCGTCAAGGTGTAGGTTGAAGGTCAAGGCAGCAATCCCGGAAGTGTAGCAAAGTCGGAAGAAGCCGCAAAAAAGAAGACTATCTGGACGATGGTGCCGGGAAAGCAGACAGGCGATGTTACTCCTTGGAGGACTTGGCGGTAGCGGCAAAGGGATCATTCAGGGAGTCCTTGTTCCATACATACTCCGTCCAGCGGGCAATCTTTTCGGCCTCTGCTTCACCCTTGAACTTTCGGATTACGTGGAGAGCCATGTCGATGCCCGCGGACACCCCCGAGGAGGTGATAATCTTGCCATCTTCGACCCAACGCGCCTCGGGCACCCATTCTACCTTGTCCGATACTTTCACTGCCTCCTTGAAGTAGAGTTTATTCGAGGTGGCCTTGAGTCCATCAAGTATGCCCGCCTTGGCCAGCAGCCATGAGCCCGAGCATACCGAGGTGGTAAGCTCGGTATGCTCGTGTTGCTTGCGGAGAAACTCAAGAAGTACCTCATTCTTGACCTCGACCAATGTGCCCATGCCGCCCGGGACCATCAGCACATCCAACTTTGGACAGTCGGCAAACGAATAGTCAGCCATGGTCTTGGTGCCCTGCGCCGAGGTCACTGGACCCGCTTGTTCCGCCACCGTGACTATCTTGTACTCCGGCACATTACCCCACATCTCCACTGGGCCGTAGACATCAAGAGCCTCGAATCCCCGGTACAACACGATGCCAATCGTCTTCGCCGTTTCCTTATACCGCTCGAAGTAGGCGTCGTACGCCGCTCTCGGAAGCAGTGGCATGCCACAGTCCTTGCAGGCTCCAGACTTCGGATAGTCGAGCTCGTCGCACGGCTTGCCCCTCATCAGGCACCAGTAGACCGTATCGGGCGAGGAGTTCGCATCGTTCGATTCAGCTGCCACAGGCAACACAACGCCCACGAGCAAACAAGCTCCGATGAGCCAGCGCTTGATGTCATGCATCATGATGGTGTCCTCTTGCTGGAAACGAACCAGAGTTGGAGTAGTTTCTCAATCAGTCAAAGGCCCCGGTGAATACTGCCGTTGGCGCTATTACCGGGGCTCGCTCCGTGTACCCCACGTAGTCTACGTGGCCATCGAGATAGAGCACGTTGGATCCACCAGGCACGTGGTTAAACGCGGATGGCTCGGTGGACACTTTGTCCCACATGACGAATACCTCGCTTTGCGCGCGGCTACTGGCCGATGGGTTGTTGATGTCCGTGATCAGGAAGCGCTCAATACCCTCGCGCAGGTGATAAAGCGTATTGCTCTCGGCGTTACCGCAGTTACCCGTGCATCCGACGATTCCAAGCGAGATCACCGTGAGCGGCCAATCCTCGTTGGACTGGTTGTATTCATCCACGAAATCAGCGCCCCCGACGAGGCTCAGGGTGATGTCTGCCACTAATGCTGCAAGCTGCTTGGAGGCGATGGCCGGGGGAGGCAGGAAGAGCAGGGACGAGGCGTCAAAGGTATCCTTGTCCAGCTTGTCGAGTACGTAGCCGTAATAGTGATAGCTGTCATCAAAGATCCACACGCCCTGCGAATTGCTTGAGCAGTTTCGAAAGTAGGTTTCCTCTCCCGTGACACGACTCACGAACTGATCCTCGCTGGCGGTAGCGCTGGAGGGACAAAGCAAGACGTTGGCATCGGTCAAGTACTCGGGAAATATCTGCCCGAATCGCGGCGAGGTGATGAAATTCGGCGATTGTGAAACGACCGGGTACGCAGCATCATCACAGTCGACCCGGTCACCGATGCTGAACTCCATGGAGGGATAGAAGGAACCTCGGCTTTCAAGTGAGTACATCTTGAAGACAAGCCCCAATTGCTTGAGGTTGTTCTGGCAACTTGCTCGTCTGGCTGCTTCCCTGGCCCGCGCCAGCGCCGGCAACAGTATGGCGGCCAAGATCCCGATAATCGCGATTACAACGAGCAGTTCAATAAGCGTGAATCCGCCCTTACGCATGGCATTTGCTCCTGCTTGCGCCATGGGCCGGGAGGGAATCCTTCCGGCCCATGGGCAAGCGTTGGGTTGCTTGTTTCGATTCTCGGCTGGTTACTTGCGGCGCGTACGCAACAAGCCGACGCCCGCAAGCGCCGCGGCCAGGGCACCAAGTCCCGCTGCACTGCCTACGGGCAATGAGCCGGGAGGCAAGACGGTGACCCAGGCCGGCTCCGAGTAA
>JBJOID010000228.1:0-10385 GCA_046047315.1 Candidatus Hydrogenedentota bacterium | reverse complement strand
TCGACTTTTCGCGCGCTGGAACGCTCTATATCCTCGATGGCAACAAGATCGAGCGGGTTTACCATGGCGAGTGTCATCGAGGTGTCGTCGCTGTTGATCGGAATGCAGGAGTGCTGGTTTGCCAGGCGCTCGCTGATGAGGGCCGTGCTCGATGGGTTGATGTCGAGGCTAGACAGTTTCACGAAGTCGACGTTGCACTGGTAGGCCAGCGCCTGTGCCACCGCATCCTCGCTGGCCCAGCCTTCCTTGACGAGAATGGCGCCGATGTGTTGGTGGCGGTCCTGACGCTGTTGCTCGATGGCCTCCTCCACCTGTTGCTGGGAGACGAGGCCTGCATTGATGAGGAGTTCACCGATGGTGAACTTGCCACCGCCCTTTGCCTGCGCGGCCTGACGCACGAGATTCAGCTCTTCTTCAGAGCTTCTTCCTCGCTTCGGAGCGGGAGCGCTGGCGGCGGAAGCGGCTTCGTCGCGCGCCTGTTCCAGCGCGCGCCTGAGGGAGCGCACTTCAGCGCGGGCTTCCTCGGCTTCCTGAAGGGCCTCGGCCAGTTGCGCGGCCAACGCTGCCTTGGTGCCCTTCGACTTTTCGTCCTCCAGCTGATCTTCGAAGGCGCGGTTGCGCTCGCGCTCGGCGTCAAGCTGCTTTTGCAGCTGGGCCAGCTGTTCCCCGAATTCTTCCTGCGCGGCGAGCGCCTGCTCGCGTGACTCCCTTAGTTGGGCGAGTTCACGCTCGGAGGATTCCACCTGTTCCAAGGCTTCCTTCAAGTCCTGTTCGGCAGCTTCCGCGCGCTCCGTGGCGTCGCTCAGCTTGGCGGCGGCCTCGGTGCCCTCTGTTTCCAGCGCGGCCAGACGTGCCTGAGCCTCATCCCGCGAAGCAAGGGCCGCGTGATGTTCCTGTCGGAGTGATTCGACTTCGCCCCGAAGAGAAGCGAGTTCCTCCTCGAGGGCGCCCGTGCGTGCGCCAGCTTCCTCTGCCCTGGGGCGTAAGGTGGCAAGTTCGTTCTTCAGGGCGCGCTCTGCTTCGCGCAGCTCTGCCGCTTCCTGTTGAAGCACCTGGAATTCTTCCCCTTGCAGGGTGGCCGCCTCGGCGGACTTACGCGCGGTTTCGAGCGCTTCTTCCAACTCTGCGATGCGGTTGGCCTGCTCCTGCGCTGCGCTCGCAGTCTCGGCGTTCTCCTGTTCCAGTTCCTGGATACGGGCTTCCAGTTCCGCCGAATTGCCCGAGTCGGCCAGGCGGCCTTTCAGGTCTTTCATCTGCTGGAGGAGGGATTCCTGAAGCGAAAGGCTCTCTGCCTTGTGCTTTTCCAGGGCGCCTGCCAGCGAGCGCAGCACGCCGCGCGCGTTGCCCAAGCGCTCCACCCAGTCGTCGTGGGCGGTGTTGAGCCGCTCGAAGTTACCGCTCAACGCGGCGCGCAAAGATTCCAGCCGCTCGTGATTGCCCGCGTCATCCATACCGCGCCGCGCTCCCTTGGTAAGCTTCCCCGCTAGAGTGTATCGGCTTGCCTGGGGACTGTCAATAGATGACCGGACGCCTGCGAGGTTTTCGAAGCGCAGGCGGTAATCAACTGGCGATGTAGGTTTCGATGCTGTCGCGAAGCGTCTTGAGGATCCAGGCGCGCTTGGTGGGATTGCTTTCCAGCAGCGTGAATCGGAATCCCGCATGCTTGCAGTGGAAGCCGGTCAGCGGGACGATGACAATGCCGGTCGCGCCCATGAGGTAATAGACAAAGCGCTTGTCGGGCGAGACCGATTTCACCAGCGATTCGATGCGTTCACGAATGGCCGGGTTCTCGATGGGAAGGGTCTGCTTGTCATTCAGAACGCCGTCCTTAAACATGACGGTCTGGTAGAAGGCGCCGCCGGGACGGTTGACGATGACCGCCTCACAGCCCGCGAAGGCTTCCTGCACTTCGTCGGCACGGCTGGCAAAGGTTGCCGCGCGCTCTTTCAAATGGGCCGGGTAGTTCGGATGCCCGAAGACCGCCGGAATGGACATTTGGGGTAGCGTCGTCGAGCAGACTTCCAAACGCTTCGAGGCCAACAGGCTGTCCACGTACTGCGCAAAGTTCTCGTCGCGTCCCTTGTTGAGCACCTCAAGCCAGCCGCAGCGCGAGCCGGGCCAGGGGTATTCCTTGCTGATGCCGCGCATGGCCAGCGCGGGGACATCCTGTACCCACTGGCTGGTGTGAAGGCGCGGCTGCCCTTCGTAAACGATGTGCGAATAGATCTCGTCCGCGATGATGAAGAGATCGTAGTCCTGCGCAATCTTGACGATCTCGTCGAGTATTTCACGCGGGTAGACGGCGCCGGTGGGATTGTCGGGGGAGAGGAGCAGTATGCCTGCGATCGAGTCGTTGTACTTCACGCGCTTGCGCATGTCGTCGATGTCGGGCATCCAGCCGTTGTAGGGGTCCAGCTGGTAGGTCACATGGCTGTAGCCCGAGTGCGCGGCCTCGGCGCTGGAGTGCGTGCTGTAGGCGGGCGAAGGACCGAGGATGCGGGCCTCGCGCTTGAGAAAGCCGTAAACTTTGGCCACCGCGTCGCCAAGGCCGTTGAAGAACAAGATGTCGTCCCGGGTGACTTTGACGCCGTCTTCGCGAATGTTGATCTGATCCGCCAGGAATTCACGGGTGGCAATCACGCCAGCGGTGTCGCAGTAGCCGTAGC
Organism: Candidatus Hydrogenedentota bacterium; assembly: GCA_046047315.1. Classification (GTDB taxonomy): domain Bacteria; phylum Hydrogenedentota; class Hydrogenedentia; order Hydrogenedentales; family JAEUWI01; genus WGMK01. The sequence continues at coordinate 7,719 of JBJOID010000228.1, read as the reverse complement.
TGCTGTCCTGATCCATGAGATCGTGGATGATCTCCTTGATCCAGGGCACCAGCTTCTCGCCCTTCTCGATCGGGTCGCCGATATTCTCCCAGGTGATCTCCATGCCGAGATCGCGAACCTGCCGGGCCACGAGCACAATCTCGCGGATTTCGTAGGTCAGGTTTTTTGCGCCCTCGTGAACAATATCGCGTCTCATGGTAACCCCGTGTGATTCAGCCCAGACTCATAGCGCCCGATGCGTTTGTCCCGTATCCCAAAAAGATGCATACCGGCGGCGCCCAATATGCCCGGCCCGTGGCTCTGGTGGGAAGCGGGGCGAGTGCCCAACGTGGAGATGATAACGGCATGCCAGCGGCATCGTCAAAACGCGGGAAGAAGCGTGTGGATCAAGCCTCGACGGGCGCGGTGCGACGGTCGAAGATTACTCCCTTTCGGGATTGTTCTAGCGCGTTCTCGCGGATGTGGGAGAGAATCTCCAAGAGTCCTTGGGCAGACTCATGCACGCGGGGGTCGTGGCTGGTGACACACAGAAGCGTTTCCATCACCGGCACGCTTCCGGCCGTGCCCGGGCGATCCTTCGCCAGTTCAAAAGCTTTTTCCAACCCGGCCCCGGAATAGAAGTTTGGCTGATAGGCATCCCAGAATTTCGCGACTGCCTGGGAGAAGCCCTTGCTTAGGCCTGGTTCCAGCAGGCAAACGAAGTGTCCGCCTCCCATGTGTCCGGCGCAGAAGCCCTCGCCGCCGGTCTTCTCAGCGCACTTCTGAAGCGCCCGAGCAAAGTGCCTCACCGCGCGGTCTCGAAGGCCGGCCCCGAGCGGGGTCAGATCGTTCAGGCGCAGCAGCTGCGCATAGACCAAGTCGAAGGGCTTTCCCTGATAGATGCGCTTCTGGATCTCCAGCTTGATGCACTTCGAACCCGGTAGCGAGGTGACCTCGTCGGTCAGTGAATGTGTGCGCGAAACCGCGAGCAGCCGTTCGATCCGGCGCACGAGATCGTCCACGTGAAAGGGTTTGCCCAGATAGTCGTCGGCGCCCTGCGCCAGCCCGTGTTCGATTTCCTCTTCGGAGTTCATCGAGGACAGGAACATGATCTGCGTGCCGAAGCGGTTCGGGTTTTGGCGGATGCGACGGCATACTTCAAAGCCAGACATCCCGGGGATCATGATGTCGAGCACGGCCAAGTCAACCGCGTTCGCCTCGACATAGGCCAAGGCCTCCGCGCCGTTTGTCTCTGCGCGACACTCGAAACCTAAGGCCTGCAAGCGTTTACCAACCACGCTCAACAGTTGCCGGTCATCATCCACCAGCAATATCTTAGACACACGTGCCTCCCCAAGTTAGAAACCTTCAACCTAAGCGTACCCGCAAATCCCGCAACTTGCAAGTCTGTGGGGAATTCCACTCGAGATCAAAGTTCGTTCTGTAGAACCTGGTCCAAGGTCTGCCGTCGGCGAATAAGGGTGGTCGTTCCGTCGGCGTGGAGCAGCACCTCGGCGGACTCGGGGAAGGCGTTGTAATTCTTCGAGCACATGGAGGAGCAATAGGCGCCGGCACCGTCGATGATTGCGAGGTCACCCACCTCGGGGACGGTTAGCGTGCGCGGGCCCAGCTGCTCGGGGTCGCCGGGTGCAGGCGTGAGGATGTCGCCGCTTTCGCAGCAGTGCCCCACGACCATGAACTCGGCTTCATGGGTTGGACGCTCTGCCGTCGGCAGGATGGTGATGGGATGCTGCGCGCCGTAGAGGCTGGGCCGTAAGACGTCCGTCATGCCGGTATTGAGCTTGATAAAGCGCGTGCCGTCTGCGCCGGTGTCCACCACGTCCATCACCCTGGAGACGATGGCGCCTGCATTGGCGACAAGGTAGGTGCCGGGTTCAACCTCGAGGTGAAGTTCGCGCCCGTGTTCGCGCGCGAAGGCTTCGAACTCCGGCAGCACACGGCTGCCGATCTCCTGCAGGTTGGCGGCCTTCTCGCCCGCCATGCGGGCTATCTTGTACCCGCCGCCGAGGCTCAGGCGCTTCACTTCCGGCAGTTGCGCCGCAATGCCCAGAGAAATCTTGGCGCAGTGCACCCAGGTTTCGGGGTCCGAGCCAGAGCCGATGTGCGTGTGCATCGTCGTGATGCGCAGTCCGTGGCGCGCGGCCAGGACCTTCACTTCGTCCAAATGGCCGTGCCAAATGCCGAAGCTGGAGGAGGGGCCGCCCACATTGGTGCGTTGCACATGGCCCGATCCTATGCCGGGATTGATGCGCACGATCGCCTCGCTGCCGGGACGCAGCTGGCCATAGCTTTCGAGCTGCCTCAGCGAACAGGCACAGAACCGGATGCCCTGCTCCAGTAAGTAGGCAAGGTTCTCTGGCATTTCCTGGGCAGTCAGCTGGATCCGCTCCGCCGGTACGCCCGCCCGCATGGCGCGCTCCACCTCATAGCCGCTGCTAGCGTCGATGTGCAGTCCCGCATCCGTGAGCAGACGGATGATCGCCGCCGTGGGGAGCGCCTTCATGGCATACCGGGCGGTGAGCCCAAATGCATTCGGGAACGCCAACACTTCCCCGGCGCGCTTCAACAGGGTGGCTTCGTCATACACAAACACAGGCGTGCCATAGGTTTCCGCAATCATGAGCGCTGTGGCGCGCGAGAGAAAGGCCGGCTGGGTCATGGCGTATGGAGCTCCTCGAATTCCGCTGGAAAGGGGCAGATCATACCATGTGCATGCGCATGCGCGCACCGTGTCCACCATTTGGTATACTCAAGCGTTCAGTTTGCGGTACCCGTTACGGAGTCTTTTCGATGAGCAGTGAAAACCGTTCCTATCCCATCGTGGCGACCGCCGTGTTGATTGTCGGCACGCTGGTCACCGTGGGGTTGATTATCGCCCTTGGCGGCGGGCAGAAGCCCCCGGTGGCCGATCTCGACGAGGTGATGGCTTTGGCCGATCAGGCCAATTCTGGCGCTGCGTCCGAGGAAGTCCGTGGCGCGCCCATGGCCTCCGCGCCGGAAGCGGTCACCTTGCCGGAGGAGGGAGATCCGGCTTCATCGCTTCTCGCCACCCCTGAGGGTATCGAGCGCCCGAAGCAAATCTCGCAGGAATCATTGGATCTGCTGAGCAAGGTGGATTCGGGCGGCGATGGCGCCGACGTGTTCAACTTCGAGAAGACCCAGGATGGCCTGTTCTACAAGGTCTCCTTCAAGGCACTGGGGGGCTTCAAGTACGACGTGCCGGATCCCGAGGTGGTTCGCGCGCAGCCCGATCCGAGCAAGCCGCCCGTGAACCAAGTGCCCGAGCAACTGATGCAACTCAACGAGAGTCCCGTGCTGTTGGCTGGTTTCATGGTTCCGATCGACCTCGACGCGTCGGGCAAGGTGCGCTCTTTCGCGCTCACGCAGGACCAGATGTTCTGTTGCTACGGCGTTCCTCCCAAGATGAACGAGTGGGTGATGGTGGAAATGGAGGAGGGCCACACGGCGGAGTACAAGCTCGACGCCCCGGTGGCGGTTTACGGCACGCTCAAGGTGGGTGAGGAGATCGAGGACGGGTATGTGTTGAGCCTTTACCGGGTCAACTCGGACAAGGTGATCGACGTGCGCGAATTGTTGGAGCAAACGCGGGGTTAGCCGCTGGGAGAGGCCCGGATGTGTCGCTGGTTGCTTGCACTGATGGCGTTGTCCTTGACGGGATGCATGGCCGAAGTGTTGACCGCGACGGCGGTGCAGGGGCAATTACAGGCCCAGCAACTCAAGGGCATGAAGCGGCAGATTGAGCATGCGCAGGGCTTCAGCGCGGAGACCGAACTTCGCCAGGCCATCCAGGCCTATCAGGGTGAGCGGGGCGTCAATCCCCCGTCGCTTGAGGCGCTCGTACCCGAGTATCTGGCGCGCATTCCGGCAAAGCCGGATGGCAGCTTGTACGGATACGATCCCGCCTCGGGCCGCCTGCTCGACCAGCCCCTGCCCGCTACACCCGCCGCACCGAGCGCTGAGGATTGGCGTAAGCTGGACCAGCTTCGCGCGGCGATTCAGCAATACGGCGCCGATACTACATGGTACCCGGCAACCCTTGCGGACCTCGTGCCGAAGTATCTCCCTGAATATCCCCGGGCCAGCGATGGTCGCGAATTTCTCTACGACAACCAGACAGGACAGGTGTATGCCCCCGGCGTGGCGCCCGCACCCGTGCCGGTGCATCCGGCCCCGGCGGGTGGCGGCAGCGTGGCGCATGAGGCCGTGGGCGCGATAGGCATGCAGCAGCAACTGAATAACATGAACCAGGGAGGAACCAGCGCCGCGGGCAACCGTGGGCGCGACGCCGCGCACGGTGTGGGCGCGGAGCATTCCGACCGTCAAATGAAAGCCATCCAGGACCTGGGCCTGTAATGTATCCGCGCGGCGGGAATGCCGCGCGCCGGGGAGGATTCCATGACGCAACCGCAACCGTGGCACCCGTCTGTCCGCTTGGTGGACATGCACTACATCGCGCCGGAGCGCGCCGCCTCTTATGTGCTTATCGAGGGGCGCCGCGCTGCCATCATTGACAACACCAATCAGGCGATACCCCATCTTCAGGCGGAATTGGCCAGCCATGGCCTGAGCTTTGAGCACGTGGATTACCTCATCATCACCCATGTGCATCTCGACCACGCAGGGGGGCTGGGGCGTCTAACCCAGCTTTGTCCCAACGCTACGGTGCTTGCGCACCCGAAGGCGGCGCGCCACGCCATCAACCCGGAGCGACTGGTTGCGGGGTCGCGCGCGCTCTATGGTGATGAGATGTTTCAGCAGCTCTACGGCGACGTGCTGCCGGTTCCGGCCGACCGCGTGCGTTCGATGGAAGATGGTGAGGAATTGCGCTGGGGGGATCGCACCCTGCGCTTCGAATACGCTCTCGGCCACGCCACGCACCACTTTGTCATCTACGACGACAAGTCGGAGGGGGTCTTTACCGGCGACGTGCTGGGAATGGGCCGTTCCAGTTACATGCGTCCGGGTCCATCCTTCTGCCACTGCGTGACCGCGCCTCCCGATTTCGATCCGGCAGCCGCGAAGGTGTCGGCGCAGCGGCTTGTGGAAAGCGGAGCCAAGTGGGCTTTCATCGCGCACTTCGGGGCCTTCGACAATCTGCCCCGCTGTGCCGCGCAACTGAACGCATCGCTGGACCGGATGCAGGCCATCATCATCGAGGCTGCCGCGAGCGGGCTTGAGGACGGCGAGCTCAACGGCTTTTGCATCGAGCGCGTGGGCGAGGCGATGGACCGGCACCTCGAGGAAGTGGGGGCCGCGGGAATCCCGGGCGACCGCGAGGCGATGGACCCCGACCAGTTCATGAACGGCCTTGGGCTTGCACACGCCGCCCGCCGTCTGCGCGCGCATCAGCAGGTTTAGCGCCCCATGCCGCTTCGCTGAGATTGAGAACCGCCCCAGCAGGTGGTAGGATTGCCTTTAGTGGCCAGGGCAGCAACAGGGTTCAGGGCAGGGCTGTCCATCGTGGCCGTAACCATTGGAAGATCAGGCCGCCGCATATTTGCGCGTGCCCCGGGAAAGCATGGGGGGCGTCGCGGTTGCGGCAAGGAGCGCGTGTTTCCCCGAGAGGCGCGCTCGACAACGGGAGCGATTGCATGATTGATCAGACCTTCGTCGCGAAGATTGCCAAGGAAGTGGGTGCCACCCCCGAGAACACCGCGGCGGCCATTAAGTTGTTTGACCACGGCGCAACCGTTCCCTTTGTTGAGCACTACCGCAAAGACGCGCATGGCGGTCTTGGCGGCAAGGCGCTTGCGCGCATTCAGGCGTTGAACGCCCGCTATACGGCCATCTCCAACCGCCGGGCGGCCGTCATCGAAAACCTGGAATCGAACGGCCTGCTCACGGAAGACTTGCGCGCGCAGGTGCAGGCAGCCGATTCGATGACCCTGCTTGAAGATTTGTACATGCCGTTCAAACGGCAACGCCGCACCAAGGGCACCATCGCGGCCTCGCAAGGCCTCGACACCCTGGCGGATTTCCTCGCGGAGCAGCTCCCCATCAGCCAGACCATCGAGGAGTTTGCGGCGACCTACGTCCGGATGGACGCCGGCGTGACTTCGCCCGAGGCCGCGCTCGACGGCGCTTGCCATATCTTCGCCGAGCGCATCGCCGCGGACACGGCAGTGCGCACAGGCCTGCGCCGCCGCATGCGCGAGGAGGGATTGCTCACGGCCAAGGCGGCCAAGCATTCGGAAGAAAACGCTGCCGCGGCGCGCCACTTTGCGCCTTACTTTGATTTCGCGAAGCCCCTTGCCAAGCTCACGCCGGAGCAGCTGCTCACGGTGCTGCGCGGCGGCCGTCAGGGCTTTCTTCGCACCGACCTTGTAATTGATGACAACGCCGCCGTTGAGGAGATCGTGCAGCGCTGGCTCAAGCAGACCGGCACCCCCTTCGAGGTCTACATTCGCCATATCGCCGGCGATGCCTACCGTCGCCTTCTGCGGCCCACGCTGGAGAGCGAGGTTCTTCAAGAGGTGCGCGACGCGGCGGAAGATCAAATACTCGAGTCCGTCCGCGACCAGTTTCAGCACCTGCTGATGTCCCCCCCCGGCGGAAAGCTGATGACCCTCGGCGTGGCCCAAGATGGCAAGTCCGGCTACAAGATGGCGCTTGTCGATCGCGAGGGTCGGTTTGTGGAGCATGGCAACCTTCAGATTGAGGGTAGCCAGGAGCAGATGCTCGCCGCCCGTGACGTGTTGAAGCTGCTCACCGACAAGCATCCCATCGACGTGATTGCCGTTTGCAGCGGTCCCGGCTCGCGTGAGTTTTCGCGCTTCCTTGCGGAGAACCGCCGCAAGGTGCCCAACCTGCGCGCCTTCACCGTGTTTGTCAGCGAGGCCGGCGTCTCGGCCTATGCTTCGGGCAAGGAGTCCAAGGAGGAGTTTCCCGACCTGGACATTCCCGTGCGCGCCGCCATCACCGTCGCCCGCCGCTTCCAGGATCCACTCGCCGAGTTCGTAAAGCTCGAGCCGCGCACCCTGGGACTGGGCGGCCTCGCGCACGATGTCACCCAGAAGCGCCTGAAGGACGAGCTGTCCGCCGTGATTGAGCTTTGCGTCAATCTCGTTGGCGTGGATCTGAACGCAGCCCAGCCCGACATGATCCGCTATGTGAGCGGGATTCAGTTGGGCGCGGCGCAGAACATCGCCGCGTGGCGCAAGGAGCATGGCTCCTTCAAGAGCCGTGAGCAGTTGCGAGGCGTGTCGGGCGTGGGTGAACGCACCTTCGATCAAGCCGCGGGCTTCCTCTTCGTGCGCGGCGGCGACGAGCCGCTGGATACGACGCGCATTCACCCCGAGGCGTATGAGTTGGTTCGCAAGGCAGCCGCCTCGGTCAATGCACAGGTGAGGGATTTAATCCGCAACGAGAACCTCATCCGCTCCATCAATTGGGAAGCGCTGGCCGACGAGAAGTTTGGTCCGCTTTATCTTGCTGATGTGCGCGACGAGCTCATCTTCCCGGGCCGTGAACGCCGCCGCCGCTTCCGCATGCCCCAGCGCGACGCCGCTGTCGAGCGCGTCGATCAGCTGACCGAGGGGCACATCACCGAAGGCATCGTAACGAACGTGACCGACTTCGGCGCTTTCGTCGATATCGGTGTGCACCAGGATGGCCTCATTCATTTGTCTGAGCTCGCCAACCGCTACGTGAAGAATCCGCGCGAGGTGGTGCTGCTTGGCGAGACCGTGCGCGTCAAAG